>JAFULU010000316.1 GCA_017483125.1 Clostridia bacterium
TCGGGCTCGGGAGGGATCTGATCCCTGTCCACGTAGTAGTCGTCCAGGCTCATGAGGACGGGGGTTTTGCCGTGGACCCGCAGTTGGGTGGCGAGGCGGTTGGCCGACGTGGTCTTGCCCGAGGAGCTGGGGCCCGCCAGCAGGACGGTCCGCGCTCCCCGCTCGCAGATGGCGTCGGCGATACGGGAAAAGCTCTTTTCGTGGAGGGCCTCGTTGACGCGGATCAGCTCCCGCAGACCCTTATGCCCCTCGGTGTCGGTCAGCTCGTTGAGGTCGGCCACCGTCTCGCACCGCATGAGCTCGCCCCAACGCTTGCCCTCGGTGCAGACCTGCAGAAAGTGGGGCTGCTCGCAAAAATCCGACACGCGGTCGGGGTTCTTGCCGTCGGGGTAGATGAAGACGAAGCCCTCGGGGGCGGGGCGGAGGTCAAAGGCGCGGAGGTACCCCGTTGCGGGGGCCAGCTCGCCGTGGTAGTACTCCATGAAGTCCCCGTCGCTGTAGATATCCACCGTGTCCTTTTGGCGGTAGGCAAAGAGGCGGGCCTTATCGGTCTGGCCGAGGGCGGCGTAGTAGGCAATGGCCTCGGCGGTGGGGATACGGCGGCGGAGGAGACGGGTATCGGCGGCCACGATGGCATCCACCTCACGGCGGAGGGCGTTCACCGAAAATTCGGGCACCCCGTCCACGCGGATGTAGGTCCCCGTCCCCACGGTGCAGGTCATCTTGGCGGTGGCGGCGGGCCAGAGGCGGCGGATGGCCAGAAACAGGATGAACTGGGCGGTGCGGGTGTAGACGTCGCGGCCCTCGTGGTCGGCGTAGCGGAGGAGCTTGACGCGGCCTCCCGAGGCGGCCATGGCCTTGCGCATGGAGGTGCGGTCGGGGGTGAGGTCCTTTTGGCGAAGGGGGATATAGTTGAGGGTGAAGACCCGTCCCGCGATCTTGGCGGCAATGGGGTCGGCGGCAAGGCTTCCTTTCAGAAGTCCCATCTCCTTTACGATCTCGTAGAGAGACTGCTCGGGCGCGGGGATGATCTCGGTTCCGTCTATGTACAGCTTCATGTGATGCTCCTTTCTCGGATGATCGAACAGAATAAAAAATGACTACACGGTCTGATACAACCGGTAGTCAACCATTCACGGGTGGTTTGTAGAAACGCTTGCCCTTATGCAAGCCTATACCTATAGTATACGTGCCGCGATCCGGCGGTATGTACAGTATAGCATATTTTTTCGGTTTTGTCAATACCCCCCGAAAAAGCGGCGGCGGGGAGGCGGAAAGGGAGAGGGCCATTCGCGGGAGAACGCCCTCTCATCCGCCTGCGGCGACAGCTCTCCCTGAGGGAGAGCCTTTCCTGCCCGAACGTCATCGCCGCGGGGGGAATCTTCGCCGAAGGATATGAACAGTCAGTTACTTGACCATCCCGTAGCCGCCCGCGTACTTACTGACCTCGGACACGGCCACGAAGACCTTACCGTCGCAGGACTTGCGGATCTCCTTCAGCACCTGCGGGGTCTCCTTGCGGGGGAGGACCACGAAGATCATGTTCATCTTCTCCTTGGAGCCGTGGCCCTCGAAGACGGTGTAGCCGCGGTCGTTTTCTTTCAGGTAGGCGGTGATCTTGGCGGTGCTCTCGTCCGAGGCGATCAGCTCCAGGTTGGAGGTGCCCAGGGCGATCTTGCTCTCCAGGGTAGAGCCCAGGAACAGGCCCGTGGCGTAGCCTATGCAGTAGAAGACCAGCAGAAGGAGGTTGTCTCCGAGGGTACCGATGAGGGTGGAGATGACCAGACCCCAGATGGTGCACTCAATGAAGCCCAGGCCCGCGGCCTTGAGGCGTTGGCCCTTGACCATCATGCAGGTCTTGAGGGACTGGATGGTGATCTCCACGATCTTGGCGGCGCAGACCAGGAGGCAGACGAGGATGGGGGATATGGCGCGGAGGGTTTCGAGAAATTCGGACATGGTGGGGGCTCCTTTGCGTTTCAGATTTTTTGTCGGTTCAATGGCGAATATCCTTGGAAGGCTTCGGCCAAAAGCAGGGGGAGGGGATGTGCAGATACGCCCAGAGGCTCTCCTGCGGGACGGAGGGATCGGTATGGAGGCAGATGGCTTCGTCGGGTTCCCATCGGATGGTGAATTCACATCCGAACAAGCTGTGGTAGAATCGACTCCATTTCTCATAATTCAGCGTCGGGCAGTTCAAAAGCTCTATTGCGGTCTCCATCCTGTCGGGGATCTTCCAGTAGGTCTCGTCTTGGGTGACCGTGTAGGTCATCTCATAGACCCGACAAAGCTCATCCAAACGCGAGAGGACGGTCTCACGCTCTTCGGGGCGGGAAATCATACGCAGGAACACGGTCCGGGTCGTTTCAGGCATACGCGGCAGATCCTTTCGGTTTTGCTCTATTATACCACACTTTCTACGAAAAAGCAACCTTTTCAAAATAGGTGATCGCATAATTGCGAAAAATTGGGGTTTATCGAACTGTTTGACAGAACAGATCCGTATGTTTCTCGGTGGCTACTCATCCGTCACGCCCTTCGGGCGTGCCACCTTCCCTCACAAGGGAAGGCTCATGCAGTGTGCTTCTCGCTAAGCTAAAAACCTATAAGTATCAGTATGTTTTCGGATTTAGGAGAACGAAAGACATACTACGAAAGCCTTCCCTTGTGAGGGAAGGTGGCACGCGAAGCGTGACGGATGAGTAGCCACCCTACCCGATTTCACTCTGTTCCGTCAGACCGATAAACCCAGATTTGGATCCCATAAGAAAAGGAGGACAGCCGTTACGCTGTCCCCCGATCGACCGGTCAACCGACCAACTCCTTGGCAAACTCGGCGGCTCCTTGCAGGTCTTCCCCGTTGGGGCGGCCGCGGTGGAATTTTCCGAACTCGCCGCGGCAGTGGAATTCCTCCTCCGCCACGGTCACGCCCACGCCGTCCGCTACCCTTCGGATGGGCTTTTTCATGGACCTCATCATGGCCGAGGTGCCGATACAGACCACCCGACCGATCCGCGGAGCGTTGGCGGTGATGAAGGACTTGACCGACTCGTCGGCATCGAAGGCATAGTAGGAGCAGCCCAAAAACAGGATGTCCACAGGCTCAGTCAGGGGCTCGCTGACGGACAGGGCCTCGACCCCCACCGCCGACGCCACCGCCTCGGCCAGCTTCTGCGTATTTCCCGAGCGGGTGTAGTAGCGTACCGCGATTTTCATGACCCGTGTCTCCTTCCTTACAGGCAAGCCTCGATAGCCGCCTTCAGGCTCTTCATGTCCGTCGGCTCAAAGCGGCCGACGATCTCGCCGTTGCGGTCGATGAGGAACTTGGTGAAGTTCCACTTCACCTTGCCGTTGTTCTTGTAGTCCTGGTCGGTCTTCTTCACCACCCCCGAGAGCACGAGGGCCATGGGGGACTTGCCAAAGCCCCCGAACTCGGTGTTCTCGGTGAGCCATTTGTACAGGGGGATGGCGTTCTCCCCGTTGACCTCCACCTTGGCGAACTGGGGGAAGGTGATGCCGAAGCGGCCCGTGCAGAAGGAGTGGATCTCCTCGTCACTGCCCGGAGCCTGCTCCCCGAACTGGTTACAGGGAAAATCCAGGATCTCAAAGCCCTGCTCGGCGTAGGCGGTGTAGAGGGCCTGCAGCTCGTCGTACTGGGGGGTGAAGCCGCAGCCTGTGGCGGTGTTGACGATGAGAAGCACCTTCCCGCGGTAGCCCTCCAGCGAAACGGTGCTTCCGTCCCGCGCCTTGACCTGAAAATCGTATACGTTCATATTCCTCCTCCTTTTGATTTGGCTTTATTTAATTGCGTCAAATTGATTATAGCACAGATACAAGGGATTGTCAAGAATCGTTCGGTGTTGTTTGACCGAATCATGGTCATATGGTTCCCTTCCCCTGTTGAAAAATTCATCCAAATATGCTATAATAAGGCCATCTCACCCGAAAGGAGACTGCCATGACCCGCGCCGAGCTTTTTGCCCACATCGCCGACACCTACAGCGTCGTCCCCGACTACCCCTTTGAGGAGGACTTCGTCACCGCCGTATTCCGTCACGCGGGCAACCGCAAGTGGTTCGCCATTGCCATGCGCATCCCCCGCGGGAAGCTGGGACTGGCGGGAGAGGGCCTGATTGACGTGGTCAATCTCAAGGTCTCCCCCGAGATGATCCCCTCCCTTGTGCGGGAAGCGGGGGTGTTTCCCGCCTACCACATGAACAAGAGCCATTGGGTCACGGTGGCCTTGGACGGCACCGCCTCCGACGAGATGGCGGCCTTTCTCACGGGGGTGAGCTTTGATCTGACCCAAAAGAAAAAGTGATTCCCCGTGCACGGTTTTTCCCGAATCCCCCTTGCGAAAATCCTTCCGATATGGTATAATAAAGCCACAATCCAAAAAAGTGAGGTACTGCCATGAATTACCGCATCGAAGCCTCCCATTTGACTCTGGATTACGTCCCCGAAGCCTGCGAGCTGACCGTCACCCTCCAAGGCACCGACATTTCTTGGTCCTGGAGCAACAAGCCCTTCCTGGTGCTGAGCGACAAAACGGCCCTGATCCTCACCGACGGCGACTGCGAAAGCTCCGTCCACGACACCGGCGTTTCCAAGGGTGTCCGCGCCGTATACAAGAATCTCCGCGATGCCGAGGGCAAGCTCTACCCCTACGTCGTCTCCACCGAGGTGTCCGTCAACCCCGACACCGGCATGGTCAAGGCCGAGGCAAGAGTCACCGAGGACGGCATGGGGGAGATCGCCGCGCTGGCCTATCCTCCCCGCATGAGCTTCGACGTGGCCGAGGGCGAGGGCTACACCGTCCTGCCCCGTATGCAGGGAGCCATCATCCCCGCGGGGCACAAGTACACCTTCCACGACGGTCTCCTCTACGAGCGTGATGCCTACATTCCCGTGTACGGTCAGATCCGCAAGGGGAACGGCGGTTACGCCGCCATCGTGGAGACCCCCTACGACGGCCGCTACAGCGTGGTGGGCGACGAGATCCAGCCCTACTTCATCACCTCTCTGGGCAAGATGAACTATGCCCGCTCGGTCCTGTACTCCTTCTTCCCCGAGGGCGACTTCAACACCGTCGCCAAGCTCTACCGCGCCTACATCTCCGAGCGGGGAGAGCTGATCACCCTGCAGGAAAAGATCACCCGCAACCCCAAGGTGGAGTACCTCATCGGCTGTCCCGTGGTACATACCGGCACCGCCGTTCACATCCATCCCGCCTCCCACTTCTACGATCCCGACCACCCCGAGAACAACGACTACAACTGCCCCTTTTCCGAGACCGGCCGTATGCTCACCGAGCTGAAAAAGAAGGGCGTTGAGAAGGCCTACCTGCATCTGGACGGCTGGGGTAAGCAGGGGTATGATAACCTCCATCCCGATCCCTTCCCCGTCCATGAGGGCGCGGGCGGTGCCGCCGGCATGAAGGCCCTGCAGGAGACCTGCACCGAGCTGGGCTTCTACTTCGGTATCCACGATCAGTACCGCGATTACTACTACGATGCTCCCTCCTTCGATCTGGACAACGCCCTGATGTACATCGACGGCGGACATCCCTACCACGATTTCTGGAACGGCGGCCCCCACAGCTTCCTGTGCGCCAAGCTGGCTCTGGACTACGTGCGCCGCAACTACAACGAGTTTGAGCGTCTGGGCATCCAGCTGGACGGCTCTTACCTGGACGTGTTCTCGGTGGTGGAGCTGGACGAGTGCTTCAACCCCAACCACCTCATGACCCGCGAGGAGTGCGCCGAGGCCCGCGTTCGTTGCTTCAGCTTCCTCACCGACAGAGGCATTATTCCCTCCTCCGAGGAGCCTGTAGGCTTCACCATGGGCGCATTGGCTCTGTGCCACCATGCTCCCTTCTACACCACCGACTGGGGTGATCCCACCGCCGACAACGTGGGCATTCCCATTCCCTTCTTCAGCCTGGTCTACCACGATTGTCTCGTGACCCCTTGGTTCGGTCTTCGCGGCAAGGGCGGCTGGGGCATCGCGGGAACCGACCGCGGGCTCTACTGGGCGCTGCTGACGGGCGGTACCATCTACTATGACATTGATGCCTCCGCCGAGGACGTGGAGTTCGGTAAGATCGCCCTGGAGTTCAACCGCCGCGTGGCTCTCTGCGAGCTGACCTCCCATGAGTTGATCGACGGCCATCCCCGCCGCCGCCGCTCTACCTTCTCGGACGGCACCGTGGTGGAGTGCGACTTCGACGCCGAGACCTTCACCATTACCTACCCCGACGGCCGCACCGTCTCGGGCAACTGATCTTACCATTTGAAAGGAACACCAACATTCATGAGCAAGCTGCACCCCGTCAAGCTCTCCCCCGCCTTCAAGGACTACCTCTGGGGGGGCGAGCGGCTGAAGACCGAATTCAACAAGCACACCGACATGACCCCCCTGGCCGAGAGCTGGGAGCTGTCCGCCCATAAGGACGGCCAGAGCGTCGTCACCACGGGCGACTACGCGGGGCTGACTCTCACCGACTACGTCAATGCCATCGGCAAGGAGGCCCTGGGCACCGCCTGTGGCAAGTACGATTACTTCCCTCTCCTCATCAAGCTCATCGACGCCAAGGGCGACCTGTCGGTGCAGGTGCACCCCTCCGACGAGTACGCGCTGGAGCATGAGGGGGAGTACGGCAAGACCGAGATGTGGTACATTCTGGACTGCGACGAGGGCGCGGTTCTCTACTACGGCTTCGCCCGGGACACCACCCGCGAGGAGTATGAGACCGCCATTAAAGAGGGCCGACTGACCGACATCCTCAACCGCGTGCCCGTGAAGCGCGGCGACGTGTTCTTCATCCCCGCGGGAACCGTCCACGCCATCGGCGCGGGCATCCTCATCTGCGAGATCCAGCAGAACTCCAACACCACCTACCGCGTCTACGACTACAACCGCAGAGACAAGAACGGCAACCTCCGCCCCCTCCACGTGGAGAAGGCTCTGGCCGTCTCGGATCTGAAAAAGTCCCCCGCCCTGCCCGAGATTCCCGACGGGGCTGACGTGCTGCTGGCCGCATGCGGCTACTTCGAGGTGCGCCGTCTGCGCTTCTCGGGTGAAGGCACCGTCACCGCCAGCGGCGAGAGCTTCACCGCCCTGACCGTCACCGAGGGGGAGGGTACCCTCGTCTATGACGGCGGTGAGCTGGACTTTGCCAAGGGTGATACCCTCTTTATCCCTGCTCAGGAAAAGTCCTTTGCGGTCAAGGGAAATTGCGAGATGATCCTGTCGAGAGCCAAGTAAATCAACCATATCGGGAAAGGCTTGAGATACAAGATACAGCCGAGCAAGCTCGGCAGATACAAGATAAAAACGCTTCCCGTCTATCTCGTATCTTGTATCTTTGTATCTTACCGACCCACAGAAAAGGAGAATAAATCATGTATTATATCGGTATTGATCTGGGCGGCACCAACATCGCCATCGGTCTGGTGGACGATGCGGGCAGGATCCTGCACAGCGACAGCGTCCCCACCGTCAAGGAGCGCCACTGGAGCGAGATTATCCGTGACATGGCAGACCTTTCCAAAAAGGTGGTGGCCGACGCGGGCCACTCTCTGGAGGAGGTCGCCGCCGTGGGCATTGGTTGTCCCGGCACCATCGACAAGGTGAGCGGCGTGGTGGTCTACTCCAACAACATCGTCATGGATCACGTCCCCATGGCTGAGGAATTCCGCAAGTACATCGACCTGCCCGTCTTTCTGGAGAACGACGCCAACGCCGCCGCCTTGGGTGAGTACGCCGTCTACGGCGAGGGCGCGGACAGCTTCGTTTTCATGACCCTGGGTACGGGTGTGGGCGGCGGTATCATCCTGAACGGCAAGGTCTGGTCGGGCTTCAACGGCGCGGGCGCCGAGATCGGTCACCAGACCCTGGTCTTCGGTGGTGAGCCCTGCACCTGCGGCCGTAAGGGCTGTCTGGAGGCCTACGCCTCGGTGACGGCGCTCATCAACCAGACCAAGGCCGCCATGGAGGCCCATCCCGAGTCCATGATGAACGAGTACGCCGCCAAGCACGGCAAGGTCAACGGCCGCACCTCCTTTGAGTGCGCGAGGGCCGGGGATCCCGCCGCCATCGCCGTCCGTGACCGCTACATCGAGTACGTGGCCGAGGGCATCTGCTCCATCGTCAACATCCTCCAGCCCGAGATCCTCTCCATCGGCGGCGGCATCAGCCGCGAGGGGGAGACTCTGCTTGTGCCCATCAAGGAGTATTTCGCTCACAACGACTACAACAAGCACATGGCCAAGACCGATATCCGCATCGCCAAGCTGTTTGGCGACGCGGGGATCGTGGGAGCGGCTAAGACCGCGGAGACGGGGATGGCGGAGTAATCCTCTGTTCCTGAATAGAAAGAACGCTACGGTTGGATGGCCGTAGCGTTCTTATCTTTTTGTTCAGGTCAACCGCCGAGATAAGCCTTCTTGACCATCTCGCTGGCCGCCAGCTCGGCACCGGTGCCCGACAGGACGATGCTGCCGTTCTCCAGCACGTAGGCGCGGTCGGAAATGGCCAGGGACTTGCCCGCGTTCTGCTCCACCAGAAGGACGGTGGTGCCGTCGCGGTTAATGTCCTTGATGATCTCAAAGACCTGATCCACCAGCAGGGGGGACAGGCCCATGGAGGGCTCGTCCAGCATGAGGAGCTTGGGGTGGCTCATAATGGCGCGGCCCATGGCCAGCATCTGCTGCTCACCGCCCGACAACGTCCCCGCGATCTGGTTCTTGCGCTCGTGGAGACGGGGGAAGCGGGTGTAGATGGCGTCCAGATCGTTCTTGAAGCCCGACTTGTCCTTAATGGAGTACGCGCCCATGAGCAGGTTCTCGTAGACCGTCAGCTCCTGGAAAATGCGTCTGCCCTCGGGGACCTGGGTCATGCCCAAATGGACGATCTTGTGGCAGGGGGTCTTGGTGATGTCGCGGCCGTCGAAGGTGATGCTGCCGCCGCGCTTGGGGATGAGTCCCACCACGCTCTGCATGGTGGTGGTCTTGCCCGCGCCGTTGGCACCGATCAGGGTGACGATCTCCCCCTGGTTGACCTCAAAGCTGATGCCCTTCAGGGCGCAGATCACGCCGTAGTAAACTTCCAGATTCTTAACTTCCAGCATTGCCATGGTCTTACCCTCCGATGTAGGCCTTGATGACCTCGGGGTCGTTCAAGGCGGTCTTGGTGTCGCCCTCGGCCAGAACCGTACCGAAATTCAGCACCGTGATCTCGTCGCAGAGCCCCGCCACGAACTTCATATCGTGCTCGATGAGCAGGATGGTCATGTCGAAGTTGTCGCGGATGAAGCGGATGGTCTTGACCAAATCCTCGGTCTCGTGGGGGTTCATACCCGCCGCGGGCTCGTCGAGGAGCAGGAGCTTGGGGTTTGTGGCCAGGGCGCGGGCGATCTCCAGCTTTCTCTGCTTACCGTAGGGCAGATTGCAGGCCAGATTGTTGCGCTCCTCCTCCAGGTCGAAGATGCGGAGCAGCTCCTTGGCCCGCTCCCGCATGGCCTTTTCCACCTTGAAGTGGCGGGGCAGGCGGAGGATGGTCTCCAGAACCGAGCACTTGAACTCGGGCTGGTCGTGGAGTCCCACCATGACGTTACGCACCACGGTCATGTTGTTGAACAGGCGGATGTTCTGGAAGGTACGGGCGATGCCCTTGTGGTTGATCTTGTCCTGGGGCAGGCCCTTCAGCTCCTCGCCGTCCAGGTAGAAGGTACCGGCGGTGGGCTTATAGACCCCCGTCAGGAGGTTGAAGACTGTGGTCTTGCCCGCGCCGTTGGGGCCGATGAGACCGTAGATCTGATTCTTTTTAATGCGGATATTGACGTTCTGGGCGGCCTTCAGACCACCGAAGGAGATACCCAGGTCCTTGGTTTCGAGAATATAGTCTGCCATCAGTCATCCCCTCCGTTTCCTGTATTGCCCTTGGCCTCGGGGGGCACCACGTCGATAGACAAGACCTCGTTCATCTCGATCTTGGTAGGCACCACGTCCCACTTGGCCTCGTCGTCCTTGTGGGTGGCGGGGTCGTGCTTGCGGCGTATGAGCTTCTTCCACAGGACGCTCAGGCTGTAGCGGTCGCGGAAGCTCTTGAGGGCGGGGGCGTTGTTGTAGATCACGATGACAATGAGGATCAGGGCGTAGAGCAGGTTCTGCAGGACCGCCAGATCCCCTGTCAGCACGGTGGCAAGCTTGGTGTTGAGGAAGGTGATGAGCGCGGCGGCGATGATGGAGCCGTTGATGCTGCCCATACCGCCCAGCACCACCATGACCAGGATCTCGATGGAGTAGTTGTAGCCGAACTTGGCGCTCTGGACGGTGTAGTTGCTGAAGCTGTACAAAACACCCGCGATGCCCGCGAAGGTGGCGGACAGGGTGAAGGCCAACAGCTTGTACTTGGTGACGTTGATGCCGCTGGCGCGGGCCGCGATCTCGTTGTCGCGGATGGCGGTGACGGCGCGGCCGTGCTTGGAGCGGATGAAGTTCTGCACCACTGCCAGGGTGATGAGCACCAGCACGAAGGCGATGATGAAGAGGTACTTCTTGTCAAAGCGGGGGGTAGGCAGACCCAGGGCACCGCCGAAGGTCTCGTCCGAGGTGTTCTGGAACAGGGACTTGACGATCTCGCCGAAGGCCAGGGTCACGATGGCCAGGTAGTCACCGCGCAGACGCAGGGCGGGGATACCGATGATGATCCCGCAGACCGCGGCCACACCGCCGCCCACCAGGAGGGCGATGAGGAAGGTAGGCAGGCCATTGCCCAGAGAGTCCTCCAGAAGAGCCGCCACCTTACCGCCGATATAGGCACCCACGCACATAAATCCCGCGTGGCCCAGGGAAAGCTCACCGAGGAAGCCCACCACCAGAGACAGGGACACCGCCAGGATGATGCTGATGGCGATCTTCTCCAGCAAAAACAGCAGAGAGCTGTCCAGGCGGCCCCCCGTCATGGTGATGACCGACAGGACCACCGTGAGGATGCCGATGACAATATAGTTGATATAGTGGTTGAGGTTGAACTTCTTGAACATCATACCTTCTCCCTCCGTTTCTTGCCGAGGAAGCCCGTAGGACGGACCAGCAGAATGATGATGAGGATGGAGAACTCAATGGCATCGGTGTAGGGGGCGATGGCGGTGATCTTGTAGGAGATACACTCCACCATACCCAGAAGGATACCGCCCAGCATAGCCCCGGGGATGGAGCCGATACCACCAATGACGGCGGCGGTAAAGGCCTTGATACCGGGCATGGCACCCAGAGTCGAGGAGATACTGGGAGCCTTGAGCAGGTAGAAAAGACCCGCCAGAGCCGCCAGGGCCGAGCCGATGGCGAAGGTGATGGTGATGATGCCGTTGACGTTGATGCCCATGAGCTGGGCGGCGCCCTTGTCCTCGGAGACGGCGATCATGGCGCGGCCGAGGCGGGTGTACTTGATGAACAGGGTCAGGGCGGCCATGACCACCACGGTAACGCCCAGGGTCACGAGAGCCGAGACCTGCATAGGGACCCCCAGGATGGTGACCGAGCCGAAATCGTAGACCGTGACCATCTTATTGGCCGAGCCAAAGATGATCTGGGCCAGGCTCTGGAGCAGGTAGCTGACGCCGATGGCGGTAATGAGCACCGCCAAAGGGGAGGCTCCGCGCAGGGGCTTGTAGGCCACCTTCTCGATGAGGATACCCAGAAGGACACAGCCCACCACCGCCATGAAGATGGCCAGCAGGGGGTTGTTCAGGGCCATGAACACGTAGATGATGTAACCGCCGACCATGATGATGTCACCGTGGGCAAAGTTCAGCATCTTGGCGATGCCGTAGACCATGGTGTAGCCCAGAGCGATCATGGCGTAGATGCCGCCCAGGCTCAGGCCGTTGATCAGAGTGGATAAAAACAGTTCCATAATTCTTCCTTACAAGGGAGTTTTTCGGGTGAAATCACACCGAATCAACTCCGCAATAAAAAGCCATAACTGCATATACCGACTCCGCGGGGGGTGCGGGCCGATATATGCAGCTATTCTGTTCGATTGTGCGTGACAGGCCGACGGGCTTACTCAGCCTGGTTGGCCTCCTTGATGACGTACTGGATCGCGCCCTTGTTGACGTAGCCGGTGGTCTCCCACTTGATGTTCTCGCCGGTGACGCCCTGGGCCAGGGTGTAGCCGCCGTTGAACTGCTCCTTGAGGATCTCGCAGAGGTCGGAGGCGCTGATGGTCACGGGGATGTCCTTACCCTCGTCCACGGCCTTCTTCATGGCGCCGTAGATGGCGTACACGCAGTCGTAGGCAGACGCGCCGAACTGGTTCAGGGTGTCGGCACCGAAGCGGGCCACGTACTTGTCGATGAACTCCTTGGCCATACCGTCGGTTGCCTTGGAGTTGAAGTGGGACAGCATGGTGACCTTCTGGGGGATGGTGGTGATATCGAAGCCGTCGATGTTGTCGATGCCGTCGAAGCCGTCGCAGCCGTAGTACACGGCGTCAGCGGCCAGGATGTCCTTGGCCTGGGTCATGAACAGGGAGGCGGGGGTGTAGTAGGTGGGCATGAAGATGAAGCCGCAGTTCTTCAGGGTGTCGATCTGGGTGGAGAAGTCCGAGGTGTTGGCGTCGGTGAAGTTGGTCTCGACCACGGTCACGGAAGCGTCCAGGTTAGCCTTGAACTGATCGTAGATACCCTTGGAGTAAGCCTCGTCGGACTTGTAGAAGGCGCCGATGGTCTGGCCCTTGTAGTTGGCGTTGACGAACTCAGCGGCGACCTTACCCTGGTTACCGTCGGCGAAGCACATCTGGTAGCCGTTGGGATTGGTGGGGATGTCGTCACCCGAGGCGGAGGGGGTGAGGAAGAAGACGTTGTCGTCTGCGGACAGGTTCTTGAACTCCAGACCGGGAGCGGTGGTCACGGTACCCAGAGAGACCTGCATACCGCCCTCGTACAGAGCGGAGTAGTTGGTGGAGATGAGGGTGGCGTCGTGCTTGTCGTCCATGGCGACCAGCTTGAACTTGACACCGTTCAGACCGCCGGCGGCGTTGATCTCGTCCACGGCCATCTGGGCGGCGTTGGCGACAGCGATACCGTACATGGCGGCACCGCCGGTCAGGGGGCCGGACACACCGATGACGAATTCGGTATTATTCTCTGCATAGTTCACGGGGCCGCTGCAAGCGGCGAAGGCGCTGAGACAGAAGACGAGCGCCAGGATCACGGCAAATGCCTTGGTAAGCTTCATGATGAAGTACCTCCTATTAAAAATACATATATAAGTATACAACTTTTTTTCACAATGTCAAGAGAATTTAAAATATTTTTTCAAAAAAACTTCATATTTGCGCCCAAATTAGTCCAAAGCGGTGGTATTTTGGGAGTCCGTTTGAATGTTTGCCCTATTTTTCCTTCAAATTCCGACGGCTCGCTCACCCTTGGCGGGTCAGTCGCCGTTCATGATCTCCGCCGCCATCCGCCCCAAGACCCGTCCCAGCTCCAGCTCCCAGACCGAATCATAGTGGCCCCAGTCGGGGTCTCCCTCGGGCTCCTTATGGATGGTGAAGCCCAGGTCGATGGTGGAGAAGTAGTGGTTCAGGGGGGAGAGCTTCGAGAACTGCTCCTTGGCCGCGTTGACGGTGGGGTAGGCGGGCTCGCAGTAGGGGCTGTCAGAGATGCCCGCGTCCACGAAATGGATGCCTCCCTCGGCGGCGTAGGATGCCAGATCCTCGCGGAGGTAGGAGGCGAAGGCCACTTGGTTATCGTAGTAGTGGGCGGCCTTGAAGTCGGTGGTATCCGACTCCCCCTGCATCCAGCAAATGACCCCCACCCGGGGATCGGCGCCGTGAGCGCGGAGGTTGTCCAGGTGGGTTGTGACAAAGGCCATGCAGGCCTCGTAGACCGAGCCGCGGTCTCCCGCGCAGAGCCAATGGTGGTGGAGGGAGTAGCCCGACATGGTGTACTTGAGGATGTAGACCGTCTCCTCGGGGTAGGCAGCGGCCAGCACCTCGGCCATGCCCACCTCGGGGCCGAAGAAGCCGTTGGTCGCGCCGCAGGTCATGTCCACGGGGACGAACGCGCCGTTTGAGGTGGCGTTGTGGTCGTCCAGGCAGTAGTTGATCCGCACCGACTCAAAGCCCTTCTCGTAGACGGCGTAGGCCTCCTCACCGATATTGTCCTTGAGGTAGGCGCAGATGGAGCTGCCCGTGGCGTTGCTCTGGCCCAGAAGGAGGATGACCTTGACGGGCTTGCCCTCCTCGGCGGGGAGGCCTGCCGGCGGGGCGGAGGGGACGGGGTAGTCGGTGTTCATGTTGAGCCATTGGGTCTCGGCGGGGTCGGGGGTGGAGGCTTCGGGGGTGGGGGTGGGGGTGCAGGCAATCAGAAGGTTACTTATGAGGAGAACAAGAAACAAAAGTGAGAAGGATGGTCGAATCAAATGGGACATAAGAGGCTCCTTGCTATAAGCATTCTTTCTGCTGTACAACTTGTAGGCTTATGTAATACTCTACGAACTTTTTTCAATTTCTCGTCAAGACACTTACTCTTCAAAAATATAATCCAAAATAATTCTAACAATCTCTTCACTGGGGTTATTCTTCATTCCGCGAATACGCAATCCGTAGAATCCTTTGATGCTCCCACGAGTCACAGGGGTGACCTCCACGTCGATCACTCTTCGTAATTCTTGATAATTCTTCAAGTGAACGAAACTCTTTCGCTTATCAAAGATCACGCTCCACATTTTGGACATGTCGTCATATCCGATCCACTTGTTCGAACTGTCAAGCCGAACGACACGTATGTATTCGTTTTGGTAATGCATAGGCGCACCCATTACAAACGAACGATTTGTGTCTCCAGAATTGTACCGATCAAGCATGTTCTTAATTTCATTTGCGTTCATGTTTTGACTCCTTTGTATGTGTATTTTTGATAAACATTATTTGATCAACATATCGTCGATTTCTTGCATTCTTTCCATGTCTAGGTAAAACCCTTTTCCGGAGATCTTAATAATGGGATACCCATATGTTTGTAGGTAGACAATATTTCTCCCTATGGTTTTTCTATCGCACGGCACATGAATATCGTTCAGGTAATTGCATATCGCGCTCTGACTTACTGGAAATTCTTTTGACGAATAAGCCTTAAGCACATTTAGCACATAAAGTATGATCGCTTTGTTTGCTATCTTTTTCTTCATGTTATCCTCCCTTGTATGCCTCTATATTTATTATACCATATAAGTATGGTCAAAACTCGCCCATGCATGGATTGCAACATAAGATTTACACTTTGTTAACAAAAAAGGAGATGGACAATACCATCTCCTTTTGAATCACAATACTTCTTGAAAGGATCACTCCACCTCACTCACCAGCTCGGCAAGCTCCTTCCGCTTCTTCTCGCGGAGCTTATCCCCCTCCTTGGGGTAGCCGAGGGTAATGACCATCTTCACGTCCCCGTCCAGACGGCAGATATCCTTGATCTTGTCGCTGTCCAGCCAGCCCAGGATGCAGGTGCCCAGCCCCTGCTCGGTGGCGGCGAGGGTGACGTGGGCGGCGAGGATGCCCATGTCGATGGAGCGGTAGTCGATGCCCTTGGCCTTGGCGCCCAGGGCGGCGGTGGGGACGTAGGGCTTCTCGGAGATGACCAGCAGGATGGGGGCGTCCGAGGCGAATCTGTTCATGCCCATGCCCTGCACTGCCTTGGCCACATTGGCGGCGGCCTCCCCGCGGCAGACCGTGATATGGTAGGGCTGGCCGTTGCAGGCCGAGGGGGAGAGGCGGGCGATCTCCAGGATGGCGGTGAGCTTCTCATCCTCCACGGGACGGGCGGGGTCGTAGGCGCGGGTAGATTGGCGGGTGAGAGCTAAGGTGGTGAAGTCCATTTTGGGGTCCTCCTTTTTGTGGAATATGTTTTTGGGGGAATTTGAGTTTATCGGTCTAATTCGTAATTCGCAATTCGTAATTCGGAATGAATGTAACATTTTGCCGTTGGCAAAATGTGATCTTTATGGTAAGGGAGTGATCATCTCGCTCAATATAGCGAAATTTCCTTTGATGGATCATAAATTTTCAAGAATAGAGCTTTTTTATTATCAAATGATCGGTTTTCGCTTTAGCGAAAGGCTTCCTCAATTACGAATTACGAATTACGCATTACGAATTACGAATTTGGTCGCAGCCCGCTAACCCGCAATTCAGTTGCTTCTCCCTATCCCATCGTCCCCCCCGCACGTACCGCCGATAAAACAGGATCAGGAAGGGTATCGACACCACAAAGGTGCAAAGATCCGCCAGGGGCTGGGCGGCCACCACGCCGAGGGTCTGCAGGCCCAGGGGCAGGAGCAGGACGGCGGGGAGGAAGAAGATGCCCTGACGACAGGAGGCCAGGAAGGTGGCCTGACCCTTGAAGCCCAGGCATTGGTAGAGCTGGTTGACGTAGGTAGAGAAGGCCATGAAGGGCATGACCGCTCCCGACAGCCAGATGTAGCGGATGCCGACGTGGGCCACCTCGGCGTCGTCGCAGAACCACCACATGATGGGCTCGGCGAAGAGGACGGTCACCGCGGCGAAAAGGACGCAGACCACCGAACCTACCCACGTGGCAAAGGTAAAGGACTGCCAGGCGCGGCGGCGGTTCCCCGCTCCGTAGTTGTAGCCCGCTACGGGCTGGAAGCCCTGACCGAAGCCGATGACGATATTCCGCACCAGGACGTAGACCTTTCCCGCGATGGTGATGGCCGCCCCCGCCGCGTCGCCGCCGTAGGCGATGGCCTGGATGTTCAGCACCGCCGCCGCCACGCTTCCCAGGCCTTGACGGCAAATGGTAGGGAGTCCCGTGGTCACGATGAGACGGTAATCGGCAAAGGAACGGCTGACGTGGCGCAGGCTGATGCGGACGATGGACTTGCCCGACAGGAAGATGATCAGCAGGATGAGAAAGCTGACGGCCTGGCTGATGACGGTGGCCAGCGCGGCACCGCCCGTGCCCATGCCACAACCAAAGATAAGGATGGGGTCGAGAATGACGTTGAGGATACCGCCTGAGCTGACCCCCACGGTGGCCAGGGTGGAGTAGCCCTCGCTCCGCAGGGCATTGCTGAGGACGAAGGTTGCACAGCTGATGGGGGCACCGATGAGGATGAAGCGGGCGTAGGGGATGGCGTAGGGCATCATGGTGTCGGTACAGCCCAGCAGGCGCAGGAAGGGTTGGAGCACCGAAAGCCCCAGCACGGCGATGACACCGCCCACCAGGACGGCAGCAAAGAATGCGCTGGAGGCGTACCGCGAGGCGGCCTCGTTCTCCTTGGCCCCCAGCTTACGGCTGATGAGACTGCCCGCGCCTACCCCCAGGCCGAAGCCGATGGCCTGGATGATGGCCATGACGGCGTAGACCGCCCCCACGGCGGCCGAGGCGGACTTATTGATCTGGGAGACGAAGTAGGTGTCGGCGGTGTTGTAGACCACGGTGATGAGCATACCGATCACCGTGGGGATGGCCAGGGAGGTCACCAGACGCGGGATGGGGGTATCCATCATGCGGCGGTACTGGGCCTCGGCGGCAGGGGTGGTGGGGGTCACGGGGGGCACTGGATCATCTTCTTTCTTTGATGGTGTATAGTCAACTGTATTATAGCACAAATAATCAAAAACCGCAAGTCCCAATTGGAATTTGCGGTTTTTGGCTGATCCTGTGATCTTACTTGATCTTCTTCCCGTCCGAGAAGGCCTGGCCCACCTTCTCACCCAGGGTCCAGTAGCCGTGGCTGACGCTGTCGTAGCAGATGGGGTTCAGGGCCTTGGCGTCCACCTTGCCCGACCCGTCCAGGATGCTCTCATCAGCCGAGACATTCACGATCTCACCGATGCAAATGCCGTCCTCGTTGAACTTCAGGAGCTTACACTCCACGGTCATGGGCAGCTCCTCGATGATGGGAGCGTTGACGAACTCGCTCTTCACGGCGTGGAAGCCCGCGCGGGTAAACTTGTCGGGGGTATCGTTGGCCGAGACCAGCCCGACGTAGTCGCAGGGGATCACGGTGTCGGCGGTGGCGAAGCTGATCGTGAAGGCCTCTGTCTTCTTGATGTTCTCGGTGGTCTTGTGGTCGTCAGCGAGGCAGACCATGACCAGGTTGGTGTCGTAGATGCCGCCCCAGGCCGCGTTCATGGCGTTGGGGGTGCCGTCCTCGGCGTAGGTGCCGATGATGAGGACGGGCATGGGGTAGAGCCAGGTTTTCTTGCCGAAGTTTTTTCGCATGATTTTTCCTTTCTTACTTCATTCCTGTGAATGCAACCTTGTTTCAATGTCCTTAATCAACTCACCATTATAGGTAAAGTGACGTGCTACATATCCAGGCCCGTGTATCAACTTATTGTTTCCTGTAATCAACTGTACAAAGGGAGTCATGAACATGGTATCTCCATGATATTCTACCTTTCGATCGCTGACAACCCGAACCGCCACGCTGGGATCATCCACATAAACCAATGTCGCGCCCACAGGAATTTGCCAATAATTGAATGTATAGTTAGACGCACGCTCCTTGACCGCCAGTTTCACATCTTCAGCGATTTCCTCCGCTTGCTTATCCGTGGGTGTCATATCCCATTTTTTCAGGCGGTCGGCACGATCATTAATTTGCGCGATTGCTTCCAATATCTCGTATGCGTCCGTGGGAGACATAGCATAGAACTCCCGAATCCTCTGCTTCCCATTGAATGTGTCAATCGAACGCAGATTGGGATTCAGTTTATCTATGATGGCATGAAGATTCAAGTCTGACAGGCGTTTATCCACCTCATATGTCGCATATACACGAAACGCAAAAGGAATACACTCACTATTATTCAGCTGCTGTAGTCTGTTCTCTACATTATCCGCATACCCGATTTTGATATACTCGGGAAACGAGGGATTTGTCAAAATATAAATAAAGCCTGCGCTCATTTGGTTCTCTCCTCATTCATGTTTGATCCGACCGTTAAACACATATGCATCCATCCGCCCGAACGCCTCCTTGACCCTTGCAAGGGGCAACGCCACGTTCAGTCGGATGTGGGTGGTGCCGCCGTGGCCCGTGCCGTCCTGCCAGGCCACGCCTACGTCGTGGCCCATCTTCACCAGCTCGGGGAGGGTCTTGCCGTGAGCCTCCATCCACTCCTTGCAGTCCAGGAAGATCATGTAGGTGCCCTGGGGGTGGGCGGCCTTGACACCCTTGAAGTGGGTATTGATGTAGTCCATGGCGTAGTCGATATTCTCGGTCAGCACCGCGCAGAGCTCGTCCACCCACGCGGCTCCCTCGTCGCTGTAGCCCCCGATGAGGGCGTACATGGAGAGGACGTTCATGTTGTTGTAGTGGGACAGGGAGGATTCCTTCTCCACGCGGTCGCGGATGCGGTCGTTGTAGATGATGTGGTAGGATCCCACCAGGCCTGCCAGGCTGAAGGTCTTGGTGGTGGCGTACTGGGCCACCGTCCGCATACGGGCGTACTCGCTCACCGACTGGGTGGGGATGTGCTTGTTCCCCGCCAGGATGATGTCCGACCAGATCTCGTCCGACACCACGTAGACGTCGTGCTTGCGGTACAGCTCCATGACCGCCTCGATCTCCCATCTCTCCCAGACCCGCCCCGTGGGGTTGTGGGGAGAGCAGAACAGGGCGGCGTGGATGCGGTTCTCCACGATCTTCTGTTCCATGTCGGCCAGATCCAGCCGCCAGATATTGTTCTCGTCAAGGACCAGGGGGCTTTCCACGATGCGGTAGCCCGCGTTGGTGAGAGAGCCCATGAAGCCCATGTAGACGGGGCTGTTGAGCAGGACGTTGTCTCCCTTGGAGCAGAAGGTGCCCAGGGCGGAGAGGATACCGCCCAGCACGCCGTTCTCGTAGCCGATGTGCTTTCGCTCCAACCCAACAACGCCGTTGCGGGCGGTCTGCCAGCCTATGATGGCGTCGAAATACTCCTCGCGGGGGTCGAAGTAGCCGAAGCAGGGGTGATTGATGCGCTCGGTCATGGCTCTCGTCACCGCGGGGGCGGTGGGGAAATTCATGTCGGCCACCCACATGGGGATGGGGTCGAAGCCCTCACAGGGCTTACCCGGGGCCCAGCCTTGGCCCAGGGCATCCACGGCCAGGGCGTCCTTGCCGACGCGGTTCAGTATGGAGGTGAAGTCGTATTTCATGGGGGTGTACCTCTTTTCTCTTGATGGCTCCTATTATACCATATTTCGGGCGATCGCGCAAGGGATTTGGAGGATTTTGAAGGGATTTTGCGACGCGGCGGATTGGGCGGTCGGTGCTCCTCGCCCTAAAAGCAGAACCGTGCCGCCGTGGGCTCCGCGGAGACTTTTTCATATTGACAGGTTCCCCCTTTTGCGATACAATAGGTTGGACGAGTACAGAATGTTCAAATTTGGGTTTATCGAACTGTTTGTTTGTGCCTTGCCCGTGTTATTTGCCCTCTCACCGCTTCGCGGAGCTCCCCCAGAGGGGGAGCCTTAGAACGATGGATAAACATTTGTCGGGAAACACGATTCTTTGGGATTGGCGCGAAAGGCTCCCCCTCTGGGGGAGCTCCCGCCGCAGGCGGGTGAGAGGGCAACACCCAAGGGTCAGCACAAACCATCAGCCCGACAAACCTCAATTTGATGACACACGAAAAGGAAGCGCCCTCGGTTGGAGCCGTGACGCTTCCTTTTCTCTTTTTTCGGTGGATCCCGCGGCCATAACAAAGGGCGCTACAGCAAGGCAAACACTTTTATCCCTTCCCGTAGGTGTTTTTCTTCGGGAATCGGGCGGGAATTCCTTCATGGGAAAAGCGGGGACGGCTTACGCCATGGTCTCCAGCATTTTGAGGGTGACCTCGTACTTCACAGGGATACCAGCGGTCAGCCGCTCGTACTCGTCCACCATGTACTCGGCCATGCGCACCACCTCGCCCCCCAGGCTTCCCGCGATATGGGGGGTCATGAAGCAGTTGGGGAGGCTGTAGAAGGGATGACCCGCGGGGGAGGGCTCGGGGTGGGTGACGTCCAGCACGGCGGTGAGGTCGGGGCGCTCGCTCAGAGCCCGCACCAGATCCTCCTCCACCACCTGGGCACCTCGTCCCGTATTGAGGAAGGTGGCGTAGGGGAGCATGGACGAAAAGTGCTTGTAGGTCAGCATCCTTTGGGTCTGAGGGTTGTTGGCCAGATGGTTGGAGACCACCGAGCAGGTGGCAAACAGCTCCTCCAGGGAGCAGGGGGTGACCCCCAGTTTTTCTGCCTTTTCGGGGGACATAAATGGATCAAAGGCCATCACCTCCAGATCATAGGCCTTCAGCAGCTCGGCCACCAGGGAGCCGATCATGCCGCAGCCGATGAGGCCCACCTTCTTACGGTAGTTGCCGATGTGGCCTCCGTGGCGGGCGACGGCGGCGGCGCGGTCCTCGGCGGCCAGCAGGCGGCTCTGGACGAAAAAGTCCTTCCCCGCCAGAATGATCTGGGCCACGGTGTACTCCGCCACGGGGACGGCGTTGGCCGCCCAGGCGCTGAAGACCTTGACCCCGCAGTTCAAAAAGGGTCTGGCAAAGCCCTGCACCGATCCCGCGCCGTAGAAAACGGCCTTGAGGGAGGGGAGGTAGGTCTTGATCTCCTCCTCGGTGAAGGAGGGCATACCCCAGGTGGAGAAGATGTACTCGGTATCCGCGAATTTTGCGGGGTTCGTCAACACGTCGGCCTTGCCGTAGCGGGCGCAGTCGCAGTCGGTGAGGGCCTTCAGGCGGTTCGTGACTACGGGGGCGTAGACGGTGCTGTGATGGTAGGGTACTTCGCAGAGAATGACAGTTTTCACGGTTTATCCTCCTATTATCCGGCGCAGGGCCTCGGCCTCGGCGGGCAGGGACTCAATACGGTCGTCGGGCATGAATTCCAGAAGCAGGGTACGGGGGGTGGTAAAGACGGTGAGGTAGCGTTTCCAGTCCTCTGCCCCGTCGGCGAGGGGGTATTTCGCGGAGCCGTGCCAGTTGAAGACGTGGATGTGCTCGGCGTAGGGTGCGACGGCCCGGGCCACGGACAGGCTGCCCTCGGTGTCCAGCCATTGGAAGGGCTGCCAGTACATACGGAAGGCGGGGGATCTCACCGCCTCCATGAGGGCGACGGCGCAGTCGGGGGTCTCGGTGACCGAGAGCATATGGCACTCCAGACAGAGGATCACCCCCGCCTCCTCGGCCATGGCGGCGGCCCTACGGCAGGTGTCGGTGAAGCTCTCCAGCTCCTCGGGGGTCATGTCCGCCCCCTTTTTGGTGCCGCCCCACAGGCGGAGGATGTTGGTGCCCAGGATCTTCGCGGCGGCGATGTAGTCGGGAAGCTCGGACAGGGGGGTAACCCCCAGGCGGAAGTAGGTGCCGTAGGAGGAGCAGGTAATGCCGTACTCCTCCTGGAGGCGGGCGAGCTCGTGCAGTCTCTCGGTATCGCGGCAGGGGGCGTGGACGTCGCTCCCCCACTCAATGCAGGTCAGTCCCGCGGACTTGACGGCCTTTACGATCTCCTCGGGGGTATGCTTACGGAAGGATACGGACACAAGGCCCAGATTGTACGCGCTCATTTGGTCATTTCCTTTCTTTTCCTTGCCAGCAGGGTCTCAAACCACAGCTCGGGGTCGGGCATGGGGGACACGGGCTTCATGGCCGACTCCCCGCCCAGGGTCACGGTGCGGGTGGCGCGGGGGGCGGCGGTCGTCTCGGGGGGCTTTTTGTCCACGAAGGCCGAGCCGTGACTGCCCAGCACCTCGGCGGAGCAGAGCATGGCGGACAGGACAGAGCGTTGGGTCAGGGCCATGTCGTAGAGCTTGAAGGCCTCGGCGGTCTCGCTTTCGTCGGAAATCTCCACCGTGTCAAAGAAGCTCTCGCAGAGGGCGGTGACCTCCGCAAGCAGGGCGGTCATTCCTACGGTGTCGCGGTCAAAGTCGGCCACGCGGGACATTTCGGTCCGGAATCTCTCACGAATCGCGGCGATATTGGACACCCCGCGCTGGATGGCAGGCATTTCGTAGGTGGGCATTTCACGGGGTGTGCTTCCCTGCCCCGCGATGTGCTCGGCGGCGCGGAGACTGCCCACCTGGGTGGAGTTCAGCGCACTGCCCCCGGGACGGTAGACACCGAAGGTGCCCGCGGCCTCTCCCGCGCAGTACAGGCCAATCAGCTCGGTCTGCCAGTTGAGATCCACGGTCACGCCGCCGTTGCAGTGCTGGGCGCAGACCGCGGTCTCCAGCAGCTCGGTGTAGAGGTCAATGCCATGGTCGGCGTACAGCTCGATGGCTCCCTTATTCATCTTCTCCAATCGCTCAATAGGAGTGCCGAACAGGGCACCCGAGCGGGCGAGGTAGTCGTAGGCCTCGGCGGGGAGGAGGTCAAAGCCCTTTTCCAGCCCCTTGGGGTTTTGCCTATAGTCCAGGTAGACGCGGTGGCCCTTCTTGATCTCGGCGGCCACCAGAAGGTCCACGCGGGAGGAGCCCTCCACCTTGCGGGTGTCGAAGGGCCACTGGTAGCCCTTGAGGAAGATGAGGCCGAGGGACTCCTCCCCCAGCGCGTCGTAGAGGAATTCCCGCTCGTTGCCGTCGGCGTCCACGCTGATGTAGCGGGGGAGCACCTGCTGGTAGGTGCCCGACAGGTTCCAGCGGAATTTGGTGCTGGCCAGGCCGTACTGCCACTCCTCCATGTTGGAGAGGGACACCCCCGCCTCAATGGCCAGGCCCGTGGCGCCGTGCTGGCTCTCGGGGTAAACGGTGTTTTGGTAGATCCCCGCGGGACCGCCCGTACAGAGGATGACATTCTCGCAGGACAGGACGGTGCACTCTCCCGTAACGGTGGACACGCAGGCCACGCCCGTCACCGCTCGGTTGTCATGGAGGATCCTGACCGCTCTTTGGAGGTCGATGATCTCAATGCCCTTGCGCAGGCAGGACTTTTCCAGGGCCTCGGTCATGTACTTGGAGGTCAGGGGGCCGCAGGAGGTGGCGCGGGTACGGGGATCGTGGTCGGTCTTGTAGCCCGCGTACTCCCCGTACTCGTTGGTGGGAAAGGGGACTCCCAGCTCCACCAGACGGAGAAAGCAACGGGGGGAGTAGGCCGCCTCGCAGAGGGCGTGCTCACCCATGACACCGCCCCCGCTGTAGAGGGTATCCGCCATTTCGCGGACGCTGTCCCCGTCGGAGCCGCAGAGGGAGAGCTTGTAGTAGGTCTGCTTGTCGCTCCCCGTGTTGCGGGAGGTGCCCATGAAGCGGCCCTCGGTGAGGATGGCGATATCCGTGACACCGAGATCAAAGAGCTTGTCGGCGGCGTTGTAGCCCGCGCAGCCCGTGCCGATGATGAGGGTATGGTAGTGTTTCTTCATAGCTTTCTGATATGCATACCTCCGTCCAGAATGAAGGACTGACCAGTGGTGTAGCCGAAGGTGCCGTCGCACAGGGCTACTACGGCTCGGGCGACGTCGTCGGGCTGACCCCAACGGCCCAGAGGCACCAGTCCCCCCGCGATGAGGTTATCGTACTTTTCCTTGACGGCGGCGGTCATGCCCGTGGCGATGATACCGGGGCAGATCTCGTTGACGGTGATGCCCTCGGAGGCCAGACGGTCGGCGAAGAGCTTGGTGATCATGGAGACCCCCGCCTTGGAGATGCAGTACTCCCCGCGGGAGGTGGAGGAGGTGTAGGCCGAGCAGGAGGAGATGTTGACAATGGAGCCGCCCTTCCCCTGCTGAATCATCCTGTTCGCGACCAGCTGGGTGAGGAACAGAGTCCCCTTGGTGTTGATGCCCATGACGAAATCGTAGCTCTCCTCGGTCATTTCCAGAATGTCGCGGCGGACCTTGGGGGCCACCCCCGCCACGTTGACGAGGACCGAAATCTCTCCCTTGGCGGCGGCGGTATCCACCAGCGCGGCGCGGGAGACGGCGTTGGCCAGATCCCCTCGGATATAGGTGAAGTCCAGACCGTCGAAGTCGGACAGATCCGTGGCGTCCACCACGTCCATGCCCACCACGGTATAGCCCTTTTTGCAGAGCTGAAGGGCACTTTCCTTGCCGATGCCTCCCAGGACACCGGTGACGATTGCGATATTCATGCTGTGATTCTCCTTCAAATGCAGAGTTTATCCACCCCGTCCTCATAGCAGGGGTAGTCGGTCTCCCGCAGGGCCATGACGGTGCCGTCGGTGAAGGTCAGGGTCAGGGTCGTATCGGACGGATCCCTGGAGGCCGTGACCGAAGCCACGGACTTGCCGCCCTCCTTGCGGGGGCAGAGGACGGTGACCAGTCGGGCGGCGGTGCCCGTCAGGGGGTAGCGGACGCAGGGAGCGGGGATGGCCTCGTTGACGGCGGCGGCGTTATCGTACCGCTTGCGCCAGCCTATGAAGATGGGTTCGGTCTGTCCCATCACCACGGTGTGGGGGACGGAGGCAACAATGGTGAAGGTCACGCCGTCGCCATGGTCGGCGGTAAAGGCGTTGCCGTCGTCGGTGTAGGGCTCAAAGCCCAGCTGGTAGGAGGGGGTGAAGGTGTGGGTCTCCCCATCCGTGGCGGTGAAGCGGTCCACCACCACCGCGAAGGGCTGACTGCCCCCAAGGCCCTCCTTGAAGAGGATGAGTTTTCGCCCGTGGGTCACGGGGAGAAACTCGGGGCCATAGCCCTGATCGTAGACCCCTTCCACGGTGTCCACGGCGGGGGAAAAGCTCCACTTCATCCCCGCGTAACCGTCCAGGGGCTCGTTTCGCCAGGAGTAGCGGCCGCGGCGGTTCTGACCCATGTCATCCACCAGAGCGCAGTTGTGGGAGCGGGTGTCCAGCACGAAGCGGCGCATGGGGGAGTCGTCGTAGGCGTAGTTGCCCGCGTCGGGGAGGAGATTCTTGCCGTAGGCCGAGAGCAGGATATTGAGCTTGTCCTCGTGCTGGTGGCCGCGGCCGAAGTCCCCCGCGTCCATGAAGCACCAGAGATCGTCCCACTCCCAGCCCGTCCGCATAAAGGCCAGACCCGAGTAGGGGAGGGCTACCGAGGTGTAGGCGGGGGGCTGACCCTCTCTGCCCTCGGTGGCGAACCAGCGGATGGCGGGGTGGTCGGGGAAGTAGTTCAGTCCGATCCCGCACCAGTAGGCGAGGGAGGAGCGGCTTCCGTCGTTGAGGTCGGGGTAGCGGCCGTCGGGGCAGGTGACGTGGATGTCCAGCTCAAAGAGGCGGAGGAGCTTTTTCGCCAGCCCCTCGGGGACGGGGTAGCCCATGGCGCGGGCGGTGGCAAAGACGCGGTGGTAGTTGACGATGACCACGTCGTGGTCATTCGTGGACAGCTCGAACTGGAAGCCATCGGCGTAGATCTGATTGTCCAGCTCCGCCTCCAGCACTGAGAATGCCCGCTTGCCCCACTCGGGGGTCTCCCGCAGGAAGGGGTACAGCATGGCGATATGGGCCAGCCCCGCCATCTCCATGGCCCGCCAGTTGCCGCCGCCGCTGCCGAAATGCCGCAGACGGTAGCCATGGTCGCAAATGGAGCGGATGAAGGTGGTGATGACGTGATCCGTCATGAGGGGGGAGTGGATGAAGGCGTAGAAGGCGTAGTGCCAGCTGAGGGTCATGCGGATGCCCGCCTCGATGGTGCGCCAGCACTTGGTGGCGTAGAAGGGGGCGTCGGCGGGGCAGGTAGCCTGCTCGCACCAGCTCATCATCAGGTCAACAAAGGCCTTGGTGTACTTCTCGTCTCCCGTGTGGCGGTAGCAGTAGCCCAGGCACCGCCATTCGTGGTGGCGGGAGAGCTGCCACGTCCACTCGGCGTACTGATTGGGGGTGGGGTTGCACTCCCAGTCCACCGAGGCGGTGTCGGGGAATTTGTGGGGGAATCCGCAGGAGCGAAACTCGCCGGACAAAATCTTCTCGGCGGCCGCAAGCTCGCTGTCGGCAGGGTCGCACCACACGTTCTCCCGATCGTGGTAGGGTACGGTAAAGTAGTCCTCTGTCCGCAGGGAGGCGCGGACGTAGTCGGCCAGCTGTCCTTCGGCGGCCTCGAGACCCTTTTCACGGAAGGTGGCGTCGATACCCGAGAGGGCGGGGATGGTAGTATCCAGAGCCTCGCAGAAGAGCTTCTCGTAGGTGGTCAGCATATGCACGGTGAATTCCTCCTTACGGTTGGTTCAGGAGCGGCCGCAGACCCGTTTGTGCAGGTCGCGGTAGTATTCGTGGAAGACGGCGCACCCCGACACCTGTCCCGCCCGCATGAGCTCGGTGCACTTGGAGCAGGCGACACAGCACTTTTTGGGGGTGAACTTCCCTTCCCTGTAGTCACGGTAGAAGGCGGGGTAGGCCAGCCACATCCGCCCGAAGCCCACGAGGTCGCAGATGCCCTCGGTAAGCTGACGCTGTGCCTGCTCCATAAGATCCTCGCGGTAGTAGGACAGGCCCGAGCCCACCACGGGGAGGGCGGGGAACTTTTCCTTGATATGCCGCTCGATGGTCTCGAAGCGGGAAAGCCCCTCGGCGGGGGTCTCGGGGGGGATATAGCCGCCCTTGCGGTAGGGGCGGTTGACGTGGGGGTTGTAGTAGGGGTTGCCCACGGTAACGTTGAGCATTTGGATCCCCGCCTCCACAAGCTTCTCCAGCAGGAGGTCGGGCTCGGTAAAGTCCAAGGCACCGTCGGGGGTGGTACCGAAGCCGTAGGGGTAGGGCACCATATCCGACACGCTGAGGCGGGTGGTCAGAAGGATCCCCTCGGGGAGGACGGCCTTCACCGCTCTCATGCAGTCCAGATACAGGCGGGTGCGATTCTCAAAGCTTCCGCCGTAGCGGCCTTCACGGTGAAAGGCGGACAGCAGCTCCTGGAAGAGGTAGCCGTGGCAGGACTTCACGTCCACCCCGTCAAAGCCTGCCTCCACGGCCAGTCTTGCGGCCTTTGCGTAGAGGGGCGGGAGGGTGTCCAGATACTCGTCGGTGACGACGTGCTCGTCCCCCGAGGGCTTGCGCTGCTCAAACAGGGGGTGGCGGTAGGCGGTCATGGGGACAATACTCTGACGGCCCGAGTGGGTGAGCTGGAGGATGAGGACGGGGGTGATGCCGCAGGTATCGCGGGCGGTCTGCTTCATCTCTGCCACCAAGGCCTTGAAGGCGGGGAGGGTTTCGGGGGTCAGCATCATCTGGCGGGGGTTTGTCCGTCCCTCGGGGCAGACAGCGCAGGCCTCCATCCAGATGAGTCCCGCTCCGCTCTCGGCGGCGCGGAGGTACTTGGCCACGGTCAGCTCCCCGGGGCTGCCGTCGGGGTTGCAGTCACAGCCCTCCATGGGCTGGAGGGTGACGCGGTTGGGGATGAGGGTGCGGTCTATACGATATTCGCTGTGGATCATGAGGGTGTCTCCTGTCTTGGCGGTGGGTTCTTTCCTATAGTATAGCAAGATTGGGGGGAAATGTAAAGAGCTTTTTGGATTTTTTTCGGGCAAAAAAGTGATTCACACCCCACTTTTCATTGACAAACCCAACAAACCGTGCTATAATGAAGTCGTACAGGCGCGGCAATCTGCACGAAAATCCTACTTTGGTCCCGACCGCGCCCCAGGAAAGGAGATCTACCCCATGACCGCACGAAAGTATGCTACGATCCGCCGCCTTCTCTGCGCCGCCCTGATCCTTCTGATGCTCCCCCTCGCCGCCGTCACCGCCGCGGCTGAGTCCTACAACTTCGCCAAGGGACAGGACATCGAGGCCGACAACAACTACTATCCCCCCGAGGGCTTCTTCGATGTCTCCTTCCTGGTGGACGGCGAGTGGCTGACCATTGAGGGGGACAACCTCAAGCTGGGCTGGAACTCCGACCCCTTCAGCGGTATCGGAGAGACCGACCCCGTGGAGATCACCGTCAAGCTGGACACCTACTACCTTTTGGAGAAGATCCTGCTCTACCCCATGAAGTGGACCAATGGAGAGGCCTTCCCCCGTGACTTTGAGCTGCTGGGCTCGGTGGACGGCGAGGAGTGGTTTGCGGTCTACGAGACCCAGAAGGACGTGACCGCCGCCGCCGCTGACAATGTCTCGGTGACTCCCAAGGAATACGTTTTGGAGACCCCCGTCTCCATCCGCTATTTCCGTCTCCGCATCACCCGCCACAGCGCGGTCGTGGACGCCACGGGTGCCGCCACCAGTGCCCTGGGTGAGATCGAGCTGTACGGCTCCAAGGATACCGCCGCCGAGGAGGAGGCCGCCCGCAAGCTGACCGAGGCCAGAAATGCCGCAACCGAGGAGCTGAAGTCCTACCGCGCGGGCAAGGACAACAAGGACTACCGCGAGGCCCAGATCGCCGAGCTGGACGCCGCTCTGGCCAAGGGTCTGGAGGCTGTGGAGGCCGCTCAAAGCGAGGATGCCGTCACCGTTGCGGTGGGGGCCGCCAAGAACGCGCTGGATGCCGTCAAGACCGACGCTCAGCTGACCGCCGAGGAGACGACCGAGGCACCTACCGAGGCTCCCACCGAGGCTCCCACCGAGCCCGAGACCGAGGAGCCCACCGAGGAGATCACCGAAGCCCTCACACAGCCCGAGGCACCCACCGAGGCTCCCACCTCCCCTGCGGAAGATGAGGACACCGACGCCCCTCAGGATACCGCCGACGGTACCGCCGCTCCCACCGAGCCCGCCCCCGCGAAGGGCTGCTCGTCGGTTCTGTGGAGCGGAGCCTTGGGTCTGCTCATGACCCTGACGGCCGCCTTCGCGGTATGCCGCAAAAAGAATGACGACAGGTGATTGCGTCATTGCGAAAAATTGGGGTTTAGCGGTGGGTTCTCCGTAAGCCTTCCCCAGCGGGGAAGGGGGACCACCGTAGGTGGTGGATGAGGAGAGTGGGTTTGGTTTTCATACGGGTATATACGGAAACCATTGATACGCCAAGAAAATTCATACCCGATGCCAAGCGGAAACCTGCTCTCCTCA
>JAFULU010000317.1 GCA_017483125.1 Clostridia bacterium
CAGGGGCGAAGCCCCTGCACCCCCCGTGATCGGCCGGCGGTGTCGGGGGCGGCCTTGAGCGCCCTGACGCGCGCGGTAGCGCAAGAAGGTTTGCAATCATAAAACCCTTGCACATCAAAACAAAAACCAGATACAACCCGAAAGTTTTCTTGCACCTTCCGGTGCGCGTCAGAGGGCTTTCCCCCCTCCGACACCGCCCCCCCTTCACCCCTCTTAACGAGGAAACCCAACTCACCAATAAACCCCAATTTGAATATGAAATAATTTGAGAATCATTCTCAAATTGCTTGACAAACCGACCAAGTTGTGCTATACTTGTATACTGCAAGAATTTGTGCCGAGAGGAGGGATATACCGTGGCCCGTGTGTATAAAACGGCGGGAAGACAACGCCTGCTGGATTTTCTGGAGAGCTCACCCGACCGCCAGTTTACGGTGGAGGAGCTATGCGCTGAAATGGACCGCCAGGACGGCGAGACCAGCCGCAAGAGTACGGTGTACCGTCACCTCTCCAAGCTGTGCGACGAGGGTCTGGCGCGCAAATACCGCAGCGATACCCAGTCCGCCTACGTCTACCAGTACGTGGGGTTGGGGGACTGCTGTCACCACTTCCACCTGAAGTGCGTTACCTGCGGTCAGCTGGTTCACCTGGAATGCGCCGTCAGCGAGGAGCTTTTGTCCCATATCGCCGACCACCACGGCTTTGAGGTGGACAGCGGCCGCTCCATTCTGTACGGTCTCTGCGAGGCCTGCGCCTCCTTGGAGAAAAAACAGACACCCACCCACCCCCGCGGCTGTACCTGCGGGCATCACCATTAAAAGGATACCAACATGAAACGATTTTGCCTCATTTTTTTAGCCCTGGCTCTGCTTCTGGGCATGACCGCCGCTCTGTGCGGGTGTGACGGAGTCAAGGATCCCACCGCCGACGGGAGCGGCATTACCATCGCGGTGACCAGCCCCGCCGCCCACGCGCTGGTTTCTCCTCTTACCGTGAATTATACCGAGGACGGAGGGAGCAACGTAGTTACGATCGTCCCCCTGTACAAGCCCGGGCAGGACATCCACAGCTTTGAGCCCGCCGCCAAGGACATCATTTCTCTGGCGGGTGCCGACGTGGTGGTCTGCACAGGCTCCGAGACCTGGCTGGATTCCGCCCTGAGCTCCTCGGGGAATACCGCCGCCCGCGTGGTCTCCATGATGGAGGCCTGCGATATCCACGCCGTGGAGCATGACCACGATCACAGTAGTGAGGACAGCGCCTGCGCCCTCATGGCGAATGACGAACACGTGTGGCTCGCGGTGGACAACGCTACCCTCATCGTCGCGGCGGTTACGAATACCCTGAAGGAGGCAGATCCCGACAACGCCTCTGTCTGGGACAAGCACGGCGAGACCTTCAAGACCGAGCTGATCGCCCTGAATACCGAATTCCACGACGCGGTCAGATCCTCCGCCAAAAAGACCGTGGTGGTGGCCGACCGTCATCCCTTTGTCTACCTCTTTGCCCATCTGGGATTGGATTGTGTAGCCGCCTTCCCCGGCTGCTCCTCCGAGACCTCGGCCTCCTTTGAGACCCAGACCAAGCTTATTGAGGCGGTGAAGTCGGGTGGATTGTCCTACATCTTCGTCATAGAAGGCTCCGACAGAAAGGTTGCCGAGGTGATTGCCAAGGAGACGGGGGCGGAGATCCTGACCCTCAACTCCATGCAGGTGGTATCCGACTATGGAAGCATCGACTACCTGAAGGTTATGCTAGACAATCTGGAAAATCTGAAAAAGGCTTTACAGTAAAGGAAATTTATGTCACTCATTACTTGTGAAAATCTCACCCTCGCCTACGACACGGGGGTGGTGGCCTCGGGAGTGAGCTTCACTCTGGAGGCTGGGAGCTACCTCTGCATCGTGGGAGAGAACGGCTCGGGCAAGAGCACCCTGCTCAAATCCGTGATCGGTCTGCATCCCGTGGACGGGGGAACCCTCACCGTGGATCCCTCCGTCCGCAAAAGCGGCATTGGCTACCTCCCCCAGCATACCCCCGCCCAGAGGGATTTTCCCGCTTCGGTACGGGAGATCGTGCGGTCGGGATGCCTGAAGCGGAGCGGACTATGCCCCTTCTGGCGGGCATCCGACAAGAAGCTGGCCGAGGAGGCCATGGCGCGGATGGGGATCGACCATCTGGCGGGGAAGTGCTACCGCGAGCTGTCGGGAGGCCAACAGCAGAGAGTTCTTCTGGCCAGAGCCTACTGTGCCACGGGCAAGCTGATCCTTCTGGACGAGCCCATCGCGGGGCTGGACCCCATGGCCATGACCGAAATGTACCGCATGATCGCCGACCTCAACCGGGAGGGGGTGGCGGTGGTCATGGTGTCCCACGACGTTTCCGCCGCGGTGCAGTATGCCACTCACATCCTCCATATGGGCAAGACCACCTCCTTCTTCGGCACCACCGAGGCCTATCTGGCCACCCCCGTGGGCCAGCAGTTCGCCCGCCGCGAGGGAGGCAGCTACGGGGACTGGAACCCCAAGACCGCCTGGGATGCCCCCGATATTGGGAAGATCCTGGACGTTCGCGCGGCCCCCGATGCCCGTTCGGTGCTGGGTGCTCGCGGTGTTTCGCTGAACCGTGATCTCACCGCTACCCGCCGACGGGGTGGGGCCGGATCCAATAGAGAGGGGGAGGACGCATGAACATGATTGAATTGCTCCAAACCTACTTTTCCTACGGCTTTGTCCGATACGCCTTCATCGCGGGGGTGCTGATCTCTTTGTGCGCGGGGCTTCTGGGTGTGGTGCTGGTGCTCAAGCGCTACGCCATGATCGGCGACGGCTTGTCCCACGTGGCCTTCGGGGCCATGGCGGTGGCGGCGGTGCTGGGCTTTGCCCCCATGACCGTAGCCCTGCCTGTGACCGTAGCCGTGGCGGTGCTCCTCCTGCTGGCAGGTGAAAAGCAGCTCATCAAGGGGGATTCGGCCATCGCCATGCTCTCCGCCGGCTCTCTGGCGGTGGGTTACCTTCTCCTCAACCTCTTCCCCGCCTCGGATTCGGGGAGCCTGTCGGGGGACGTCTGCGCCTCCCTCTTCGGCTCCACCTCCATCATGACCCTGCGGGGGAGTGACGTCTGGCTCTGCGTGGGTCTGTCGGTGGCGGTCATTGGTTTCTTCGTGATCTTCTACCATAAGATCTTCGCCGTAACCTTCGACGAGGGCTTTGCCACCTCCTCGGGTGTCCGCGTCCGCGCCTACAACTTTCTCATTGCCGCCATCAGCGGCGTGGTCATCGTGCTGGCCATGAAGCTGGTGGGCGCGCTCCTCATCTCCTCTCTCATCATCTTCCCCGCCCTGTCGGCCATGCGGGTGTTCCGCAGCTTCCGTTCGGTGATCCTCTGCTCGGCGGTGATCTCGGTGGTGGGGTCGCTCACGGGACTGCTCATCGCATTGCTGATGTCCACCCCCACGGGTGCCTCGGTAGCGGTGGTGCATATTGTCATTTTCTTGGTCTTTACCCTTCTCGGTAAGCTCCGCCGCGCCTGACCGTAACCACCATATAACCCATTGATACACAAGGATATTTTATGAAAGACTTACTCTCTGTTACCCCCGCTGAATTGGAAGAATTGATCCTTTCGGTGGGTGAGCCGAAATACCGCGCGGGGCAGATGTTCCCCCAGCTTCACAAGGGCCTATCCCCCGAGGAGATGACCAATGTCGGCAAGAAGACCCGCGAAAAGCTGGCGGCGGTGTCCGAGTATCACTTGCCTCAAGTGCGCCGCAAGCTGGTGTCGGCTCTGGACGGCACCGTGAAATACCTTTTTGAGCTTCGGGACGGCCACTGCGTGGAATCGGTGGTCATGCGCTACAACCACGGCAATACTATCTGCATCTCCTCCCAGGTGGGCTGCCGCATGGGGTGCAAGTTCTGTGCCTCCACCATCGGCGGTAAGGTCCGCGACCTCATCCCCGGGGAGCTTCTGGGTCAGGTCATCGCCGCCCAAAAGGATCTGGGGGAGCGCATTTCCAACATCGTCATGATGGGCATCGGCGAGCCCCTGGACAACTACGATAATGTGGTAAAATTCCTCCGCCTGGTGGCCCATCCCGAAGGGCTGAACATCGGCTACCGCCACATTTCCCTCTCCACCTGCGGGGTGGTGTCGGGGATCTATAAGCTGGCCGAGGAGGAGTTCCCCATCACCCTGTCCATCTCCCTCCACGCCCCCGACGATGAGACCCGCTCCTCCATCATGCCCGTGAACAACCGCTGGGGCGTGGACGAGCTCCTCACCGCCTGCAAGGATTACTACGACAAGACCGGCCGCCGCCTGTCCTTCGAGTACACCCTCATTGCGGGGAAGAACGATACCCCCGAGGGGGCGTCCAAGCTGGCCAACGTCTTAAATCGCCACCTCCGTACCCGCACCACTACCATGCCCATCCACGTCAACCTCATCCCCGTCAACGAGGTAGAGGAGACCGGCTTCTCCCGCTCCAGCGACGAGGCGGTGAAGGCCTTCGCGGCGGTGCTGGAGAAGCGAGGCATCCGCGCCACGGTACGCAGGAAGCTGGGGGCCGACATCAACGCCTCCTGCGGTCAGCTCAGAAGAGCGGAACAAAAGGCCGCCGAAGTGACCGCCGAAACAACTGGAAAGACCGCCTCCGAAGAGGCTTGACCGCGTATCCGTTACACGCATATAACCCATTGATAAGTAAGGATATTTTATGATGTACTCTTTTGAATCAAGCGGCTCCAGAAAGCCCCTCCACGCCATGGTCATCGGGGCTTTGGTGGGCGCGGCGGTGCTGTTCTCATTGGGGACCCTCCCCGACGTCCCTCTCCCCTCCCTGTTCCAGATGGGGGCCATCCTCTGCGCCACCCTGGCGGTCTACCTGACGGTGCGCTATTCCCTCCGCACCTACCGCTACGCCATCCAGCCCAATACCATCGTGGACGCCGAGGGGGTGGAGCAGTACGATCTGGTCATCACCGAGATCACGGGGAAGAAAATGAAGGTGGTCTGCCGCGTGGGACTTCGCACCGTGGACCACGATGCCGTGACGGTCTTTGGTCGGGGAAAAACCCCTGATGATGACGGCGAGGAGCGCGCCCGGCTCTGCGCGGGTAAAAAAGTATTCAAGTATGAGAATACCCCCGTTTCCCCCGCCTCCTGCTACATTCCCATCCCCGAGGAAAACTCGGTGGTGGTGATCCCCGCGGATCAGCGGATGGTGGAGATTTTGAGGGCGAGGTAAATTGGGGTTTATCAGCGAGATACAAGTTACAAGATACGCGCCGAGCAAGCTCGGCCGATACAAGATATGCAAAAACCCATACGGCGACTCTCGTTCTTTATCTTGTATCTTGTATCTCCGTATCTTGTATCTATTCGACAACCCCAAATTTGAAGTAAAATACTATTCGGAGAATCAACATGATCGTACTATCAACGACCGACCTGACCCTGCGATTCGGCACTACCTCGGTGTTGGAAAAGGTCTCCTTCTCGGTGGACGAGCGGGACAAGCTGGGTGTTATCGGTGTCAACGGGAGCGGGAAGTCCTCCCTTTTCAAACTCCTCACAGGCGAATATGAGCCCACCGAGGGCGAGGTCTTCCTCTCCAAGGGTAAGACCATGGGCATTCTGACCCAGGAGGGAGCCTTCGACGAGAACGGCGAGGACGGCACCGGGGAGGAGTCCGCTCTCCAGCATATGGTCCACGCCTTCCCCGCGCTTTTGAAGATGGAATCCGAGCTGGAGGAGCTGCAAAAGCAGCTGGATCTGGGCATGGAGACCCTGGGGGAGGCGGAATATGACCGCGTGACCCGTGCCTATTCCGCTTTGAACGAGAAGTTCATCCGCGACGGCGGACTGGAGTTCCGCGGGCGGTGCGTGGGCATTCTGCGGAGCCTTGGCTTTAACGAGGCTCTGTCCAATATGCCCGTGAAGGTGCTCAGCGGCGGTCAGAAGACCCGCCTGGCCCTGGGCATCCAGCTCTCCCGCAAGCCCGACGTGCTGCTCTTGGACGAGCCTACCAACCATCTGGACATCGAGACCCTGGGCTGGCTGGAGCGGTTTCTCGCCGACTACGACGGTTGCGTCATGGTGGTCTCCCACGACCGTTACTTCCTCGATCGCGTGACGAATAAGACTCTTTGCATCCAGAACCACCGCGCCAAGCTCTACAACGGCGGCTACACAAAGAGCATGGAGCAGCGCCGCATCGACCGCGAGATCCAGGAAAAGCACTACAGGGACCAGCAAAAGGAGATCGCCCGCCAGGAGGCCTACATCGCCCAACAGCGGGCGTGGAACCGTGAGCGCAACATCATCGCCGCCGAGTCCCGCCAGAAGATGCTGGATAAGATGGTGCGTGTGGAGAGACCCGACAGCGCCCCCAAGCCCATCAAGCTGAAATTCACCGCCTCCCGCCCCAGCGGCAACGACGTGCTGGACCTCAGAGATGTGTCCATGGGCTTTGACGGACGGATGCTGTTTGAGCATCTGAACTTCTTGGTGAAGAAGGATGACCGCCTCCTGGTGCTGGGGCAGAACGGATGCGGTAAATCCACCCTCATCAAGCTCATCATCGGTAAATTGGAGCCTGTTTCGGGCATCATCGAGGCGGGCTACAATGTGGAGATCGGCTACTACGATCAGGAGAATCAGAATCTCGACTCGCAAAACACCGTCCTGGACGAGTTGTGGAACGCCTACCCCCGCATGACCGAGACCGAGATCCGCAATATCCTGGGCCAGTTCCGCTTCGTGGGCGAGGACGTCTACAAGGAGGTCAGCGTGCTGTCGGGCGGTGAGCGGGCGCGGCTGACCCTGGCCAAGCTCATCCTCTCCAAGATGAACCTCCTGGTGCTGGACGAGCCCACCAACCACCTGGATATCGACTCCCGCGAGGCTTTGGAGACGGCTCTGGAGGGCTTCGACGGCACCATCTTCGCCGTGTCTCACGACCGTTACTTCATCGAGAAGCTGGCCACCCGTATTATCGAGATCACCCCCGGGCAGGGCGCGACTCTGGTGGACGGTCGGAGCGGTGGCGACTTCACCGACTACCGCGTGGAGAGCAAGGGCGAGGCCTATACCGAGTTCCGCGCCTTCATGGAGGCCCGCAAGAGCGGAGTTACCGCCAGACCCACGGTTATGGGGGGTTACACCCATGAAACCCCCGTGAGTGACGCCCCTACCGCCTCCAAGGAGGCCTACCAGCAGGCCAAGGCCACCGCCGCCGAGGCCAGAAAGAAAAAGAACCGCATCGACAAGCTCCACAAGGAGGCCGAGCGGTTGGAGGCCGAGATTGAGGCCATCGACACCGAGCTGAACGGCCCCGCCGCCAGTGATTACGTCCGCGCCGCCGAGCTGGACACCCGCAAGGGAGAGTGCGAGGAGGAGCTGATGGCGGTGTATGAGGAGCTGGAGGAATTGGGGGAGTGAAATAGAGAGGGCGCACACACAGGTGCGCCCCTACCCCTATTGGTATCAAAGGATCTTCAAAGTCTATACAGTCGGTAGGGGCGCACCTGCGTGTGCGCCCATCCGATCATGAATATGTATGCATAAGAAAACCGCCTCGGTGATCGGGGCGGTTTTTTTGATGCGTGAGAGTGGGACTATACCGAAGCCATCCCCTCCAGCAAGCGGGGAATAAACTCAGCCAGCAGAAGAATGGTGAAAATAATCAAAACTGCGCTGACAATGATGGTTGCTATGTTTTTGATCTTGGACCCTCCGCGGCACATGGCGCAGATCCCACAGACTATGGACGCCTGGGCTGTGAGGAGGACATCAAAGGGGATCGTGAAAAACAGGAGCATGGCGGGCACGGCAAAGAATACATAGAACACGCCTCGGTTGGTAGGAAACTCCAAAAGGTATGCCAACCCGCCGGAGACGGCCAGGAAAGCAAGATGGATCAACGGGATCAAGAGCAGGGAGGCCGCCGTGCGGGTGAGGGTGCGAGGCTTTTTCATGGATTATCCTCCTTTATCAAATGTCTTTCACTATATAAGACACCAAAAAAGCGGAAATATGACCGATCTTTCAAAAAAAGTATAGCACAAAGATCAATTTTGTCAAGATGCCTAAAAATACATCATCGTACTATATAAAATGCACAGATTATCGGCCTGCTTGAAACCAACAAACAAATTGAAATCGTAGGGACCGGCGTCCCCGACGGTCCGCAAATAACATATATCCGACAACGCGCTTCAGCGGGTTGGTGGCGGACCGACGAGATGTCAAACAAAAGTTCGATCGCCGATTCCGACAATTTGTCAATCAAAACCCACTGATAAACCCAAATTTGCAGTCTTCCTTTCCCCTTACACCCTCTTGAACGTAATCGTCACCGCGCTCTCGGCCTCCATCTCCACCACGAATCCCTCATGGAGCAGAGTGCTTGCGGGAATGACCGTCCTTCGGTCGGTCTCTCGATTCCACAGCTCGTAGACCGCGCCCTCGCAAAGCCCCTTCAGCCGCACCGCGCGGCGTTCTTCGGCGGCGTTTGCGGGACGGAAGAGCTGGATGAAGCCGCTCTCGGTCTTGGGGTCATGGAACTCCCAGCCCCGCCAGGCCTTGTCCCCCCGCGACCAGGCGGTGAGGGGGTAGTAGTCGGCGGTGTAGTAGGGGTTCAGCTCCTGCCACAGCTGAGTGTAGCGGCGGAGGCAGTCCCAATCGTAGCCCTCGGCGTAGACGTTGGCGCACAGGGCTACCCAGGGAGCGTAGGTGGACTGGATCATGTAGGGGTTGACCTCGCCGCACTTGTCGGGACCCACCATGCAGGCGCCAAAGTAGGGGAGCCACCCGAACAGGCTCTGGTGCATGGACTGCTTATCGTCCTGGCGGGAGTAATCGTGGTCGGTCTTGTGGAGGGGCACCGCGCGGCGCATACTGTCGATGTCGTTCCGCCCGCCTCCTGCGGCGCAGTCGTCGATCATCATGTCGGGGTAGCGGTCAATGAGCTTGTCCCACAGACCCCAGTAACCGCGGGCGTAGCGGTTCTCCATCATGCCCACCCGACCCTCGGTATTGATCTCGGGGTGGGTGAAGATGACAGCGGGATTGACGCCGTAGTCCTGGCGGTAGAGGCTGATACCGCCCTTATCCAATATGGAAGAAAACCGTTCAAAGCACCAGTCCACGAAGTCGGGATCGCCCATGTCCACCAAAGGGGAGCCGAGGAGGTGGTACTTGTAGGGAATGCCCTCGGGATCGGTCTCGTTTTCGGGGAGTCGCGCCATTTCGGGCTCGAACCACAGAAGGGTCTTGACCCCGTGCTTGGCACCGTGCTCGGAGATGGCGGCGAACTCGGTGGGGAATCGGTCGGTGTCCACCAGCCAGGTCCCCGTCTCCATCCAGGTGGTCAGATGCTCGCCCTTCCGCTTCCAGTACCACCCCGCGTCCATCCACCAGTAGTCGATGGGGATATTATGCTCCAGATACTGATCCATGGCGTCGATCTGGTTGTCCTCGGTGGCGTCCTTCATCTCGGCGTAGAGCCAGGAGGTCCCTCCCGACAGGTGGGGCGGGAAGAGATCCCCCTCCACGCGGCGCATGATGCAGTCCATGAAGAAGTGCCGCCAATGGTTGGTGGCGTTGTCGGGATCCGCCTCGGTGTGGTGGAGCAGGGTGATGGATGGCATGACCGCCGACTCTCCGGGCTGCAGGATGGCGTCAAACCGCGCCTGACCCATGTCGATGCGGGTGCAGGGGATGGCGGTGCCGTCCTCCATCACGGTGGTATCGGGGGTGAAATCGGCCTTCCATAGAATGGGCCAGCCCATGGCGATGAAAAGACCGCCCTTTTGGTCCTTGATGTGGAAGTAGGGGAAATAGTTGTAGGTGCCGCGGCCTAATTCTGGCTCCATGTGGATGGGCTTTGCGTTCCTGCCCGACAGGGGGAAGGCGTAGGGGGCATAGGCACCATTTTGATCCACGCCGCCGTCGCCGTAGATGCCCGTGAGGACGGGGTCGGTGCCCATGTAGCCCATGGAGAAGGCGGACAGGTCGGACAGGCGGGGGGAGGGCTTTTCGGTGTTGTTTGCAAAGGTCACCCGCCAGCAGATGGCGTCGTAGCCCTCGTAGGAGGTGGCCTCCACCGTGACCGTCAGGGCATCGCAGAGGAGACCCGTCATGCGGGTGGTGGGACCGTCCGTCTCGGTGGAGAGGACAGTGAAGTCCTCGGAAAAGCCGTGGTAGCGCTTGCCGTTCAGGGTGTAGGCCACGGCGAGGTGGGTGAGGAAGCGTTTGAAGTGGGAGGTCATGGGGAGGCTCCTTTCGGTGGGGTGGCAAATTTGGGTTTGTCGGTGAGTTGGTTTTCCGCGTTGAAAGCCTTCCCTTGTAAGGGAAGGTGTCACGCCCTTAGGGCGTGACGGATGAGTAGCCAAACGAAAAGTTTTTGATCTGCGCTGGGAAAAGCACTATAAAGCACGATCAGGAAAGGTTTTTATATGGAGGAAAGCAGATCATTTCCTTTCGGGAAATGTCCATTTATCGGCTACTCATCCACCGCTTCGCGGTCCCCCTTCCCTCACAAGGGAAGGCTCACGAGGAAACCCAACTCACCGACAAACCCCAATTAGAAATCATGAAAAATCCGAATCAGCACAGCATCGGCACTTCATTCCCAATAAACGGCACGTTCACGAAATCCCGCGGGTTATGGCGGATGATAAAGTCTATATACGCACAGATCTGCTCAGCGGTGAGGCGGTAGCCCATGGGGTTCATGTGGCCGTTGAGGTAGAACGTGCGGACAAACTCTGCGTTGTGGGGCGGGGCGTACCGACGGAGGTCGATGACGTAGGTGCCCTCGAAGTAGGCGGCCAACTCGTGGAGGCGGGCGGCGTGGGCGTCGCAGACCTCGGTCTTGCCGGGGCGGGACTCGTAGAGGATCTGGCGGGGCATGGTCACCAAAAAGAACTTGGCGTCGGGAGAGATGGCCTTGTACTGCCTAATCACGCGGGCGTAGTAGCCGGTGAAGGTCCTTTCGTTCTGCGCGGGATCGGAGGGGTGGATATCGCTCATCTCGCCCAGGGGCTGGCCCTGGTTGATGAGATCGTTGACCCCCAGAGCGATGATATAGGCCTGGGCCTTCAGCGCGGGATCCCACCAGTTCATGGCGGCGGCGTAGGAGTCGCAGTATTCGGATGCGGTCATGCCTCCGCGGGAGAAGTTGTAGACCCTGACCCCCGCCATGCGGGAAATGAACTGCCCCCAGGAGTACTCGAACATATCGTGGTAGCTGTTGGTGTCGGTCTCGGGGTAGTAGAGCTGGAACTCACCCGAGGACAGGCTGTCCCCTACGCAGGCGATGGTGCGGAAGATGGAGGTATAGCCGCCGTTTGCGGGGAAGATATCCAGAGGCTTCTCGTCGGCAGGGGCTGTGTAGCGGTATTGGTTCATGGCCGTTTCCTTCTTGATATAGAATACTTTTTTGAAAGTTTTGGGGATTCTCAAGGGACTTTTCCAAAGGTCCCTTGAGCCGCCGGAGGCTCGTTCCCCCGATCAGCAGAGCATGGGGATCTCGTTACCGATGAAGGGGACGCCCACGAAGTCTCTGGGGTTATGGCGGATGATGTAGTCGATGTAGGAGCACATCTGCTCGGCAGTGAGGCGGTAACCCATGGGGCTCATGTGGCCGTGGAGGTAGAACAGCTCGGCGAAGGCATCGTCATGTGCGGGGGCGTAGGCGCGGAGGTCCATGACGTAGGTGTTCTCAAAGTAGGCGGCCAGCTCGTGGAGACGGGCGGCGTGGGAGTCTCCCGCGTTACGGGTGAAGTCATCGTGCTCCCACGAAGCCGAGCGGGGCATGGTCACCAGGAAGAACTTGGCATCGGGCTGGATGGCCTTGTACTGCTGGATGATACGGGCGTAGTAGCCGGTGAAGGTCTTGGCGTTCTGGGTGGGATCGTCGGGATTGATGTCGCTCATCTCACCCAGAGGCTGGCGGGCACCGATGAGGTCGTTGACCCCCAGGGCGATGATGTAGGCCTGGGCCTTGTAGGCGGGATTCCACCAATCCTTGGCGGCGGCGTAGGAGTCGCAGTACTCCGAGGCGGTCATGCCCCCGCGGGAGAAGTTGTAGGCGGTCAGTCCTGCCATGCGGGCAATGAACTGGCCCCAGGAGTAGTCGAACATATCGTAGTAGTGGCGCTCGTTCTTCTCGGGGTCGAAGGTCTCAAACTCACCCGAGGACAGGCTGTCGCCCACGCAGGCGACGGTGCGGAAAATGGAGGTATAGCCGCCATCGGAGACAAGATTCTCCAGAGGCTTTTCGTCGGCGGGAGCGGTGTAGCGGAGCTGGGTGTTCATAATTTGAATTTCCTTTCTGTATCAATGGGTTATATGGTGGTTACGGTTGACCGAACAGAGTGGGCTTTTACCCGAAAAAGGCCTCCTCCACGGCGGCACAGAGGTAGTGGTACACGGGAAGGTGGTACTCCTGCACGCGGTAGGTATCATGGGCGGGAACCTGCACCGTCACGTCGGAAAGCTCCGAGAGCTTGGAGTCGTTTTCCCCCGTCAGAGCCAGTACCCGCAGGCCCTTGGTCTTGGCGGCCTTGGCGGCGAGGACCACGTTGCGGGAGTTGCCCGAGGTGGACAGACAGATCAGGGTGTCCCCCGCCTGTCCCAAGGCCCAGGTGAGTTGGGCGAAGATGAGGGCGGGGTCGGTGTCGTTGCACACCGCCGTCAAAGCCGCGGTCTGGGCGGGGAGGGAGATGGCGGGAAGTCCCCCTTGGAGCTGGCCCGCCAGCAGGTACAGATCGGGGTCGGCCTCGCCGTCGGGGAGGGACTCGGCCAGAGCCAGGCAGTCCTCCTCGGAAAGGGGGCGGTGGGAGAGGAAGCCCTTGAGCAGCTCTCCCGCGATGTGGTCGCAGTCTGCCGCCGAGCCGCCGTTGCCGCAGAGCAGGAGCTTGCCGCCCTCGCGGTAGGTGTCAATGAGGAGATCGCGGGCGGTCTCAATGGTGTCCTGACAGACGGTCAGGGCGGGGTGGTTCCGGAGGAGGGTTTCGATGGTCATGGTTGGCTCCTTTTTGGGTTTTCAAATTTGGGTTTGTCGGTCCGTTCCTTTGCCTTCCCCAGCGGGGAAGGGGGACCGCGAAGCGGTGGATGAGGAGAGCAAATTACGGTTCGGTATCGGGTATGATTTTTCTTGGCGTATCAAGGGTTTTACGTATACACCCGCTTGTAAATTCAAACCCGCTCTCCTCATCCGTCACTTCGTGACACCTTCCC
>JAFULU010000028.1 GCA_017483125.1 Clostridia bacterium
CAAAGACCGCGTTATTTTAGAGGCCACCGACGTGGTGCGCCAGTACACCCAGTCCGACGAGGTCATCACCGCCGTCAACCGCGCCTCCATGAAGGTCTACGAGGGGGAGTTCATCGCCATCGTGGGCGCGTCGGGCTCGGGTAAGTCCACCCTCCTCCACCTGCTGGCGGGCATGGACCGTCCCCAGGCGGGCCACATCACCATCCGCGGGCAGGACATCACCGCCATGAGCGCCGACGAGCTGGGACGCTTCCGCGGCAGCTTCATCGGTATGGTCTTCCAGAGCCACAACCTCATCCCCCAGTTCACTGCCCTGGAGAACATCCTCATTCCCACCCTTATGTGCCATAAGGAGGAGGCCGCCTACGAGGAGATGTTCAAGAAGCTGGTGGTGTCTCTGGGTATCGAGGACCGACTCCACCACCTCCCCTCGGAGCTGTCGGGCGGTCAGCAGCAGCGGGTGGCCATCGCCCGCGCCCTCATCAATATGCCCCACATCCTCTTTGCCGACGAGCCCACGGGCAACCTGGACCGCGCCAACGCCGACGAGGTGCTGGAGCTGCTTCTGGAGACCAAGAACATGATCGGCCAGACCCTCATCATGGTTACCCACGATATGTCCATTGCCGAGCGGGCCGACCGTATGTTCCGCATGGAGGACGGCAAGCTGGAGCTGTGCAATAAGCGGTCGTCCAGAGAGAATATGGTGTGAAATTGCAGTTTTTCGGTGAGATACAAGTTACAAGATACAAAGATACAAGATATGAAAAAAATTTACGGCGACTTCCGTTTCTATATCCTGTATCTTTGTATCTCCGTATCTTGTATCTTTTCGACAAACTCAAATTTGAAAGTGTTATCCGCAAAAGAACGGCACTCCCATTTCGGGAGTGCCGTTTGGCAATTATGGAGATTACTCACCCTTGACCTCGCTCACCGTGTCGGCGGGCTTGTCCTCGGCGGGAGCCTCCTTCTTGGCGCGGGGCTTGCGGGTCGAGGGCTTTTTTGCCTTGGCGGGCTTTGCCTCCTCGGCGGGCTTGTCCTCGGTCTTGGCCTCAACTGCTTCGGGATTGACTGCCTCGGCAGGTTCGTCTGCCACGACTACGGCCTCGGGAGCCTTGTCCTCGGTAGCCTCGGCCTTCTTCTTGGGAGCCGCCTTCTTCTTGGCGGGGGCCTTCTTCGCGGGCTTGACCTCTGTGACAGGAGCGGCCTCGGGAGCAGGCTCGGCGGTCACCTCAGGCAGAACTACGGGAGCGTCTGCGGGAGCGGCCTCTGCCTCGGCGGACTTTTCTTCCATGGGCTTCTCTTCGGTAACAGCCTTCTTCCTGGCGGCCGTTTTCTTCTTCGCGGGAGCCTTTTTGGCGGGCTTGACCTCCTCGACGGGTGCGGGTTCCTCGGCGGGAGCAGACTCAACAGCGGGAGCGGTCACCTCGGCGGGAACAGACTCAACAGCGGGAGCGGGCTCAGTTTCGGTCGCGGCCTCAATGGCAGGAGCCTCCTCGGTGGGAGCCGTCTCCGTGACGGGAGTGACCTCAACAGCGGGAGCCTCCTCAGCAACGGTTACGACCTCTGTAACGGCAGCTTCTTCAACAGCGGGTACGGTCTCCTCGGCAGGAACTTCCTCTACCGCAGGAGCCTCTACGACGGGAGTCTCCACAGGCACATCCTCCACAGCGGGAGCAACCTCCACGACGGGAGTCTCAATAGCGGGGGCGGTCTCCACCACGGGAGCAACCGCGGGCGATGCCTCGGCGGCCTGCTCCTTCAGCTGCTTACGAAGCTTCTCCAGCTCCTCCTTCTTGGCCTGCTTGATGCGCTTTTCGGTCTCCTCGGCGGCCAGCTTTTCCACCTTGGAAAGCATCTTGGCGGCGGCCTTCTCGGTGGCCTCGGCCAGGGTCTTGCCCGAGTCGTTCAGGCTGATCTTGACGGGCTTGCCCTTGGCGTCCTTGTAGCGCAGGGTGCAGGCCGCCACGGGACGGGCGTTGGGGGCGTTGGGCGGGGTCTCACCGTAGGTGGGTGCCTCAAAGCCCAGGGAAGCGCAGAGGGCGGCCAGCTTGTCCTGCTTGGTGGCGGGAGCGGCGGGGGAGATCTCATCTGCTACGGCGGGCTTTTCGGGAACTGACTCCACAGCGGTGACGGTGGGAGTCTCCAACGCGACAACCACGGCGGGGGCTTCCTTGACGGGGGCGGCTTCCTCCGCGGGAGCAACCGCTATGGGCGCGGTCACCACAGGCGCGGCGGCGGGCATCACCTCCACCACAGGCTCTGCCACCTCGGCGGGGGCTTCGGCGGGCTCCTCCTCGACGTCGGCCTCTACGGTATCAAGGACGGGTGCGGTCTCGACCTCAACCTCCGCCACGGCCTCCTCCACCTCAACGGGAGCGGGGGCAGTCTCCGCGGGAGCCTCGGTCACGGGAGCCTCAAAGGCGGGCATGGTCCGCAGGGCGTCGTAATCGTAGGCTTCGATATCGGCGGGGGCGCGGCGGGGCTCGATGCCCAGCTGGCGCAGGATGAAGGCGCGGATGAGGGTGTCGTTCTGGTAGGAGTCCAGGTAGATGGCGCCCACCAGGGACTCGAAAATGTCGGCGTAGGCCTTCTCACCGTCGCGGCGCAGCTCGGAATCCCGATTCTGGGCGCGGAGATGGCGAGCCAGACCCATGGCCTTGACCCGCTCGGTGAGGTAGCGGTTGCAGACGTAGTGGGAGCGCAGGTCGGTGAACTGCTCCACGGTGCGCATGAAGAACAGGCCGTCCTCCAGCATATGGGCGTACTTGGACATGAAGTAGTTGGTGACGTGGTAGTTCATGAGGGTGTCGCCGTAGAACTCCAGCACCTCGTTGTCGGGGGCCTCGGGGTCGATCTTCAGGTAGGTCTTGCGGGTCAGGACCTGGACGAGCAGGCGCTTGTCGTGGAAGGTGTAGCCAATGGCCGCCTCGATCTGGCGGATGGCTTCGGTACTGTGGATGGTCAGCATGGGGGTGTTCCTCCGTATGTGCGGCAGAGGGATGCGTGCCGTTATTTTGTATTTTGGGGACGCTATCGCTCCGCTTCACCGCAAAAAGGCCGCGGGAGGGAGCCTGCAGGGCATCTCTAAAACTCATCGTACGGGGAGCGGCTAGAAGATTTTTCGTCAGTCTAAACCAAGATCCGCGCGTATAGTTGACCCTATACGAAGGATCTTGGTAACGAATGACGGAAAAGATTCTGCCGATTCGCCGTGCGAGGGGTTTTTAGAGATGTCCTGCATTATGCACCCGCCGTGACACCGCCGCCCCTGCATCCAATAGGCGCGCGCGCATCATCCGACGAGGCCGAAGCCGGGACCGCGAAAGGACCGACCCCGAGACCCAGACGAGCCGAGCGTCGGGCGGACACGGGCGCGGGAGCCGAGGGACAGCGCGACGGCACTGCCTCGGGCGCGCGGGGGCGGGGAGACCGCCTGTCCGAGCTCGGAGCGGAGGGGATGGGGAGGGCTTGCGGTGGGCTTCGGGAGTATTATAGCATAGATGGGGGGATTTGTCAAGGTGGAATGAGCTACGCGAAAAAGATCCCCCGTCGCGGCGGACGGAGGATCCCGGAATATGCGGCGGGAGTGGGGGCGAGGAGGTTACTCGGTCTGCCCCTCGGTGGTCTCTGCCCCGTCCAGCCATTTGTCGATCATTTGGTTATACTGCTCTTTGTCGCGGCAACGAACGAATGAGAGAATTTTTGTAATGGAACCACGTTCTTCGGAATACTGATAATGCTCGGGGCCGGTAGCCGAAATCACGTCGTATTCACCGCTTTCAAAAACGACCATAATTGATTTCCCGTAAGGACTTGCAGGATTTGACCCCAAGTAAGGACAATAGTAGCCAATCGTTTGAATATCATCCATAATACCGGCGTAATCAGTTTCATCCACAACCTTGAGTACGGTATAATCCTCCTCACTGTCCACGTAGCCTCCGCCTCTCTTCACATCAATGATCTTGATCTCCTTAACGTTGTCAACGGAATACTGAAATTCCCAATAAGAGGTGGTGATTCCGCACCCCGACAGGGAGAGCAACAGCAACACGGCGGTCAGAATACAGACGAATCTTTTCATGGTGTTCCTCCCATACAGATGAAATTTTATCGGCGGATCAGCATTTTTGCTTGTAAGGACAAGACTTTCTACTCTCATTATACCATGATTGCAAATGGCGCGCAATAGCCATTTTCAACAAAGTTCTTTGGTGGGCTTTGTGCAATCCGTCGGTGACTCTGCGCCCGCGGCAACTCCTCCGAAAAATTTACATCTCCCCATTGAAATCCCCCCCAATCTATGCTATAATAAACTGTCATCCTACGTCCCCTCATCCTACATACGAAAGGAACACCACCATGACCCCCATCAAGATCTACGATAAACCCCTCATGCCCCTCCCCGCCCTCGTAGCCGCCATCGACGCGGGCGAGCTGGACGCCACCTTCGAGGCCCTCGGCTCGGCCGGCGGCGTGCCCGCCCAGAGAGAGCGGGCCAAGAAGCTCTGCGCGACCTTCGCCTCCATGTACGGCGCCGACCGTGAGGTGGGCCTCTTCACCGTGGCAGGCCGCAGTGAGCTGTCGGGCAACCACACCGACCATAACCACGGCTGTGTCATCGCCGCCTCCATCAGCCTGGACGTCCTGGCCGTGGCCTCCCCCCGCGCCGACGGTGTCATCCGCCTCTGGAGCGAGGGCTTCGGCGAGGATACCGTGGAGATCGCCGCCTATACCGAGTCTGACCCCGCCAAATTCGGCACCTCCGCCTCCCTTATCGCGGGTGTCTGCCGGGGCTTCGCCAATCACGGTCACGCCGTGGGCGGCTTTGACGCTTGCACCGTGTCCACCGTCTTCAAGGGCTCGGGTCTGTCCTCCTCCGCCGCCTTTGAGGATATGATCGGCACCATCCTCTCCCACCTCTACAACAAGGGCTGTGTGGACGAGGTCTCCTTCTCCAAGATCTCCCAGTACGCCGAGAACCAGTTCTTCGGCAAGCCCTGCGGACTCATGGATCAGGTGGCCTGCGCCGTGGGCGGTATCGTGGCCATCGACTTCGCCGACCCCACCGCCCCTGTCATCGAGGCTCTGCCCTTCGACATGACCGCCGCGGGCTACCACCTCTGCATCGTCAACACCGGGGGCAACCACGCCGACCTCACCGACGATTACGCCGCCGTCCCCGCCGAGATGAAGGCCGTGGCCGCCCACTTCGGCAAGTCCGTCCTCCGCGAGGTCACCGCCGAGCAGGTTATTTCCGCCACCCCCGCCCTCCGCGAGAAGCTGGGTGACCGCGCCATCCTCCGCGCCCTCCACTTCCTCTCCGAGAACGACCGCGTAGCCGCCCAGAAGGCCGTCCTCCAGACCGCCATCGCCGCCACCGACGAGGCTACCCGCGACGCCGCCGTGGAGGACTACTTCAAGGGCGTGCTGGCCTCGGGCCGCTCCTCCTTCTGCTACCTCCAGAATGTCTACACTACCAAGAATATCACCGAGCAGGGACTGTCCCTGGCCCTCTGCCTCTGCGACAGCTTCTTCGCGGGCGGGAAGGGTGCCTTCCGCGTCCATGGCGGAGGATTTGCGGGCACCATTCAGGCCTACGTCCCCGCCGAGCGGGTGGAGGCCTTCACCGCCCTCATGGACGGAGCCTTCGGCGAGGGGGCTACCTACGACCTCCGCATCCGCCCCGTGGGTGCCGCCAGAATCTTCTGATCTACGCCAAAAAAGAAACGCAAAGTTACAAAAACAACCGAAAGTTGAGGAGAAACCATGTTTTCACCCAATAAAAAGCGTCCCGACCTCGGGAAGAACGGTGTTCCCGCCAAGGAATCCGTCCCCATGGACCGCGAGACCAAGCGCCGTCTGTGGGCCACCGTCGGTCTGACCGTCCTGCTTATGGTCATCTGGTACGGCTGTATTGCCGTGGGTGACGCCACCCACAACGACGTGCTGGTCTTCGGCGTCATGATCGCCTATTTCCTGGTCTTCGCCGCCATGCTCATCACCTATCTGGCCTACAACCGCGGCTTCGTCAACAAGGATGTCACCATTGAAATGCTCCCCGCCGACTGGAGCGAGGAGAAGAAGCAGACCTTCCTCGCAAACGAGCGGATCCGCGCGCAAAAATCCCGCTGGATGCTGACCGTCATTATCCCCTTCGTTATCGTCTTCATGTGCGAGGCCCTTTATCTCTTCGTCTGGGATAGTTATCTGGCCGATTTCTTCAAGGGGTAAACCGTTTATGCCCAACTACCGCTTCTGTACTCTGTACTCCGGCTCGGGCGGAAACGCCGCCTACCTGGAGACACCCACCGCCCGCATCCTCATCGACGCGGGGAAGTGCGCCCGCACCCTGATCGGCTCCCTGAAGCATATCGGGGTGGAGATGGACAGCATTGACGCTATCTTTATCACCCACGACCACAACGACCACGTGGCCGCGCTGGAGGTGCTGGCCAAAAAGCACCCCAAGCCCGTCCATATGCTCTTCAAGTCTGCCCTGCGCTACCGTGCCACCCAGCCCGAGGCCCTGTGCAAGTGCTTCTGGCTGTACGAAAAGGCCCCCTTCACCGCCAAGGTGGGGGAGGTCACCGTCACCGCCTTTGAGACCCCCCACGACAGCCGCGCCTCGGTGGGTTACCGCTTTGAGTTCCCCGATGGGGAGAAGACCGTCCGCGTAGGCTACGCCACCGACATCGGCCACGTTTCGGAAGCCCTCCGCGAGGGACTGACGGGCTGTGAGGCTATCGTGCTGGAGTCCAACCACGATGTGGATATGCTCATGGACGGCCCCTACCCCTACGACTTAAAGCTCCGCATCCGCGGCAAGCGGGGCCACCTCTCCAACCGTGAGTGCGCCGACCTGGCCGCCGAGCTGGCGGGGCAGGGAACCACCCACTTCCTCCTGGCCCACCTGAGCGAGGAGAATAACCATCCCGACCTGGCCTATGATGAGACCTTCTCGGCCCTGGCGGGGTATGAGACCACACTCCGTATCGCCTCCCCCAACGCCATCACCATGCTGGTGGGCGAGGAGGATTCTCCCATTGAAAAGATCATCACCAAGACCCCCGAGGAGGTGCGCCTATGATGCCCCAGACCGTCCGCTTCATCACGGTAGGCAACCTGAAGGAGTCCTACCTCCGCGAGGCCGCCGCTGAGTACAAGAAGCGCCTTTCGGGGATGTGCCGCGTGGAGGAGATCGAGCTGAAGGAAGTCAAGCTCCCCGATGATCCCTCGGAATCCGAGATCAGAAAAGCCTTGTCGGAGGAAGCAAAAGCCATCCTCGCCGCCATCCCGCCCCGTTCCTTTCCCATAGCCCTCTGCGTGGAGGGCAAGCAGATGTCCTCCCCCGACCTCTCCCGCAAGCTGGAATCGGTCACGGCGGAGTGCGGTACCCTCTGCTTCATCATCGGCTCCTCCCACGGTCTCGCCCCCGAGGTGAAAGCCGCCGCCAAAATGCGGCTTTCGGTGTCCGAGCTGACCTTTCCCCACCAGCTCATGCGGGTGATTTTGTACGAAGCGGTGTACCGTTGTTATCAGATCGCCAAGGGGTCGAAGTATCATAAATGATTCATTGTGAAAGGAGAGACGACAGGTTTCTCCTTTTCTTGTTTGCAATTGTATAGTTTTCAAATTTGGGTTTATCGAACTGTTTGTTTGTGCCTTGCCTGCTGTGTTTGCCCTCTCACCGCTTCGCGGAGCTCCCCCAGAGGGGGAGCCTTGGAACGGCGAGAAAACTCTTGTCGGCAAACGGGATTTTGCTGAGTTTAGTAAGAAAGGCTCCCCCTCTGGGGGAGCTCCCGCCGAAGGCGGGTGAGAGGGCAACACACAAGGGTCAGCACAAACCAACAGACCTATAAACCCCAATTTCCCCCTCCCCACCCACGGTCATTTCTCCTCCCTTCGGCATACCCTGTAATGTGACAGAACTCGACCGCCCCGCGGTTCCCTCCGTCACGAAATCCCCCGAAAGGAGTGACCGCACCTTGAAACATACCGACCAAACATACCCCCACCGCTTCGCCGTCATCGGGGGAGACCTGCGCATGGCCCACCTGGCGAGGCGGCTCACCGAGGAGGGATGCCTCGTAAACCTGTTCGGCTGTGGCACCGACTGCCTGCCCGATGCTGACGCCGACACCGAAATGAGGATCTGCCAAAGCCTGTCCAGGGCAACCGAGGGCGCGGATATCCTCATCCTCCCTCTCCCCGCCTCCAGAGACGGCGAGACGATCCACGCCCCCCGCGATCCCGCCTGCCGCGTGACCCTCTCCGAGATCAGCGACCTCATGAGCCGTACCCCGAGCCTCACCCTCTTCGGCGGTAAGCTTCCCCAAGAATTCCTTGACAGTACAAGAGAATTTGACCCCGCCGCCACCCGTGTCACCGACTACTACGACAATGAAGTCCTTCAGCTCCGCAACGCCTACGTCACCGCCGAGGCCGCCCTCATGACCGCCATGGAGCTGACCGACCGCACCCTCCGCGATACCTCGGTGGCGGTGCTGGGCTACGGGCGGATCGGGAAGTACCTGGCTCGCCTGCTCCGCGCCCTGGGGGCCGACGTCACGGTCTGCGCCCGACGGGAGGAAAGCCTCTTTGAAGCCGCCGCCGATGGCTGCCACCCCCTCCTCATCGCCGAGTCTGACCCCATGGGCGGGCTTTCTCCCCTCTGCCGCGACCACCCCATCCTCTTCAACACCGTCCCCGCCCACATCCTCCCCCGCGACCTCCTCATGAGTCTTCAGCCCGACACCCTCCTCATCGACCTGGCCTCGGCCCCCTTCGGTGTCAGCGACACCCACGTCCGCGAGGCCACCGCGAAAAACGGACTCCGCTACCTCCGCGCCCCCTCCCTCCCCGGGAGCTACGCCCCAAGAGACGCGGGCCGCGCCATCGCCGAGTGTATCCTCGGTATGCTTGCCCACCGCGATAGCCTTGACGGAATCAGCAGGGAAGGAGGTACCCCCACATGATCGGTTACGCCCTCTGCGGCTCCTTCTGTACCCTGTCGAGATCGGTGGAGGTGCTGACCCAACTGAAAGAGAAGGGCTACGACGTCCTCCCCATCATGAGCGAGATCACCGCCGCCACCGACACCCGCTTCGGGAAAGCCGCCGACTTCATGGACCGCATCGAATCCATCTGCGGCCGTCCCATCGTCCGCACCATCCCCGAGGCCGAGCCCCTGGGCCCCGCCCGCCCCCTGGAGGCGTTGGTCATCTGCCCCTGCACAGGGAATACCCTCGCCAAGCTGGCCAACGGCATCACCGACACCCCTGTCTGCATGGCCGCCAAGGCCCACCTGCGCTCCGACCGCCCCCTCCTCATCACCCTGGCCTCCAACGACGCCCTGTCTGCCAACCTCCGCAATATCGGTACCCTCCTCTCCCGCAAGAGCGTGTATTTCACCCCTATGGTGCAGGACGATCCCGTATCCAAGCCCCATTCCCTGGTGGCGGATTTTTCTCTGGTGCCCGAGGCGTTGGAGGCGGCCATGGAGGGGAAACAGTTGAGGCCTGTTTTTTTGGAGAAACGCGGGGAATAAAGGGGAGCCAAATTGGGGTTTGTCGGTGGGGTTTCTCGTCGTAGGGCGGGGGCTTGCTCCCGCCGAAAAGCCCTCTCACCCGCTTCGCGGGAGCTGTTCGCTTCGGCTCGGTCACGACACGGCTCTGACTGCCACCGGTAGTCATTCACTACCGTGTCGCCGCTTCGCTACCCAGAGGGGGAGCCTTTCGCGCCAAGCCCAGAGAAATCGCGTTTCCTGACAAGTGTTTTACGCAGTTCTAAGGCACCCCCTCCGGGGGTGCCTCCTCGCAAGCTCGGGCGCGGAGCGGTGAGAAGACAAATAACGCTGGCTAGCCGTTTAAACTCCATTTCAAACAGACTGTCAAACCCAAATTGGATTAACACGTGGTTTTGCACATCCCCTCGGCGCGCAGCCAAGGAGATAGAGGGAGGGGCAACCCTCAATCCACGGTCACACCCAACCATCCCCGGGGAGGGGGAAAGAAACTTCGGCGTTTGAGATGGTTCTTTCCCCCTCCCCAAGCACACTTACGGTCAAGCCCCATCGCTCCTCACCAAAAACACTCCTATAAAACCTCCGCATATTAACAAAAAATTCATACAATTTTCCCCGAAATGTGATATAATAAAGGCACTATATGTGTAAGAGGGCGAACTGTACCCTCCGCACAAAAATAATTCATCGTACATACTCGGAGGTAGCTATGGCAGAACTGAAAATGCTTGCGATCGACCTCGGCGCGTCCAGCGGCAGAGGCATCGTCGGTTCCTTTGACGGAGAGAAGCTCACCCTGCGTGAGAATCACCGCTTCTCCAACGATCCCATGTTCGTGAACGGCCGTTTCACCTGGGATATCCTGCGCATCTATTTTGAGATCAAGAACTCCATCACCAAGACCGTCATCGACGGCGACAACGTTACCTCCATGGGTATCGACACCTGGGGCGTGGACTACGGTCTGATCGACAAGAACGGCCGCCTCATGGCTAACCCCACCCACTACCGCGACACCCGCACCGTGGGCATCACCGACTACATGGAGCCCACCGTCTCCGCCGAGGAGGTCTACAAGACCACCGGTATCCAGGCCATCGACTTCAACACCCTGAACCAGCTGGCCGCCGAGATGCGCGACGATCCCGACGCCCTTGCCCGCGCCGAGAAGATGCTCTTCATCCCCGACCTGCTCAACTACTTCCTCACCGGTAAGATGGCCACCGAGTACACCATCGCCTCTACCGGTATGATCCTGGACGCCGCCAAGCGCGACTTCGCCTTCGATCTGACCGATAAGCTGGGCATCAAGCGTAGCCTGTTCTCCCCCATCGTCCAGCCCGGCTACAACCTGGGCGGTCTCCTGCCCTCCATCACCGAGGAGGTGGGCAAGAACAACATCAACGTCTACACCGTGGCTTCCCACGATACCGCCTCCGCCGTCATGGCCGTCCCCTCCCAGGCTGACGACTTCATCTACATCAGCTCGGGCACCTGGTCCCTCATGGGTATGGAGCTGCCCCAGCCCCTGATCAACGACGCCACCCGCGCCGCCAACTTCACCAACGAGGGCGGTATCAACGGCACCATCCGCTTCCTGAAGAACATCATGGGTCTCTGGATCATCCAGGAGTCCCGCCGTCAGTGGAAGCGCGAGGGCAAGGACTACAGCTTCGCGCAGATGGAGGCCTGGGCCAAGGAGGCCGCTCCCTTCCAGTCCCTCATCAACCCCGACGACGCGTCCTTCAACACCCCCGGCAATATGCCCGAGAAGATCCGTGAGTTCTGCCGTAAGACCGGCCAGCACGTCCCCGAGACCACGGGTGAGGTCGTCCGCTGCATCTACGAGTCCCTCGCTCTGAAGTACCGCCACACCGTGGAGAACATCCAGAGCCTGCGCGGTAAGAAGGCCACCATGATCAACGTGGTGGGCGGCGGCACCAAGGACCACTTCCTGTCCCAGATGACCGCCGACGCCTGCGGTCTGGAGGTCTCCGCCGGTCCCGAGGAGGCTACCTCCATCGGAAACCTCCTGGCCCAGATGATGGCCGTGGGCGCCATCAAGGATCTGTCCGAGGCCCGCCAGGTGGTTGCCAACTCCTTTGAGGTCAAGCACTACACGCCCTGCGCTTATCGCGGCGCCTGGGATGAGGCTTACGGCCGCTTCGTCAAGCTCCTGTAATTGATCCATCAGCCCTTCCGCGGCATCCGTGGGGAACAGTCTCCATGTGGATGGCGCGGAAGGACTTTTGACTATCACGGCACAAATGCCGAAAAATCCTCTCGTTTTCACTCGAATTTTGTCTAAAATGCAGATAAAGAAAGGGTTTACCGACATGAAAGATTCACTTTACGGCGAACTGACAGTCATTGGTATGCAGGGCTCCGAGTCCTTTGTGGAGCGGGTCGACAGCTACCTCAAGGAGTGGCGCCGCCACGGAGGCGAGGACACCTACCTCGCCCACGTCTCCTGCCCCCGCTTCGGTTCGGGAGAGGGTAAGTCCATCATCAAGGAGTCCATGCGCGGTCAGGACGTCTACATCTACTGCGACGTCTTCAACTACGGCGTCACCTACAAGATGCACGGCATGATCGTCCCCATGAGCCCCGACGACCACTACGCCGACCTCAAGCGCATCATCGCCGCCATCGGCGGTAAGGCCCGCCGCATCACCGTCATCATGCCCATGCTCTACGAGGGCCGTCAGCATAAGCGCACCACCCGCGAGTCTCTGGACTGCGCCATGATGCTCCAGGAGCTGGTGAATATGGGTGTTTCCAACATCATCACCTTCGACGCCCACGACCCCCGCGTGGCCAACGCCATTCCCCTGTCGGGCTTCGATAACGTCCTGCCCAACTACCAGATGATCAAGGCCCTGGTCAAGAATGTCCCCGACGTCATCATCGACAAGGACCACGTGGTCATGATCTCCCCCGACGAGGGCGCTATGGGCCGCTGCATCGCCTACTCCAACAGCCTGTCGGTGGACGTAGGTATGTTCTACAAGCGCCGCGACTACTCCACCATCGTCAACGGTAAGAACCCCATTCTGGAGCACAAGTACCTCGGTCAGGATCTCCACGGTAAGGAAGTCATCATCGTTGACGACATGATCTCCACGGGCGGCTCTATCCTGGACTTGGCTAACCAGATGAAG
>JAFULU010000318.1 GCA_017483125.1 Clostridia bacterium
AAGCCCTGCCCCATCGACGTCTACGACGGCGCGGCCTGGATGGCGGTCACGGCTCTCTCCGAGGAGTCCATCGCCAAGGGTGGTATGCCCGTGGCCTTCCCCGACTTCACGAACGGCGCGTGGTGCGCGTACAGCGTGAAGGAGTAAGTGAATCGAAAAATGACCCGACGGAGGGGGATTCCGTCGGGTTGTTTTTGTGAGTCATGAAATACTGCTTGGATGAAAATGTAAACAATACAGCTCAACCTTCCCAAGTCGTTCGCACGATCCGTCAACAACTAAAATGTAACTATTCAGGCAACCTTCAAATTTGGGTTTGACGGGCTGTTTGTTTGCGGCTTGCCCGCGATATTTGCCCTCTCACCGCTTCGCGCCCGAGTTTGCGAGGAGGCACCCCCAAAGGGGGTGCCTCAGAACGGCGTGAAAACACTTGTCGGGAAACGGGATTTCGCTGGGTTTAGTACGAAAGGCTCCCCCTCTGGGGGAGCTCCCGCCATAGGCGGGTGAGAGGGCAACACCCATGGGTCACCACGAACCGACAGCCCCATAAACTGCAATTTGAAACATCGGCTGAATCGTTACCTAAAAATCTGTTCTCTCCATCATGGAAATCAAACTCGACATAGAGTACACTTTTGCGCTTCCCAAGGAGGGCGGGAGGGTGTCACCTTCTACCAGTTTGTGAATATGGCTATTCTCACAAATCTCCACATCCAGCGGTATGGGATTGAGCAAAAAGACAGGAATGTTGATCTTGTCGGGCGCAAAGCATTCCTTGTAATTGACCTCGGGCATGAGATGGGCTCCTTCGGGAAGCTTGACCATTTCGGAATGGTAGAACGTAAACAACGGATCGTTCTCCATTCCCTTGGGACGGAAAAACGTAACGCGGGAATGGGGAGCAATGCCGGGAGTGGCCAGCATATACCCGAAATGCTTGTCGTAGCTGTAGATGCCATTGTCTTGAAGGTGGAGCGTGCGGCGGCGTTGGACTGTAGCCCACATGGCCAGAATATAGCGATGGTCACCCAGATCCACGATCAATTCAGGGGTGGTTGTTCGCACGAACAAGGATCTGAAGCCGTTTTTTCGGCGGATCAACGTACCGCCCTGCTTCTTAACAAACTTTTTCAAACGCCGCAATGCCGAGGCTCGCTTACCGATGGCTCGCGCCCATTTTCCCATGAACAATGCTAACGCAACGATAGCCGAAATGGCGATCAACTGCAACCCAACGCCGATCCATGCTTGTAGGCTGTCATTGTCGGTGGTCAGATATAGGTAGATCAATCCGCCAATGACCACCGCCCCTGCTAACCAAGGAAGGATCACGGGGAAATGGTGCGTGTTGTGTACTGAAGCCATTAATGTTGAGAGTTTGTCGGTACTTCCTAAAGACTCTTCCAGCTCGGCATAGGCTACCTCGGGCGGGATCCCCTGCCTCATAATATCTTCTATGGCGTCCTCCAGATGCCCGCGAAATTCGGTAGTCACTTTCTTTCGACGATGCTCTGATTTGATTTCGCGGCAAACTCTGGCAGCCAGACGGTCCAAAGCCGCATTCAAGTCAAATTCATTTTGATTCTGTTCAGCCATATTACACTCCTTCTGTACCGAGCACAAGAGTCACTGCGTCACTGAAAACCTGCCATTCCTCCATGCGGGCGGCCAAATGAAGCTTTCCCTGCACCGTGATACGGTAGTAGCGGCGTGAACGTCCCGTTTCACTCTGACCATCATAAGAGGTCACGTGCCCTTCCTTTTCGAGCATGTGCAGGATAGGATACAGCGTGCCTTCGTTGAGCTTAAAAGTATCTTTCGAGCGGGTAGCGATTTCGCGTATGATACGGTAGCCGTACATATCCTCCTCAGCGATTACACGAAGCACCATGAGGGCTGTGCTTCCTTTGAGTAATTCTTTGCTAATTTTCATGCATGTTTCTCCCTTCTATTTCTATGCATAGATTTGCGAGGTATATATATTATACATCGGAAATCTATGCTTGTCAAGGGGTTAAGGTAAAATAAAAAATTTTTTATCCTGAATATGAAAACAACCCGACGGAGGGAAATTCCGTCGGGTCGTTTTATATATGGTCAACTTAATCTCTCGCGTAAAAGGGCTTACCGAAGGCGCCCTTGTACTCCTTG
>JAFULU010000319.1 GCA_017483125.1 Clostridia bacterium
AGCACGAGGAAATGGGAGCTTTTTCTTTAAAAAGTCTGTATTTTCCTTTTGGTATCAACAAAAAGAGGGGTTTCCACATACCCTTGCCTTCCCTTGGGGAAGGTGCCGACCAGCCCCTGCGGCGGGAGGCGTGATGAGCTCCGAGCAAGCTCGGGGTCACCATACCCATTTCCGCTCGGTTTCGTCAGCCCGATAAACCCAGATTTGAACAACACTTCAAACTCAAAACCCGCGCCCCTGCCGTAATGACAGGGGCGCGGGTTTTGATTCAATTCGATCGGTCGCTTATTGCTGGGCGGCCATCTTGTCCAGCTGACGGATCAGACCCTCCAGAGCACGCTGAGCCGAGGTGGTCATGCGCTTGTAGCGGGAAATGGCATCGTTCTCGCCCTTGTCCACAAGCTGCTGGAAGCCCTGGTGGAAGGAGCCCATGGAGTGGGAGTAGACGAAGCCCGCGTCAATGCGGATGTTGTCCATGATGAGATCCATCATGGCGGCGGACTGGGGATCCTGAGCCAGCTTGGTACGCAGGGTGGTCTCGTAGTACACGGGACGGACGATGCGGTAGCTGATGGAGGACATAGCCTCCAGGACGGCGCTGAGCATATCGGCGCGGTCAGACTTCACGGTGTTGGGGAGGCAGGCGATGGTGAAGCCGTCGTGCATCTGGCTGTAGTAGGTCTTCTGATCCTCGCTGTACTTGGGGATGGGCACCACACCGTACTCCTGCTCCATGTTACGCATGAGGGGGTTTTCCAGGAGCTGGATGCAGAGAGTTCCCATAGCGGCGTAGCCGCCGGAGAAAACCGACAGAACGGTATTCTCGCTCTGCACGTCGTCATGCTCAATGTAGGCGGCGTCACCCGTTCCGTAGTAGAGGTTCAGCACCTTTTCGGCCATGTCGTGGAGCTTGGCAGGCTCAAAGACCCACTCGTAGTCACCATCGGCGCTCTTTCGGATGATCTCCACCTCGCAGGAGGCCCAGTAGGGGTCTACGCAAATAAAATCGTTGCTGACGAAGCCGTAGATGTCTCCCGTCATGTCCTGTTGGGAGTTGCCGTTGTCCTGATGGAACAGAGGCACCAGGGAGGCCTGCTTGTCCAGAGTCCAGGAGCCGTTCTCCACGTACTCGTAAAGGTAAGTCTGGTTGGCATTCTTGAACAGATCCTTATTGAAGACGGTCACGTAGGTACGGCGGTACAGGGACAGCACCATAGCACCCGTGACACCGAAGGTGATGTCGTTGTAGGAAACGACGTCGGTAAAGCTCTGGTTCCACCAGGGCTTCTCAAAGTCCAGGTACTCGGTGTTGCGGAGGTTGTAGAAGTAGTTGCCCGTGAACTTGGGGGCGGCGCGCCAGCACAGCTCCACCATCACGTCGTAGTCGGTGTTGCCGCCGCTTACGGCGGTGACGACCTTGTCGATGGGGGTCTCCTCCTGAATGACCTCGATCTCCACGTCCAGCCGCTCCTCCACGGCCTTGTTGCGCTCGTAGATGGCGTCCTCCACAGCGTCGCCCGTCAGCTCGTCGTAGTCCATGGCGTTGACGCTGATGAAGGTGATCTTCTCGCCGTCGTATTTCAGATTGTCGGGAAGCTCGTCGGCGGGGATGGTGTCCTCACCCTCCTCGGTGGAGGTGGTCTGGGAAGGGGCTGTGGTATCGGCGGGCTCGTCAGCCTCACCGCAGGCGGCCAGCGCGGGCAGCAGCATGAGGGAGGCCAAAAGGATCGCAAGGGCACGTTTGAACTGGTTCATGTCGGTTCTCCTTTACCGTATAATTACTATTATCATAACACAGAAATCTCTCTGTGTCAAGAGCAAAGAGACAATTGATTGCACGAAATTGAAGAAAAAAAGATGCTTTTGCGAAAAGAGAACCCCGCCCAAAACGGACGGGGTAATCATTCAAGAGTTAAGCCTTGGGAAGCGTATCCGCAAAGACCACCGTCATGATGCCGCCGCGGCGGTCATCCTCGGGGAGGGTGAGAACACCGTTGTCCAGCATCCAGCGGTAGAAGTACATATACAGAGAATCACCGTAGCCGTTGTCACACGCACGGATGTAGGATTGAATGTGGGGCGGGTAGAGGCCGCATTTGATGTCAAAAATCTTTTTTGCATAAACCCTATATATGGCGTTGACGGCCTGCATATCCGCACCGGCATACATATCGAGTCCCCAACATCTGCAAACGGGAACGTTGACAGAAATGCCGTTATCGCGCTTTACGATCAGACCGCGATCATACAAGCGTTGATACTTGCTGACATTGGCCTGCGTTTCGGGAAGTTGACCTGTGAAGTACTCGTAGAGTGCCTCGTAATCGGTGTTCTTGTTATCTCCCCATCCATCGGGGCGGGAATCATACCCGGTGCTCATCTGGCAAGCAAAGAGATTGTATGTCTCGGATCCACGGTTCATCATGCCGCACGCCCAGTAAAGAGAGCCGTCGTAGCTGACGCTATATCCGTCATCGATATAGGCAAGAGCAACGTAGTCACCGCCGTCGGGGCGTTTGATGCGGAGTTGCGTAGCCGGTTCTTGGGGATTAGGATTTTGGCTATTTACCGTTTCCCAGAAGGACATATCGCCCATCATAAATCCGCTCCACCGCCAAAGATTTATATCTTCGTCGGGAACATAAATGTCCTGCTTGTGCTCCTCGTAGAAGTGATCCAGATTGGATGTCCATACGGGAGCCAAAAGCTCACACAAGCGTGCGGCGGTCTCGGTCTTCAGCTCGTGAATGGCTTCATCTGTCTCCTTTGTTCCTCGGTGAATCATCATGTCTGTGCGGAGCTTTCCCCCATCCACGCGGGACATATAGCCATATTCCTCCAAATGGGCAATAATGTCGGACATAAAGACCGGAGTGATGCCCAGTTCTTCTGCGATCTCCTCCTCTGTTCTGGGTGTCCAGTAGGCGGCATAGGCGATGTTTTGTGCCAGCATTGTGTTCAAATGACTGGCGGTATCTCCTGTGCTACCGCAGTAGCCGCTGTGTCCCATGCTGCAAAAACGAATGGGGCTGATTCCAAGTGTTCCTTTATTTCTTTCCATATTCATACCCTCCTTGATGGTTTTTCGCGCATCGTACAGATGCCATTTCACCGTCCCCACGGGAATGTCCATGTCCTCGGCAATCTCCTTCACCGTTTGCCCGCCGTAGTAGTGTGCGACCACGATCCTCCGCTGGGTCTCGCCCAGATAGGCAATCTCCCGCCGCAAAAGTCTAAGGTTGTCCTCGTGGGCGGCGCGCTCTGCCCGCTCTGCATCGTCGTGATCAATGAGGATGTAGGGCATTTTCGCCTCTGCAGCGGCGACCTGCTCCATGATTTCATCCACCGAAATGCCGCCGCGCTCCCGCATGATCCGTTTCTTCTCTGCCCATCGGGCAAAGACGTATTGGGATATGCGCCACACGTAGGCGTTCACATTGTAGATCTCCCCGTCGCGGAGCAGAGACAGGTAGACCTCATAGGTGATATCCGAGGCCAGCTCCTCGGCCTCGTAGGAGTCCCCCGTCTTGGACAGGGCGAAGCCATAGATTTTTTGGAGATATTCGGTCAGGATGCGATCGGCGTTCTGCTTGTCCATGTCGGCTCCCTTCGGGTTTGTGGGGTGGTGTCATCTATATAAGTGGAGGGGACAGGGGAAAGGTTGGCGGTTTTATGGAAATATTCGGATTTTTTGAGAAATACCCCGCCCATAAACGGACGGGGTATTTCTGTATGAATACATAAAGGAAGCGAATTACTTCAGCATACCCTTCAGGGTAGCCTCGGCAGCAGCCAGAGCCTCGGCGATCTTGGAGGCGTCCTGACCGCCGGCCATGGCGTTGTCGGGACGTCCGCCGCCCTTACCGCCGGTCACAGCGGCAACCGCGCCAACCAGCTTACCGGCGTGAGCGCCGTGAGCCACGGCGTCTTTACCGGCGGCGGCTACGAAGTTCAGCTTGCCGCCTGCGGTGACGGCCAGCACGATAACGGCATCGGGGGTCTTATCCTTGATCTGATCGTTCATGGTGCGGGCTACGTCCGCGGTCACACCCTCCAGATCAGCGGTGATGAGACGGACAGAGCCGACGGTGACGGCACCCTTCACCAGATCGTCCACGCGGGAGGCGGCGATCTTGGCGTTGAGGGCGTCGATCTCCTTGTGAGCGGCGGAAATCTCACCCTGAAGCTGGGTAGCCTTGGCGGCGATGTCGGCGGGGTTGTTGACCTTCAGCTTCTCGGCGGTGGCGTGGATGAGGGCATCCTTCTGACCCAGCAGAGCCAGCACGCCGGTACCCGTCACGGCCTCGATACGGCGCACGCCTGCGGCCACGGAGGACTCGGAGATAATCTTGAAGAGACCGATCTTACCGGTGTTGTCCACGTGAGTACCGCCGCACAGCTCGATGGAGCTACTACCCATGCGGACCACACGGACGGTATTGCCGTACTTCTCACCGAACAGAGCCACAGCGCCCAGAGCCTTGGCCTCGTCGATGCCCATCTCGGTCATGGATCCTGCATTGGCCTGCAGGATCTCGTTATTGACGTGTGCCTCAACGGCGGCGATCTCCTCGGCAGTCATGGCGGCGAAGTGGGTGAAGTCGAAGCGGCAGACGGTGTCGGATACGTAAGAGCCGGCCTGCTCAACATGATTGCCCAGCACGTGGCGGAGGGCGTTCTGGAGCAGGTGAGCGGCGGAGTGGTTGCGCATGATGGCCAGACGGCGGGGAACCTCTACGAGAACCGTGACGGAGTCGCCCACCTTCAGGGTGCCGTTTTGAACGGTAGCCAGATGGATGTATACGCCGTCGGACTTCTGGGTGTCGTTGATGCGGACACGCAGACCGTCAACGGTGCCATCCAAAATGACACCCATATCACCGATCTGACCGCCGCCCTCGCCGTAGCAGGGGGTCTTGTCGAAGATCACGGTGACGTCGCCCTCGGAGACCTCGTCCACAGACATCTCGTCCACGATCAGAGCAATGACCTTGGCCTCGGCGTCAAAGCTCTCATAGCCCACGAACTCGGTCTTGGGCAGATCGGCCAGCAGGGTCTTGGAGGCATTGCTCCAACCGCTGATGTTGGCTCTTGCGGCTCTCGCGCGGACCTTCTGCTCCTGCATCAGCTCCACGAAGCGGTCGTTATCGTAGGTCATACCGGCCTCTTCCAGGATCTCACGGGTGAGGTCGATGGGGAAGCCGAAGGTATCGTACAGCTTGAAGGCGTCCTCGCCCGAGACCTCGGTCTTGCCCTCAGCCTTTGCGGACTCAATGACACTGTTCAGAATGGACAGACCCGCGTCTATGGTGGCGTCAAATCTCTCCTCCTCCAGGGTCAGCACCTTGAGGATGTAGTCGTACTTCTCGGAAAGCTCGGGGTACGCGCCGCAGTTCTGCTCCATGGCCACCTTGCACAGGTCGGTCAGGAAGGGATGGTCGATGCCCAGAAGCTTACCGTGACGGCAGGCGCGGCGGATGATGCGGCGCAGGACGTAGCCGCGGCCCTCGTTGGAGGGGATGACGCCATCGGCGATCATGAACATAGCCGACTTGATGTGGTCGGTGCACACACGGATGGAGATATCGTCGTTCTTGTCGGCGCCGTACTCCTTGCCGGCGATGGCGCTGACGGTGTCCAGGATCTTGCGGTTGGTGTCTACCAGGAACATATTGTCCACGTCCTGCATGACGCAGGCCAGACGCTCCAGACCCATACCCGTGTCGATGTTCTTCTGAGCCAGCTCGGTGTAGTTGCCGTTTCCGTCGTTGTTGAACTGGGAGAACACGTTGTTCCAGATCTCCATGAAGCGGTCGCAGTCACAGCCGGGCTTGCAGTCGGGAGAGCCGCAGCCGCGAGCCTCGCCGCGGTCGAAGTAGATCTCGGAGCAGGGACCGCAGGGGCCGGAGCCGTGCTCCCAGAAGTTGTCGGCCTTACCCAGACGGACGATGCGCTCGGCGGGGACGCCGACCACGTCAGCCCACAGGTGGTAGGCTTCCTCGTCCTTCTCGTAGATGGAGGGCCAGAGCAGATTCTCGGGGATCTCCAGGGTCACGGTCAGGAACTCCCAAGCCCACGGAATGGCCTCGTTCTTGAAGTAATCACCGAAGGAGAAGTTACCCAGCATCTCAAAGAAGGTGCCGTGGCGGGCGGTGTGGCCCACGCGCTCCAGGTCGGGGGTGCGGATGCACTTCTGGCAGGTGCAGACGCGGTTGCGGGGAGGGATCTCCTCGCCCGTGAAGAACTTCTTCATGGGTGCCATACCCGAGTTGATGAGGAGCAGGGAAGGATCGTTGATGGGAACCAGGGGGTAGGAGGGGAGACGAAGGTGATTCTTCGACTCAAAGAATGCGAGGTATTTCTCGCGCAGATCGTTCAGGGATGTCCACTGCATGATGGTGTTGCCTTTCTTTATTATGTTTGATAATTGTTTTTCTGTCTTATCCTTCGTACAACGCCGCCCCGATGACGGTGCCGAAGCTGGAATTCTCGGGGATGATGAACCGCACCCCGAAATGGGAGGCCAGCCCCTCAAATACCCTGCGGATGGGGGCGATGGTGGTGAGATTGCCCGTAAGAACAATGTCCGAGATGCCCTTGCTCCGCGCCGCGAAGATGGACATCATGAAGATGGTCTCGGCCACCATGTTGGCAATGCCCAGAGCGATGTCGTGGCTGTCGGCTATGTCGCTGAGGTTACCGAAGTTGGAGGCGGTGAGGTTGATGCTCATCTCGGGGAACTGCCCCTGCTGGGTGATGTCCTTGATGGTCAGGTCGATCTTGGAAAGATCCCCGCCCTCGCAGAGCTGTTCGATGTGGGCGATGGTGTCCACCCCCAGCATCTTCTTGGTCAGACCCAGAAGGGTACCGCCGCCCACGCCCGTACCGCCCAGATAGTCAATGGCGGTGGTGCCGTCGGGGTTCCGCTTGGCGTGAACCAGAGCCGTACCCGTGCCCATGCTGACGATGATGGCCTCGTTCAGCCCCGAGAGGTAAAGACCGCCCAGACCCACGCCCGAGAACTCGGGGACGGATCGGCACTCCAGATTATAGATGGGGCCCGACAGGTAGGAGGAGCCCACGCCCGTGGTCATGACCCGCCGGATATCCGAAAGAGCCAGACCGTTTTCGGAGGTGTACCGTCCCAGCGCGCCGTAGATGGAGGTGATGGGGTCGGTCGCTCGCACGAAAAGGGGAGGCATCAGGGTGCGACTGCCGTCGGGGGCCAGCTTGAAGCCCACGATCTTGGTGGTACTGCCGCCCACGTCGATGCCCAGGACCACCGAGCCGTTTGTATGTAG
>JAFULU010000320.1 GCA_017483125.1 Clostridia bacterium
AAGGGGCCCCATGGGGGTGCCCTCTATGCTCCCCACTATCAAATCTCTTGGCCTATCAATGCCTTTTTTGAAAGTTTTCGGGGTCAAGCCCCTTTTTCAAAAGGGGCTTGCGGGGGTCAGGGGCAGAGCCCCTCGTTCTCCCGTTCCCGATAAACTGCAATTTACAAACAAAACCTCACCCTCTCCGCCATGTCCCCCCGTATCCGCCCCTCCTTTTCGCACCGCTCCAGAAGCCGCCCCACCTCGGCGGCCTCAACAGCCGTGGGCTTGGCGAAAGAGGCATTGCAGGTCAGGAGCCACCGCCCCAGCATGGCGTTTGACTTGCGGGTGAGGTGTTCCCCGCCCAGGGTAAGGGCGGTCAGGATGGCGATGAGCCGCCGCCATTTCCCGGCGCGGGACAGCACCGACAGACAGCGGACACGGGTCAGCTCGGAGGTCGTCTCCGCCATGATCTCGGTCACCCGCACCCCGTCGGGACAGCCCAGCTTGCAGAGCAGCAGAGCGGCGGTCTTCACCACCCCCGCGCGGGGGTCGAGAAGGGCCTCGGTCAGGGTGGCGGCCACGAATCCCATATCCTCGTGGGGGGTCAATCGCAAAAGAGCGGTCATGGCGGCGGAGACCACAGCGGCGCGGCCGTGGGTCAGATAGGGGGTGACGCGTTCCAGATTGGCGGTGTTTCCCACCTCACTGATGCCGTAGAGCAGAGCGGGGAGGGAAGCGTCACGGTCGGCGCAGGCGGTCAGCCTTTCGCGGTAGAAGTCCGCGGCCGAGAAGTCGGGTTGCAATTTCTCCGCCCATTCCTGGGCGACGGCGCGGACAGCGGCGTGGGGATCGGTGAGGGCGTTCGTGACCGCCTCGCCCGCCTGCTCGGGATGGTGGAGACAGAGCCACAACAGCCCCTCGTAGCGGTTGCGGGGGAAGGGATCGTCCAGCATGACCGCGACGGCCGCGGGGATACCCTCACCATGGGCGTTCCACTCGGTCAGCCGCGCAAAGATCTCCCTCCGCAGATTGGGGTCAGCCTCGCGGGACAGACGCTCCAAAAGCAACGCCTTGTTGTCCTCGGAGCATCCCAATGCTCGCAGACAGAACCGCCTTTCGCGGATATCCCCTACGGTCAAGACCTTTTCCAGCTCACCGCGGCACTCGGCGGCACCCAGGGCGCGGATATAGGCCGCAAACCCCGAGGCGGGATGAGTGGCCCAGGGGTTGGCGTGCTCCGACCGCAGAACGGGAATGGCATAGGGAACCGCTCCCCACAGCTCGGCGGGGGTGGAGGTCTTCAGTTTTGTAATCAGTAGCCCCTCGGCGGCCCTTCGCACCTGCCCCACGTGGTCGCACAGCCCCATGAGGGCCATGCCCATGACGCGGGGATCATCCTCGTGAGCCAGCGCGGAAAACGCCTTCTCCCGCAGGAATCCGCAGGGGTGGGCCGAAGCCAAAGCCAGCACCCAGAACCGCTCGGCGGGGGTCATGTCGGGGGTCAGAAAGTCGGCAGGCCTCTGCTCCCGCCAGTCCACGAACCACTCCATGCGGGTGCTGTAGCCGAAGCGGTCCAGAAAGGCCATGAGCTCACGGCCGTCCAGAGGATCCAGCACGGCGCGGAGAAGGGCGGCGGCCTTCTTTTTGTGGTGAGCCTCGCTCCTTGTGCCGTGACTGCTCCCGAAGACCGCATACAGGTCGGGAATGACCGAAAGATCCCCTTCCGACAAGGCTTTTTGGAAGACGGGGATCTGACCGTTCCACCAAGCCTCCATTTTGATACGGGAGATCAGGCTCATGCGTGATAACCCTTCTCCGCCTCCAGCGCGGCCTTGAGGCGGGCGTACTGCTTGGCGGTCAGGCGGCTGACGGCACGTCTGTTGACCCGCCCGCTCTCCATGATAAAGACGATCTGGGCGTTCTTGTATACGGGGGCGTCCTCGGGGAGGACCCTGTCGTTCTTGTCCCGCATTTCCGGACGAACCACCGAGGCGGCGTGGAAGATCATCTGATGACCGTTCTCGTCCTTGCCCGCGTTGACCATGCCCTCCCCGAAGGTGACACAGGCGGTGAAGAGGAGGGCGAGATCGTAGAGGCACATACAGCCGAAGGCCCCCACCAGGATGGTGACGATGGAGGCGAAGACGTTCTCCCACCAGCCCAGCACGCCCACCAGGGTGATCACGGCGATGCAGGCGATGACCACCCCCAGGGTCGCCCAGATGTAGACCCAATTCCGCAGGAAAACGCGGCGGGGATGCTCGGCCGAGGCGGGGTTTTTCAGGACGGGCTGATTCTTCTCGGCGGCGCGGCGCTCGGCCCGCTGACCGTGGTCGCCCTTGTGTTTCTTGTTGCTCATGATGGCTCCTTTGTGGGGGTGGTTTGGGTGCCTTGGTCGGCACAATATCTGTAGGGAGCGACGCCCTCGTCGCTCCTGAGCGTATCGGCGGAGGATACTCTACGGGCGGATAAAGAAATATCGGTTCAGGAGCGACGGGGGCGTCGCTCCCTACAATGGCAGATGGGATTACTTCAATTCATCCAGAAAATACCCTCTGGTAATGGCCTTTCGCCCCTTGTCGTCGAAGACCACCACGCGGAAATAGCCCCGATCGGCGGGGTAGCGCAGGCGTTTCATGTCGCCGAAGAAGCCCGCCATGTCCACCTCAACGTGGGTCATGTCCTCTCCGTAGCGAATGGCGGCCCAGCGGGAGGCGGAGTGGACGGCCACGCGGCAGACACGGGAGTCGGCGGGGAAGTCCATCTTCAGCACACCGTCCTCCAGGTACAGCCCATTGATCTCGGGGCCCCAGGAGGCGTAGAAGTCGCCCTGCTCATAAGCGGTCATGATGGCGTCATAGGTCAGGGCGGGAGCCTTGAAGCGCACCCAGCCGCCGCACATATCGTTGACTCCGTGGTTGTCGTCGGTGGCCACGGGGTAGACCCGTTTGCCCGCCATGAGCAGATCGTCCAGCACGTGGTCGCTCTCGTCCAGGGTCCAGCCCCCTACGGCGCAGCCCGTGTTGTAGACCTCCAGGGCGGTGATGCCCTCCAGGCCGATGTAGTCGGGGTAGGACTGCTTGGACCAGTTGGGGTGGTTGTAGCTCACCAGATAGCCCTTGGCGCGGGCCTCGGCGATCATGCGGTTCTGCCCCTCCGCCGAGTAGACGCGGGTGTAGTCCCCCTTGTAGTAGTCCTGCGCCTCGGCGTAGGCGCGGGCGTTGCCCCAGACGTAGCGGGGATTGGGGCAGGGGTAATCCGTCTCGTGGGGGTTCTTTGCGTAGAAATTCAGATGGTAGCAGGGATGCTCACCGAAGTCCCCGTACAGGGCGGGACCGCCTGTGTCCACCTCGTAGGAGGTGATGGCGAGGAAGTTCTCGTCGCTCAGGTCGGAGTGGTCCACCATGACCTCGTGGTCGGTGAAGGCCACCACCGAGTAGCCGTGAGCCTTGTAGATTTCCTTGATCTCGGCGGGGGTCTTACAGCCGTCGGAAACGGTGGTATGGGTGTGTAGATTGGCCTTGTAAAAGTGGCCAGACTCGGGGATGAGGTAGTGCTTCATAGTGTATGGCTCCTTTGTTGATGTGGTCTTTGTTTTTGCGGAGAGCTTTGAATTGGGGTTTGTCGGGCTGTTCGCTTGCGGCTTGCCCGCGATATTTGCCCTCTCACCGCTTCGCGGAGCTCCCCCAGAGGGGGAGCCTCAGAACGGCGGGAAAACACTTGTCGGGAAACGGGATTTCACTGGGTTTAGTACGAAAGGCTCTCCCTCTGGGAGAGCTCCCGCGAAGCGGGTGAGAGGGCTTTTCGGCGGGAGCAAGCCCCCGCCTTACGACGAGGAACCCCACCGCTAAACCCCAATTTGCAAACAATCCTCCCGTATCCGTCTTTACGTCTGATCGTCCTCATGATCCTCGGGGGATCTCTTGGCCTTCAGATAGTTGCAATGATTGATGATGGCGCAGGCCAGCGAGGCCAGCAGGGTAAAGCAGGTGATGCCGATGAGGACCCATGCCTTTTCCTCGGCGGTGACACGGAAAACAAGGGTGACCGTCCACATGGCTGAGACGATATACCACAGGATGGTGTTGAACAGGTGGATGCGTAGCTTTTTCATGGTCGCTCCTTTCATTTTCCAGACTTGATCCTGGCGATCTCGTCGCGGATGAACGCCGCCTTCTCAAACTCCAGCTCCCTCGCCGCCTGCTTCATCTCACGGGTCAGCTTCTCAATGAGAGCCTCCCGATCCTTGGCGGACATCTTGCGCTTGGGAGACTTGTCCTCCACCGCGTCGATGCCCGTGCCCTTGCGCTTGTGGCGGGTATCCTCCTCCTTGGCGCCGATCTCAATGACGTCGCGGACGTCCTTGATGACGGTCCTCGGGGTGATGCCGTGGGCCTTGTTGTAGGCGTCCTGAATGGCGCGGCGGCGGGCGGTCTCGCCTATCGCCACCTCCATGGAGTGGGTGACCCTGTCGGCGTACATGATGACGGTGCCGTTCTCGTTACGGGCGGCGCGGCCGATGGTCTGGATCAGGGATCGCTCGGCGCGCAGGAACCCTTCCTTGTCGGCGTCCAGAATGGCCACCAGAGACACCTCGGGGAGGTCAAGTCCTTCACGCAGAAGGTTGATGGCCACCAGCACGTCGAAGACCCCCAGGCGCAGGTCGCGGATGATCTGCATTCTCTCCAGGGTGTCCACGTCGTGGTGGAGGTAGCGCACCTTGATGCCGTTGCCGTCCAGATAATCGGTGAGATCCTCGGCCATCTTCTTGGTCAGCGTTGTTACCAGCACCCGTTCCCCCTTATCGGTGCGGGTACGGATCTCCCCCATGAGATCGTCCACCTGCCCCTCGATGGGACGGACGTGGATGATGGGATCCAGCAGCCCCGTGGGGCGGATGATCTGCTCCACCACAGCGTCGGTGTGCTCCATCTCGTACTTGCCGGGGGTGGCCGACACGAAGATGGTCTGCCCCATGCGCTCCTCGAACTCCTCAAAGTATAGGGGGCGGTTATCGTAGGCCGAGGGGAGGCGGAAGCCGTAGTCGATGAGGTTCTTCTTCCGCGCCGTGTCCCCGCCGCTCATGCCCCCCACCTGGGGGATGGTGACGTGGGACTCGTCGATGAACATGATGTAGTCGTCGGGGAAGTAATTGAGCAGGGTGTAGGGGGTCGCCCCGGGCTCGCGGCCCGTGAGGATACGGGAGTAGTTCTCCACACCCGAGCAAAATCCCACCTCGCGGAGCATTTCGATATCGTACTTCACCCGCTCCTCAATGCGCTGGGCCTCGATGAGCTTGTTTTGGGATTTGAAGAACTCCACCCGCTCCTCCATCTCCCGCCAGATCTCGGACAGGGCCGCCTCCTTCTTCTCGTCGGAGACGGCGTAGTGGGTGGCGGGGTAGACGGCGGCGTAGGAGAGGAGGCGGATCAGCTCCCCCGTGACGATGTTGATCTCCGAGAGGCGGTCGATCTCCTCGTCGAAGAACTCCACCCGCAGAGCCGTCTCGCTCTGGTTGGCGGGGATGATCTCAACGGTATCCCCCCGCACGCGAAAGCTGTCGCGGACGAGATTCATATCGTTGCGGGTGTAGCTGTTGAACACCAGCTTACGGATCAGCTCCTCACGGCTCATGATCATGCCGGGGCGCAGGGGGATCACCAGCTCCTTGTACTCCGAGGGATCGCCGAGAGAGTAGATGCAGGACACCGAGGCCACGATGATGACGTCTCTGCGTTCAAAGAGAGCCGAGGTGGCCGAGTGGCGGAGGCGGTCG
>JAFULU010000321.1 GCA_017483125.1 Clostridia bacterium
ATGCAAAATGCAAAATCAAGCACGAATGAAGCCTTTTGCTGACGCAAAAGCCAATTTCTATGGTAAAGCTTTGTGATTCAAAACCAGAAAAGTCATTTTCCCCTATAGAAAAACCATTTGGGGTGAAACTTGCCGCATCGTCCCGCCTTTATTTGATTTTGCTTTTTGCATTTTGCATTTTGTATTTCGGGCTCTGCCCGATAAACCCCAATTTGAACCAAATAAAGCCTCCCACTCCACACAATAATTCACATTCAGTTAAAATAATCCTCCACAGTTCTTGACAAACTTCGCCCAATGTGCTATAATATAATTTGTTAGACAGACTAAATAATCAGGGAGGGTGTCATGGACAACCGCTTGCAGGAATTGAATACCCTCTTTGTGGACACCTTCGATGCCATTTTGCGGGTGGAGGAGAAAAGCCTCAAGCAGGTCGGGGGAGGGAAGCTCAGCATATCCGAGTTCCATACCCTGGAGTGCATCGGGGAGGGGGAGGACAACCGCCGCGCCGTGGGGGAGATCGCCGAGGCCCTGGGGGTCACCGTCCCCACCGTCACCGTCTGCGTGGGCAAGCTGGTCAAGAAGGGCTACGTCACCAAGACCCGCAGCGAGAAGGACGCCCGCGTCACCATCGTGGAGCTGACCCGGGAGGGCCGTAAGATGAACCGCCTCCACCGCTACTTCCACGAGCAGATGATCCTTTCCGTGGGGGAGGAGTTCTCCGAGGAGGAGATGGAGATCCTGCTCCGCTGTATCCGCAAGCTCAATGCGTTTTTTGATGAAAAGAGCGACTAAAAATTGCATTATAAAGGAGTTTTTACCATGAAAGAGAAGATTATTGCCATCCTGGCCGAGTACAAGAACGTGGATCCCTCCGAGATCAAGACCGACGTCCCCTTCACCGAGCTGGGTCTGGACTCTCTGGACGTGGCCGAGCTGGTCATGCAGATCGAGGACGAGCTGGGCGTGACTCTGGAGCTGTCCATCAAGTACAACACCGTGGACAAGCTGGCCGCCTACGTTGAGGAGCACGCGTAAGCCCCTGCCGATCCTACCATGATCGCCATCGTTACCGAAACCCTCTGCTGTATGAGCGAGGAGGACTGCGCGGCCTACGGTGTCAGCACCCTCCCCCTGTCCTGCCACGTGGGGAGAAGTGTCACAACCGATACCGTCCTCACCGCCGAGCGTCCCATCCCCGACGGAGAGGGGTACTCTGTCCCGCCCACCGAGGAGGCCTACCGCACCCGCTTTGAGGAGCTTCTGAAGACCCACGACGGGGTGCTGTGTATCACCGCCTCCCGCAAGTTCAGCGAATCCAACCGCAACGCCTCTATGGCCGCTTTGTCCTTTGGCGGACGGGTGGTGGTCATCGACAGCGGAGCCGTGGCGGGTGGTCTTTTCCTGCTGGTCCTGCGAGCCCGCCACATGGTGACCCTGGGCCACCCCATGAGCCGCATCAAGGCCGAGCTGGAGTCCTACAAGAGCACCCTGAAGATCACCTTCACCACCGCCAGCGTCCGTGTCCTGCAAAACGCCAACAAGCTGGTCTATAAGCCCCCCGCGGAGGGCGCGCCCGGGGACAGACGCCCCATTTTCCGTATTGAGAACGGCAGTATCGGGGTCACCGACTTCACCGAGGACGACACCCCCCAGGCCAGAGCCACCGTGGCCGCCCTTCTGTCCGCTCTGGAGGATAGCCGCGACAAGAAGCGATCCCTGTCCGAGGCCGCCGCGCCCGAAGCCACCGACTCCCGTAAAGGCCGCCGCGGCCCCTCCCACGTGGTGGTGCACTACGCCAACCGTACCCGTGCCGTGGAGTACCTGCTCTACCGCTTGAAGGAGACCTACCCCACCGCCACGGTCTACGAGCGTCCCATCACCCTGTCCATCCAGCTCAATCTGGGTCACGACATTCTGGGTGTCATCGGGGACTGAACCCAACTGAACCGAAACGGCTTTCCCATCAAGGAGAGCCGTTTTTCTTTGGGGCCGATCATCCCAAATTGTGACCGTTTGTCCCAGCCGTATTGACAGGCCTCTCTTTTTGTGGTATAATGACTCCACATCTACCGTATGGAGGTACTGCTATGAACACCACCGATAGACCCACCGTCCGCGGAGAGCGGGTCGGGATGGGCGTGCTGGGTGCCATTCTCTTTTCTCTGGCGGGGGCCGTGGTCTACTACGTCCTCTGGAGTGTCAACATCATCGCCGCCATCAGCGGCATCATCTGCGTCATCTGCGCCCTCAAGGGCTACGAGATCCTTGCGGGAGCCCGCACCAAGCGGGGCATTTTCATCTCGGTGGCGGTGTCCGCCGTCATGCTGGTGCTGGTGTGGTACTTCTGCTACTGCTCGGATATCCACGCCTATTGGGAGTCCGCTTTTGCGGCGGGGGAGACCGATTACGTTCCCACGGTCTGGGAATGCCTGAGCTACGGCTATATGGACCTGCCCGCCAATCCCGGCTACCTGGTGGATCTTCTCCTCAGTTTGGCCATGGGCGGTCTGGGCTGTTGGGGCTACGTGACCCGCTCCCTCCGTATGGAGGAGGAGGCCGCCGCCCGCCGCGCCGAGCAGGAGCGCACCGCCGAGCTGGCAAGACTCCAGGCCGAGCAGGCCGCCCGCGCCGCCGAGCTGAATGGGGAGAGGGATCCCTCGGCCCCTGCCCCCGAGGATACCGAAGCATCCGATTCTGAAGCCGCGGACCCGTCCGATACTTCCTCCTCCGCTCCCTCCGATACCGAGGAGCCGTGACCGCGGTATCCGCTGTTCCATACAAGAATAAAAGAGCTGCTACCCGTGAGTAACAGCTCTTTTTGTATGGGGTATGAAGGGTATCATCTGCGGCGCATATCCACGAACCAGAGCAGGAACGCGGCCACCAGCACGATGACGATGACGACGATATTACCGCCCGTGATCTGGCAACCGCCCTCCTCATCGTCGGGGGCGGCGGTGTTCTGGTCAATCGTGACACCGGGCTCGGTGGGGGTAGTCTCCTGGGTGGGCCAGAAGGTTTCGGCCTCCATG
>JAFULU010000322.1 GCA_017483125.1 Clostridia bacterium
GTCTGCCTGTTGGTCGCCGCCATGCTGGCGGGGTGCTTCGCCTGTACACCCAAGCCCCCGCTGGATCCCGACACCACGGCTGACACTTCTGTTGATGCGCCCACCGAAGCCCCGACTGACGGGGAGACCTCGGGAGGAGACCCCTCCGTCCCCGAGGTGGACCGCACCAAGCCCCAGACAGGTCCCTTCTACTCCTCGACCGAGCTGTCCTTTGAAAAGCAGGACGTCTCCCTGATCGAGAAGGTGATCACCGAGGAGTACGAGTTCATCTCCACCAAGGAATCCTCCGCTATCTTTACCATCGGCGAGGGCTCCGCGAGAGGGAACGTCATCACCCTTCTCCCCAAAACGGTGGATAACGTCAACATCGGCGTGAAGTTCAACGAGAACGTGGTGGCCAAGTATCAGTTCCACCTGACCTCCTCCGATACCGGTGCCGGCTATAACGCCACGTATTTCGGCCTGCGCCTGAACAACACGGGCTCGGCACCCAACCACGAATCCGCCCGCGTGTGGATCCTCATGAAGGACAACAAGATCGGTATGCGGACGGGGACCTGGCCTAACTTCACTCTGGTGGATTGTCCCGTGGATTTCTCCAAGGGTGTCCTTGTGTACGTAGAGGATGACCCCACGACCAATATCATCTCGGTGTTCTACGACAAGGATGGTGAAAAGACCCCCCTGGCCACCATGAGGATCTACGACGACAAGATCGAATTCTATCTGGAAGGAAGCGAGAAGCCCGCCATCACGGAGCCTCTGTCTCAGCCCGTGAACCGAACCGGCTATTCCCGCCTGTGGACACATCATATGGCAAAAGCTGTTACCATTAAGGATCTGAAGGTGACGGGATCCACCACGGTCACCACCACCGCTCCCGTCGATATGCTGAATTCCCGTGACGTCTTTTCGGATACCTGGGTCGCCACCGATGACGCGGGGCGTGTCATGCCTACGGGCGCGGGTACCATTACCGCTACCGACAAGAAGGTGGGTATCTTCTACTTCATGTGGCACAACGCCACGGAGCAGGGACAGAATCCCCTGTTTGACCACACCAAGGCCTACCTGGAGGGCGGCGCGGATGCCGTGTGGGATCTCATTCCCCAGGGACCCATGGGCTTCGCCCACTACTGGGCCGAGCCTTACTTCGGCTACTACAACTCCGACGACGAGTGGGTCATCCGCAAGCATGGCTATATGCTGGCTGAGGCGGGGGTGGACTTCATCTTCGTGGACGCCACCAACGGCATCATCTACGAGCGGAACCTGGAGACTCTCCTCCGCGTCTGGAGCCAAATGCGCGCCGAGGGCTATCAGGTGCCCCAGATCTGCTTCCATTGCGGAAACACCGATTCCCTGGCCTCCGCCTCCCTGTCCTTCCTCTGGAATAATTACTACTCCACCGGCAAATACGCCGATATGTGGTTCCACTGGGCAGGTAAGCCTCTGATCTTCTACCCCGATTCCCTGAACAAGAATCTTTCTACCGAGATCCAGGAATTCTTCACCGCCCGCCAGAGCTGGGCGTTTACCAACGACGAATGGTACACCTCCCGCAGAGGCCGCGGCCGCTGGGCGTGGGCGGATATGTATCCCCAGAAGCCCGGCCTGTCTCCCTCGGGCGACGTGGAGCAGATGATCGTCATGAGTGGCTTCTGGGCCAACGGAAGCAACGGCACCAACGCGGGCCGCAGCTACACCAAGGCCAACGGCATCCCCGCTTACGAGGGCAACTGGGACTTCGGCTTCGCGCTGATGAACACCACCTCGGGTCTGGGTCTGGCCTTCCAGGAGCATTTCGATTACGCCAAGGAGGTCAATCCTCCCCTGATCATGATCACGGGCTGGAACGAATGGTGGGCAGGCCGCTGGGGCGGCTCCTCGGGCAATCTCGCCCAGGGCATGACCATCGCGGGCGAGTACAAGGTGGACGAAAAGAACCCCAAGTACCAGTGGTACTACGTGGACGCCTTCAACACCGAGTATTCCCGCGACATCGAGCCCATGACGGGTGGCTACAACGACAACTACTACTACCAGATGGTACAGAACATCCGTGAGTACAAGGGTTCCCGCGCCCAGGAGGCTGCCTTTGAGCAGTGGGCCATTGACATCAAGGGCGATATCGGACAGTGGAACATCGTCGGTCCCGAGTACCGCGACTACGCGGGGGACACGGTGGACCGCGATCACTTCTCCTATGTAGGCGATTTCTGCTACACCAACACCTCGGGACGCAACGACTTCGTGACCTGTAAGGTCTCCTCCGACCCCGAGAACCTCTACTTCTACGCCGAGTGCGCCGCGGATATCACCGCCCCCGAGGGCACCAACTGGATGAATCTCTTCATCGACGCCGACTGCAACGGCGAGACCGGCTGGTACGGCTACGATTACGTCCTCAACCGCTCACAAAAGGACGGCAAGGTGTCCGTTGAAAGGTTCAATGGCACCGATAGCTGGGATCTCACGGCTGTGGGCGAGGCCGAGTACGACCTCCGCGGCAATGTCCTGCAGATCAAGGTGGCCCGCTCGGTCATGGATCTGGGCGATACCTTCGATTTCAAGTGGGCGGACAATTCCGTGGTTGACGGCGACGTGATGCAGTTTTTGGATCAGGGCGACGCCGCCCCCAACGACCGCTTCAACTACCGCTACACCACCGTACAGACCGAGGTCAAGCTCCCCGAGTGCCTGACCGAGGATATGACCGTGCTGAAGGCAGGCTCCTACAACGCCTTCGCGGGCGGTAAGCAGGTCAGACTGGACGCATCCAACACCAAGGCGGTGCTTCTGGGCCGCGGAAACGAGTTCTACCTGCCCAAGACCTTTGTGGAGGAGGTCATCGGCGTCTCCTGCGAGGGGCTGGACACCTACGACCACTACGGCATCACCTACGTCATGCCTGCCGAGGCTATCGCCTCCGCGGGCAAGACCGTGACGGTCTCCGAGGACGGTCTGGTAGTCATTGCCTCTGCTCCCATTGAGGACAGGGGAGTGCTGACCACTCTGTATCGGGCACTCATGTGATCCCGTAACAAAAACAGATCCGAGCTTCCATTGCGGAGGCTCGGATCTTTTCCTTTTAGGGATTGACGTTTCTTTCGGAGCGGACCGAAGCCATGTACTCGCGGGGAGACAGGGACATTCTCCGCTTGAAGACCTTGGAGAAATACTGGGCGTCGGGGTAGCCGCACCGCAGAGCCACGTCGCTGACGCTGGTGAAGCCCTGCTTCAGCATGGTGCAGGCGTGTTGGATGCGGACGGTGTGGAGATATTCAATGATTCCAACTCCAACGTGGCGTTTGAAAACCGTGGAGAGGTATTTTTTATTGTATTTCAGATCGCTTCCCAGCCGCTCCAGAGAGAAGTCGGGATCCGAGAAATGCTCGTCCACGTACTTTTGGATCAGGGAAATGAGATCGGTCCGTCCCTCCTCGTGGGAGGAGAACTTGGGAAGCCGTCCACCCAGATAGGCGAAGGTGTGGAGCAGGACCGCCTCGCTGGCGATGTCCGAAAGCTCCGAGGGACTCTGCAAGCCCCTGCACCAGACCGCTTCCAGCTCACCGCAATCGGTGTACAGGGGAGTCTTGACCGAGATCCCCAGCTTGTCCAGAATGCGGTTGCCCCGCGCCCCCAGAAAGCTGATGTACATATATCGGAAGTCGGAGACCGACTCAATGGCGAAGGGCTCGGCAGGAAAGGAGAAAAAGATGTCCCCCTGCTTCAAGGGAAGAACGTCTCCACGGGTGTGAAGCTTGCCGGTTCCTTGCAGGACGTAATACATGGTATAGAGGGACTTCAGCCGCAGACCCGTATAGATCTGCTCCTTGGTCTCCAAAACGAAATGGATGGTGTGAATGCTGTGGTCGTTGATCTCTCTCGGAACGAAGCGACAAACGTTCTGCTCGGCCATGGTCTGCCTCCTTGAATGGTATGGCTCCAGTATAGCACATATTCTATTGGAAGTCAACGGGGAAGTGACTAAATGACACAAATATATGGAATTAAACCTCTACCGATAGGCCGCAAGCTGTGGTATAATAGAGGCAGACGACTTTGTCCGCCGTACCGTTTCCTTGGCTGCGGTGAGGACTGCACGAAAGGAGGAGCTTTCCATGAAAAAGGTACGCATCGGCGTTCTGGGTGCCTACCGCGGCACCAGCATGATCAACTACTGCAAGCGGGCCGACCACGCCGAGGTGGTGGCTATTTGCGACAAGGATCCCGAGGCTCTGGAGGCCCAGCGAGAAGCCGCGCGGGGAATGGATATCGCCTTCTACGATCACTTTGACAACTTCATCAAGCACGATATGGACGCCGTGGTGCTGGCTAACTACGCCAACGAGCACGCTCCCTTCGCCATCCGCTGTCTGAAGCGGGGACTGCACGTTTTCTCGGAGGTCCTGCCTGTCCAGAATATGAAGGAGGCGGTGGAGCTGGTGGAGGCCGTGGAGGAGAGCGGTCTGGTCTACGCCTATGGGGAAAACTACTGCTATATGCCTTCAACCTTTGAGATGAAAAAGCTCTACGAGCAGGGCGAGATCGGGGAATTTGAGTACGGCGAGGGGGAGTATATCCACAACTGCGAGCCCATCTGGCCCTCCATCGCCTACGGAGACCCCGACCACTGGCGCAACAACAGCTACGCCACCTTCTACTGCACCCACTCCCTGGGCCCCATCCTCCACGCCACGAGGCTTCGGCCTATTTCGGTGGTAGGCTTTGAGGGAACCAAAAACGCCCGCCGACTCCGCACGGGCTGTAAGAGCGGGCAGTTCGGCATCGAGATGGTGACTCTGGAGAACGGCGGGATGATCAAGTCCATCCACGGCGATCTCTACAAGACCTCCATCTGGTATACCATGTACGGCTCCAAGGGGCGCATGGAGTGTAGCCGCGAGGACGCCGCGGACGGCTACACGGGGAAGCTCTACGTCAACAGGGACGAGTACGACGGCGGATATGAGACCGAGACTCTCCGCGCCTACTACCCCGAGCACGCCCCTGCCGACGAGGTGGCGGGCTTCGGTCACGGCGGCTCGGACTTCTTTTCCATGTACTACTTCATCAAAAAAATACTCGGTGATGAGACCGCCGACACCATCGACGTATACGAGGCGTTGGATATGTTCCTCCCCGGCCTCTTCGCCTACCGCTCCATCCTGGCGGGGGGCATTCCCATGGCGGTGCCCAACCTCCGTAGTAAAGAGGAGCGGAAAAAATGGCGGTACGACACCGCCTGCACCGATCCCAAGGCCGCGGGGGATATGCTCCTGCCCAACTTCGCCGCGGGGAGCCCCGAGATCCCACAGGAGATCTACGAGTATCAGGCCGCTCTGTGGGCCATGGAGCGGGAGAAGACCGAGGGCACCTACCGCGCCGCCGCCCTGACACAGGGGAGTCAGGAGTGACCGCAATACCGTGGAGGTACCGTGCTGACGCAGATTGAAGAACTCACCGCCGCGGTCCTGCTTCTTCATGCTCTATCACTCGTATAGACTCATTTTGCCATGAATTGGCGTAAAAGTCAAGCGATAACCCTTGGGGTCACGCGATTTCGGTAGTTTTCCACAGTTTTTCGCACTTTTTTTCGGGGAATCCGACTTACCCCATTGTATTTTCCCACGGGATGTGCTATAATGAGACCGTATACCACACGTCCGAAGGAGGTGCCCTATGTTCTCTTTTGACGCCATTGTTGATAACTACCAATCCATCCTGCATTTTCTGGCCGAGATCACGGTCCTTACCCTGGAGCTCGTCGGGATCTTCATCATCGTCGTCGGCTCCTTCCGCGCCCTGATCCAGCTGCTCATCCGCCTGCGCACCAAGCAGCCCATCAACGTCATGATCGAGCTGGGCCGCGCCCTGGCCCTGGGTCTGGAATTCAAGATGGGCGCCGAGATCGTCAATACCGTCATCGTCCGCGACATCAAGGAGCTTCTCATCCTCGGTCTGGTCATCCTGCTCCGCGCCGTGCTGGCCATCCTCATCCATTGGGAGATCAAGAACGAACGCCGCGACGAGAAGGATCACGCGGCGGAGAATGCCCCCCGCTGAACCGAGTGACCCGCGTCCCGTCAGTCCATCCCGCAAATCTGCCACCGTTTTGGAGGATCTTACCATGAATACCCAACCCCACGTCCACCACGTCGCCCTCGCGGAAGCCCTCACCCCCGCCCTCCGCTGGGACGGTGAGACCCCCATCGACGCCCACCGCAAGGCCTGCACCGAAAAGCTCACCGCTCTGCTGGGCCTGGATACCTTCGCCCCCTGCGATCCAATTTTTGAGATCACCTACGAGGGCGAGCTGCACGGTCACCGCCATATCCACTTTACTCTCCAGACCGAGGAGGGCTACTTCACCCATTGCGATCTCCTCCTCCCCAAGACCCAAACGGGGAAGCTCCCCCTCTGCGCCACCCTCCAGGGCCACTCCAAGGGTGCCCACATCTCCCTGGGTATGCCCAAGTACCCCGGTGACGAGAACACCATCTCGGGCGGCGACCGCGACTTCTGCATCCGCGCCGTAGCCGAGGGCTTCGCGGCTCTGGCCATCGAGCAGCGAGCCTTCGGTCAGTGCGGCGGCACCGAGCAAGGCCCCGCCTGCATCCGCCCCGCCATGGAAGCCCTCCTCATGGGGCGCACCCTCATCGGCGAGCGTGTCTGGGATGTCATGCGGGTGGTGGACGCCATCGAGGCCCACTTCGGCGACCTCATCACCATGAAGGGCTCAGTCCTCATGGGCAACTCGGGAGGCGGTACCGCCACCTACTACACCGCCTGCCTGGAGCACCGCTTCGACGGCTTCATGCCCTCCTGCGCGGTCTGCACCTACCGCGACTCCATCATCGCCATCCACCATTGCACCTGCAACTACGTCCCCGGTATCGCCCGTTCCTTCGACATGGGCGACCTGGCGGTCATGATTGCTCCCAAGAAGCTGGTGGTGGTCTGCGGCAAGGACGACGACATCTTCCCCCTTCACGGTGTCCAGGAGACCTTCGGGATCATCGAGACTCTGTACAAGGCCTCGGACGCCCCCGACGGCTGTGCCCTGGTGGTGGGCGACGGCGGCCACCGCTTCTACGCCGACGACGCGTGGCCCGTCATGAAGGGGCTGCTGGCGAAGCGGTAAATGCTTGTTCTTTCCAAACAAAAGCCTTGCAACACTCGCTGCAAGGCTTTTTTATTCCATTACGGATACGGTCTACAAGCGGGACAGCCGCCACGCTGGATCGGCTACCGCCGTTCAGAGACGGTTTATCCCCATGACGCGGGACGGGCTCCCACGGCCAACTGTGCCGCGAAGAGGGGCCGGTATGTACCGACGCATCAAAGGACGGTGGACAAGGCGTCCCGTTCGGCTTGTCGTAGAACAGCTCAATCAGAGTCGGGGGTCATGAGATTCTCCGAGGCCTCGTAGAGCCAGATGCCCCATTGGGGATACTCGGCCACCAACGTCATGGTCACACCCTTGTCGGCGGCCTTTTTCAGGGCAATATCCTTGTTGTCCTTGCGGAGATAGTACACGCACTCGGAGGGATCCACCCCGTAGATGGAAGGATCGCACAGGTACATGACGGGGCGGAATACGTCCTTGGAGCTGTTCCAGAAGCCCGCCGTGATCCTGCCCTCAGAGGCGATGGCGATGTCCTCGCATTGGTTCCAGCCCGAATAGATGGTGGTATAGCCCTTTTCCAACAGCATATCACTGATGGCGTAGCTGGCGTTGGTATCGGCCTTCTTGGCGGTTTCGGTGGCGGGAAGGATGGCATTTTTGAAGGCACCCACCACCAGCATGGTCAGAAGCAGCAGGGCAAGGACCTTGCCAAGTCTCCAGTTTCGGTAAGCGTACACGGGCAGAAGTCCCACCAGAGGCAGGAGCATGAAGTAGTAGATATTGCGGATGGACATTTTGGTGTACATATCAATGGCCAGAATGCCCAGCACGCTGAGGGCAAACAGGGAGATCAGCGTCCCCCAACCGGCAGGAGCGCTCTCCTTGCGGTACTTGGCTTGAACAATGGCGAGGATCAGGATTGCCACCGCCATGAGGAAGAGATACCCGTAATGCTCCTTGTCGGCGAGCAGGCTCATCAGCGTGGTCAGACTCTTGTTGACCGCCTCGGGGATCTCGGCCTTTTCCAGCAGCTCCGCCGAAGAGAAGATCTCGTTGCGGGGAACGTCCAGCAGCTTGACCGCCGCAAGACCCAGAAGGTTGGCCGCCGACAGCGAACCCGTGACCACGAGAGGCTGCCATTCCACCTTTTTCGAGCGGATCAGACTCATGATCTGCTGGATCCCTTCCACAGCCAGCATGGGCACCAGCATGACGGCGGTCTGGCGCAGGCTCTGCATACCCGCGCCGAAGGACAGAACCACCGAGAGACCGAACAAAATCATCATGGGCACGGTGGGCTTTTCACGACGGCGCAAAAAGCAGCCGAAGCAGAGAAAGGCGGTGATGAGGTAGCAGGCGTAGTAGGAGCAGAGGGTGAAGAACAGCTGCCAGCCCTTGACCTTGTAGATGGCGTCGCCGCAGTAGGCCGTGAGGGCGATGAAGCAGATCAGACCGACGAGGCGATCCGCAAGCCCGGGGAACACGGGCTTCAGCATCCACAGGTAAGAGAGGAAAATACCCAGCGTCATGAGGATGGTGGCGATAGCCATGGCCAAGGCCGGCTTACCCACTATGCCGTAGACAAGCGAGGCCAGCACGGGGGTGGCGATGACGTAGAGCTGATTGCCAAAGACCCACCCCTCGGGGAACAGGGACTTGGCCTCCCACGCCTTCACGGCGTACAGGATATCCGAGTACATATCCGTGCAGTAGAAGCTGGGGGTGAGGGAGAGATTCAGGTAGCAGATGTACCCGAAAAGGGCGGCCAGAACACCGGACAGGATGATGGCCATGGGGGTGATTCCGTGCTTTTTGAGAAGCTCGGGGTATCTGACCGTCGCTGACTTTTTCTTTGTGTCCTTGCGGGCTTGGGTTTTCATGGTAGGTAGGTATCCTTTGTGCAGTGATTATGGAGTCAACAGACTTCATCACCCGCTATTATAGCATATATGAGCGAGAAATGCAAGGGGATGGAGCTTTTTTGCGGAAAAAGGGGATATAGAAAGAGGGAGGAACAGTCCCTCCCCCTATTATTGGCGCAGTAAAAAACAAATCCGAACCCCACCACCGTGTGATAAGGTTCGGATTCTTGCTGTCACCGCCCGATAATTGGGAGCGGCAGCTTGCCGCTGGTACGGGTAACAGGACATGAAATCCCCGCTTCGCGGGGGGCAAGCTGCACCGAGAAAGCTGAAAAGGGTCGGTCACTTGCAGCTTGCACAGGCTCTGCATCACCCATTACTCGTACCAAAAAGAGAGGAGCGGATGAACCACTCCTCTCTTTTTGGTACGGGTAACAGGACTTGAACCTGCACTCACAAGGAACCGGATCCTAAATCCGGCGCGTCTGCCAATTCCGCCATACCCGCGTACCACGGTATTATACCACAAAACCCCCGACTTGTCAAGCCGTTTTCCCCGAAAGAGATGGGAAGAACCTCAAAAAATACGGTTGACAAAATTCCGCTTTTGATATATAATATAAGGTGGATTATTACACGACCCGCGTCGCTTTACGGCTCCCGCTGTCAAAGCCCGTCGGGGAAAGGAAGCAATATGTACGTACTCGGCATGGAAAGCTCCTGCGACGAGACCTCCGCCGCCGTAGTGGAAATGACCGACGGCTCGGACGGTACTCCCGCGCTCCGCGCCATAAAGTCCAATATCGTAGCCTCCCAGATCGAGACCCACCGTCTCTACGGCGGCGTGGTCCCCGAGATCGCCAGCCGCGCCCACATCGAGGCGGTCTCCCGCATTACGGGGGAGGCTCTGGACGAAGCGGGCATCACCCTCGCCGACGTGGGGGCGGTGGCCGTCACCTCCCACCCCGGCCTCATCGGTGCCCTTCTGGTGGGGGTCAACTTCGCCAAGTCCCTGGCTTACGCCAATAGTATCCCCCTGGTCCCCGTCAACCACATCCACGGCCACGTGGCCGCCGCCCACCTCCAAGAGCCCGACCTGAAGCCCCCCTTCCTGGCCGTGGTGGTCTCGGGCGGCCATACCTCCTTCTACATGGTGGAGGACTACACCACCTTCACCGAGATCGGTGCCACCCGCGACGATGCCTGCGGCGAGGCCTTCGATAAGATCGGCCGCGTCATCGGTATGCCCTACCCCGGCGGTGCCGCTCTGGACAAGCTGGCTTACGAGGGCGACCCCAAGGCCTTCACCCTCCCCAGTCCCGCCGTCAAGGGAGACGACCTGGACTTCTCCTTCAGCGGTCTCAAGACCGCCGCCCTCAACCTCATCAACCAGGCCGAGCAGAAGGGCGAGACCATCAGCCGCGCCGACCTGGCCGCCTCCTATACCCACACCATCGTCCAGGGCATCGTCCAGAAGACCGATAAAGCCCTGTCCACCAAGGCAAAGGGAGTCACCACCCTCGTCCTCGCGGGAGGCGTCGCCGCCAACAGCCACATCCGCTCGGCCCTCTCCCGCCTCTGTGAGAAGCGGGGGATCCGCTTCATCGTCCCCGACCGCCATCTCTGCGGTGACAACGCCGCCATGATAGCCGCCGCGGGCTACTTCGAGTACCGGAAGGGAACCAGAGCCGATACCTCGCTGAACGCCTCCGCCTCGGACTACGTCTGACTTCTCTTTTTCCATTGACAAAAAGGAGCTTCCATGGATAACAAAAACCAAAACCCCACCCCAACCCCCAAC
>JAFULU010000323.1 GCA_017483125.1 Clostridia bacterium
GTCCGCCATGCGCCAGCTCAAACTGCTCCGCCCCGACGCCCCCGTCACCCCCCGCCCCCTCCCCGAGGTCTATACCTACGCCCCCTACCGCGCCACCGAGGAGGAGCTCACCGAGTGGCTGGATATGTGCTTCAAGGGCCAGCTTCTCCCCGAGAATCCCCCCGAGAGCGGCAACTGGCGGGACTGGTTCAAGGTCACGGTGCTGGACTACGCCGACCTGAACCCCGCCGAGGACGTCATCTTCGTGGTGGACTGGGAGGGCCGCTCGGTGGCCTCCATCTGCGCCGTCAAGCACGGGGATGACCAGGGCTATATCCACATGGTGGCCGCCCACCCCGACTCCCGCGGCAAGGGCATCGGCCACGCCATGCTCTCCTTCGCTCTGGAGAAGCTGGAGGCGCGGCACTGCACCTACTCCATTCTCACCACCGACGACTTCCGTCTCGCCGCCATCAAGACCTACCTGGACGCGGGCTTCCGTCCCGTCCTCCTGTCCGACCCCGACAGCGACCAGCGGGCCAGATGGGACGCGGTGATCGCCAGGCTGGGGTATCAGCCGGTGGAGTATTTCGATGAGGTGTGACCGATCCCATCGCGGCACCGCAAATAGCCGCGGAAAGGAATCCATCATGAAAAAGACCCTTGTCGTCACCTCTGCCATCCAAGGCATCTACTGCCTGCTCTCTATGCTCTCCATGGCGCTTCTCGGCGTGTACCATTTCGGATACGGTGAGCCCTACGCCGAGATCTGCTTCCGCGTGGGCGCGCTTCTCTTCGCGGGAACCGTGTTCGGCCTGCTGATCCCCATGGCCTGCGAGATCACCAATACCGTCACCTTTTTCGTGCGCCTGAGGAGCTTGACCCGCAGACAGATCATTGTCAGCGCCTGTGTCATTCTGGGCTGGGCGGTTCTGTCGGTTCTTCTGCTGCTGGCCTCCATCGTCGTGTTCGTAAGCGTCACGGGAGGCGTTTGACTTCCCAAGGAGGTAACCCATGAAAGACCAAAGACCCCAATACCCCGCCTCCCTCTTCTGGACGGGCGTGGCTCTCAGCATCCTTCGCAGCTTCCTCTGGCTGATTATCTCCACGGTTCTGCTCCTTGTGGGACGGACCACCCCGTGGTGCGGCGCGGCGGGCCTGGCCCTCCTGATCCTGGTCGTGGCCGTCGCCCTCATCAAGCAGCTCTCCTACCGCCATACCGTCCTCCACAGCAAGGACTCCGAATTCGCCGACTGGCAGGCCGCCATGCTCTCTCCCGATTGGGAGGAGAACGTAAAGGCCATGGTGGAGCGCGCCATGAACGATGATATCGAGGCCGAGCTGTACATGGAGGAAGACAGCGAGGATACCGAGGACCCCTCCGACGCATTCTCCCCAAAAGAGGAAGACGATCCCTGACCTTTCGCCGCCGCAGCTTGCTTCGTAATTGTTTCGTCAGTATTTCAAATTTGGGTTTATCGAACAGATACAAGATACAGAGATACAAGATACAAGATATAGAACGGCTGTTGCCGTAAGGATATTTCATATCTTGTATCTCTGTATCTTGTAACTTGTATCTCACCGAAAAACTGCAATTTGAAGTACGCCTGAATAGCGATCATGTATCTTATAACTGAAAAAGGCACCGCCCAAGCCATAGGCGATGCCTTTTCTATTTACTCGATCATGCCTCCTCAAAGGGCTCCGGCAGAATGATCTGCACACCGAACATCCCGAACTCCTCGAAATAGTCGATCATGCCGTGGTAGTCGGCCACGATGCGCTCCACGATGCGGTGGCCCAGACCGTGGGCGTCCCCCTTGGGCTTGGTGGAGCGCAGCTCGGGATTGGTGGCCAGCACCGACTGCCCCACCGTGTTCTTGCAGATGATGATGCGGTTGTCGTTCTGCCTGGTGAACAGAAGCTCGATGCGCTTCTCGGGAAGTCCCTCCACCGCCTCCACGGCGTTGTCCAGGATGTTGCCGATCAGACAGGCCAGATCCGCGTCCCGAATGTCCGACAGATCCCCCACCGCCCCCGACACGATGACCTTGGTGTCCTTCAGAGCGCAGAGCTTGGAGTTGATGAGGTAATCCAAAGTAGGATTGTCCGAGCGGATGAGCTTGCCCATCTGCCCCACCTGGGGGATGAGGTCCTCCACGTACTTGCGGCATTCCTCCGCCTTGCCACGGTCCAGATACCCCGCCATGACGGTGAGGTGCTGCTTCATGTCGTGCTGGACCTTGCGGACGTTCTCCCAGACCGCGGCGGCGTTTTTGTGCCGCTCCTCCTCAAAGGCCATCTTCTCCTCCAGCAGCTTCAGCTCGTAGCGGCTCCGTTGCAATCGCTGGATCTGCACCAGCAGAACGTACAGGAAGACGTTGATGAGGATAAAGGCCCCCACGATGATGAGCAGAGGAGCCTGGTAGGCCGCCTCGGTGGAGATGGCCACCGTCATGGCCGCCCCCAGACCCAGAATGGTGGTCAGGGACAGGGCGAAGGTCAAAATCCCGTTGCGGATGTCCATCCCCTCCTCGGCGCGGAAGACGTGGAGGATGAGCATGAGGATGGCGAACAGGGAGGTCTTGTGGAGCAGGATGTAGATGTAACGGCTGATGCCCACCGACCCCTGCATGAGGGAGTCCAGATCCGCTACGAACAGGGACAGGATCATGTAGATCAGGCTGGACAGCAGGATGAAGACGATCTCGTACACGCAGGGAGCCACCAGAGCGGGGAAGATTTTTTTGCGGCTCCGAAAAGCACCCGATACCCACAGGGAAAAGACCATCGACAGGAGCAGCACGATCACCGAGATCACGGTGTAGAACCCGGGAATCAGGAAGTCTCCCACCAGAACGATGCCGTAGTGGGCCAGCACCGTGGGGATGCTCCACTTACTGCTCCTCCAGGTCAGGCCGTGAAAGCGGAGGATGAAGTGAACGCACAGAATGCTGTCGTACAGGGAGATGGCCAGCTCCACGACAAAGCCGATCAGCTCGTGTATATTCATCTCGTCAGCCTCCTTCGGGTGAATTGCATATACGCCTCGCGGAAGGCGGTCAGCTTGCGGCGGCTGACGTACAGGGTGGCCCCGTTGTCCATGCGGAGGGCCCCGTCGTCCCCCACGGCGCGGATGTGCTCCAGATTTACCAGATACCCCTGGTGGATGCGGAAGAAATCATACCCCGCCACCAATTCCTCGGCGGCGGACAGAGTGCTCCGACAGCGGAAGGCCTCCCCGTCGGCGGTGCGGACGGTGTAGTAGTTGCCCTCACCCTCCAGGTAGAGGATGTCTCGTACCCGCAGGGTCAGCTCCCCGTCCAGGGTGTGGATCGTCACGGTCTCGCTGTCCATCATGCACTTCTCCACCACCTTCCGGAGGGTCACGGGCAGCTCCTCCTCCAGATGGGACTTGCGCAAGAAGCGGAAGGGGGCGTACTCAAAGGAGCTGTAGACGAAATCGTCGTAGGCCGAGACGAAGATGATGACGGTATCGGGAGCGCGGCTCCTCAGATCCGAGGCCAGCTCAAAGCCCCCCATCCCGGGCATATCAATGTCCAAAAAGAGGATGTGGATGGAGGACTGACGCAGGTAGCGCAGAACCTCCTCCCCCGAGGAAAAGGCGGCGGTGATGCGGCACTCCACCCGCTCGGGCAGGATATGGGCGCACAGCTCCCGAAGCCGCGCTGTCAGCTGATGGGCGAATTGGGGATTGTCGTCGCAAACGGCAATGGTCAGCATGACGGACTCCTTTCGGTTGAGTTTCAAATATCGGGCCATGAAAAAGATACAAGATACCCGCCGAGCAAGCTCGGCAGATACAAGATACAAGATACACGCCTGAGTCGGCCTTTATCTTGTATCTTGTATCTTTGTATCTGATTGTTTACCAGATCATCTGCTCCTATTATACCACATCCCGCCCCCCTTGTCAATCATCCCACCCCCTCCCCCGCCTACCGATTATCCCAAAACGTGACCGATTATCCCACTTTCGCCGTTTGCCTGCATTTTTGTGCTATACTGTACCCATCCGAGGGGGACTCACATCCCCCACCCAATACCAAAGGAAGGAGACAAGCACCCATGGCCAAGCGAAAAACACCTCTGGACCGCCTGCTCGCCGCCATCGAGTCCAAGCGCCGCCTGAGTCTTGCCGAGCTGAGCAAGACCGACCTCTACGGAGGCACCGCCGCGACCGACGACGTCACCGCCTGGTACGACCGCCTCGCGTTCCTGGCGAAGGAGACCCCGCCCACCGAGCGGGTAGCCACCCTGCGTATCCTGGAGGACGAGAGGGGAGATATCAGCGGGGTGGAGTATATCTACCGAAAAGGCCCCTCCGCCCTGCCGACCAAGCAGGAGACCAACTTTGTCATTGAAACGAAGATCTTTTAGAAAAATTTTGAAAAGTCTGTAAGATTTCGGGGTGTTTTGGTGTCTTATAGAGTAGAAATACCCATTTAATGCGATCTTACCGATTGCGGGATGCTTCAAATTTGGGGTTGTCGGTGGGTTTCTCCGTGAGCCTTCCCCAGCGGGGAAGGGGGACCACCGCAGGTGGTGGATGAGGAGAGCGGGTTTGGTCTTTCATACGGGTGTATACGTAAAGTCCTTGATACGCCAAGAGAAATCATACCCGATACCAAACCGTAATTCACTCTCCTCATCCACCGCTTTGCGGTCCCCCTTCCCCGCTGGGGAAGGCAAAGGAACGGACCGACAAACCCCAATTTGAACATCTCGCCCCCACTCAACCACCGATCCCAAGGAGGAACCAACCATGAAAGAAAACAAACGCCTGTGGCGCATTCTGATCCCGATCGTCTGCCTTTTCTCCCTCGCCGGTCTTGTGTACACCATAGTCCGTATCGCCCATGAGGACGACCCCCGGGACACCACCCCCGCCACCGAAAGCAGCGCCCCCGCCGACACCCCCGATAGCACCGACCAAGAGACCGAAGCACCACCCGAGGAGATCGGAGACCCCTACGAGCTGGTCTTCTCCTCCAACGGCGACGGCACCTGCAAGGTCAGCGACATCAAGGTCAATCCCAAGTACCGGGAGGCCTTCACACTGACCATCCCCGCCGTATCCCCCGCGGGTGAGCGGGTGACCGCCGTGGAGAACCCCGACGGCTTCGGCTATATCAACGTTCCCCGCGTCCTCCTCCCCGAGGACTTTGAGGTGCTTCTGTACCGCATCCGCACCCATTACGGTAAGGATTCCGCCACGGCTCGGAGCTTTGAGTCCTACTATTACTACAAGAACGTTGACGACTGTTCCACCGAAAATCTCAAGAACGACCTGTTGGACGCCTTCCCCTGGGCGGCTGTGACCGACTTCTATATCCTGGATGGAGCCATAGTCGCTGACGTGGAGATCCCCAAGCTGGCCCTCTGGATCGCCGAGGCTACCCCCGACTACACCGCCCTTGAGGGAGAAAAGAGGATGCAGGAGCTGGTATCCGGGAACGGCATGACCCTGACCTGGGACGGCAAGCCCGTGGGCACCGAGACGGTCACGGATAACGCCCTCTTTGTGCAGAGCATCGTGCTGGAGGAGGGCATCGAGACCGTCGGCGCCAACGCCTTCTGCCACGCCCGCGCTACCTCTCTGACTCTTCCTACCACCCTGACCGAGATCGGCGACCGCGCCTTCGCCTACTGCCGCGAGATCACCGAAATGACCTGGCCCCAAAACACCCTCCGCCGCATCGGTGACGAGGCCTTCGCGGGGTGCTACGGCCTCACCGAGCTGACCCTGACGGGAGACGGCCTGACCATCGGTGCCCGCGCCTTCTCCCCCTCCGCCTTGAAGTCTGTCACCCTGGGCGAGGGCGTTACCGAGGTGGGCGCCAACGCATTTGCGGATATCCGCAGCTTGGATGCCCTCCATATCGGTGACAGCGTGACCCTCCTGGGCGCATACGCCTTCGTCTCGGACAGCCATCTGAAGGTGGTCTTCGGGGAGAACAGCCGCCTGTCCCGCATCGAGGATGGCGCCCTGAACAGACCCCTCGTGGATACCACCCTGCCCCACGGCATCACCTACATCGGCGAGCAGGGCCTGTACGGAGACGAGGTCTCCTACGCGGGTACTATGGCCGAGTGGGAGGCCATCGAGAAGCATGAGAAGTGGTGTTCCGATGCGATCACCGTCCATTGCACCGATGGTGACGTGAGCTTTGACCCCAAGGGTTGACAAGCGCCCACAGTTCTGCTATAATGGTGACGGAACCGTAACCCCATTATCTGAAAGGAGATTCCATCATGAAATCAGGCGCAACCGCCTCCATCCCCCTTGCCATGCTGGCCAAGAGATTCTACTGCCACCAATGCGGTCAGCAGTTGAAGATCCAAAAGGTCACGCGAACATTGACCCCGGGAGACCCCGACTACGCCGCCGCGGAAATAGAGGTCTTCGATCTGGATACCCTGCCCAAGGGCTCGATCTCGGTCACAAAAGCCCGGTTTGTCTGCCCCTCCTGCCATGCCGAGACCACCTATGAGGAGCAGAAGGAGATTGCCAAACGGCAAAAGCAGATGGGCACCCGCATCCTGTAAAGTGCACCCGCAAAGAAAAGGCACCGTCCCCAAAAGAGACGGTGCCTTTTCCTTTTCACGCGCCCGGGCTGATCACTCGATCCCCAGCACGGGATACTCCTCCGCCTCCACGGCGGCCTTCAGCACGGCGTCCTCCACGGGAGCCGCCAGGGTCACCACGGCGGTGCCTGCCTTGTGATCGGCCACGGCGTCGGTCACACCCTCGACGGCTTTCAGAGCCTTGACCACGTGAGCCTCACAGCGGGGGCACATCATGCCCTCGATCTTCATTGTTTTTTTCATCGTACTTTCCTCACTTTCTATTGCTTGATTGGGTTGGATCTCAATGGGGGGATAGACCCTGGCCTTGCGGCGGTAGGTCTTTGGGTTGCGGATGTTCGTGAGATTCAGCCGCAGGGCGTTGGTCACCACGCAGAAGCTGGACAGGGACATGGCCGCCGCCCCGAACATGGGATTCAGCTCCCAGCCCCAGAGGGTGATGAACACACCCGCCGCCAGGGGGATGCCCAGAGAGTTGTAGCAGAAGGCCCAGAACAGATTCTCGCGGATATTCCGCAGGGTGGCGCGGGAGAGGCGGATGGCGGCGGGCACGTCGGACAGGCGGGAGTTCACCAGCACCACGTCGGCGGCGTCCAGAGCCACGTCGGTGCCGGCCCCGATGGCGATGCCCACGTCAGCGCGGGTCAGGGCGGGGGCGTCGTTGATGCCGTCCCCCACCATGGCCACCTTGCCGTGGCGTTGCAGGTAGCGGATCACTTCCTCCTTGCCGTCGGGCAGTACCCCCGCGATCACGTTGCCCTCGTCGATTCCCGCCTCACGGGCAATGGCGGCGGCGGTCTTTTGGTTGTCACCCGTCAGCATGACCACCCGAAGTCCCATCTCCCTCATGCCCCGAATGGCGGCGGGGGAATCGGCCTTCACGGTGTCGGCCACGGCGATCACACCCAAAAACTCCTTGTCAGCGCAGAAGAACAGAGGGGTCTTGCCCTCCTCCGCGAACTCCTCGGCGGCGGCCAGCGCGGCGGCGGGGATGGGAGCATAGCCACGGATCAAATCGCGGTTGCCCTCGCGGATCATACGCCCCTCCACAGAGCCCTCCAGACCCCGCCCGGGCAGAGCCTTGAAGCCGATCACGGGCAGAGCGGTCAAGTCCTTTTCACGGGCATACTCCACGATGGCGGCGGACAGGGGATGCTCGCTCATGACCTCCAGGGAGTAGATGGTCCGCAGGGCGGTAGCCTCGTCCCCCTCCAAGCGGAGGTCGGTCACACGGGGCTTGCCCTCGGTCACGGTGCCCGTCTTGTCCAGCACCACGGTATCCACCCGCCCCGCCAGCTCCAGGGACTCGGCGGTCTTGAAGAGAATGCCGTTCTTCGCGCCCTTGCCGCTGCCTACCATAATGGCCACGGGAGTCGCCAACCCTAAGGCGCAGGGGCAGGAGATCACCAGCACCGAAATGCCGCGGGCTATGGCAAAGCCTACCTCTTCCCCCACCAGCATCCACGCCCCGAAGGCGACCAGCGCGATGGTCATGACCACGGGGACGAACACCCCCGATACCTTGTCGGCGATCTTGGCGATGGGAGCCTTGGTGGCGGCGGCGTCACTGACCAGACGGATGACCCCCGCCAGCGTGGTGTCCTCTCCCACGCGGGTGGCCTCGCAGACCAGATGCCCCGAGCGGTTGAGGGTGGCGGCGGACACGCCCGATCCAACGGTCTTGTCCACGGGCACGCTCTCCCCCGTCAAGGCCGACTCGTCCACGGCACTCTCCCCCTCCAGCACCACTCCGTCCACGGGGATGCGCTCACCGGGGCGGACTACGAAGCGGTCACCCTTTCTCACCTCGGCGGCGGGGATCACCACCTCCACACCGTCCCGCAGAACCGTGGCTCTGTCGGGGGTCAGGCTCATGAGACTTTTCAGGGCGTCGGTGGTCTTGCCCTTGGCCCGCGCCTCCAGCAGCTTACCTACCGTGATGAGGGCCAGGATCATGGCGGCGGACTCAAAGTACAGCCCGTGGAGACGGTGGAACGCCCCCGCCGGATCCCCCGCCACCAGATCGGCGGACATGAGGAACAGAACGGCGGTGCTGTACACGAAGGACGCCCCCGACCCCAAGGCCACCAGGGTATCCATGTTGGGGGACAGGTGCAGGACACCCCTCACGCCGTTGATAAAGAATTTCTGGTTGATGACCATGACCACGGCGGCCAGAAGCATCTGGGTCAGCCCGATGGCCATGGGATTCTCGGAAATGACGGCGGGGAGCGGCCAGCCCCACATGGTGTGCCCCATGGACACGTACATGAGGATCACCACGAACCCCACCGACCAGATCAGCCGACGGAGCAGGACAGGGGTCTCTTTGTCCGCCAAAGCATCCTCGGCGGGCTTTTGGGAAGGGGATCCACTCCCCTCACCCTTGAGGGAAGCACCGTACCCCGCCTTCTCCACGGCTTGGATGACGGCGGCGGGCTCGGCGGTGCCCTCCACCCCCATGGAGTTGGTCAGGAGGCTGACGGCGCACCCCTGTACCCCGGGGACGGCGGTGACGGCCTTCTCCACCCGCGCCTGACAGGCGGCGCAGGTCATGCCGGTTACAGTATATTGTTTCATGTTGGTTCCTTTCTTTCATATATGGGTTTGTTGGGCTGACGGAACCGAGCGGAAATGGGGAGTGTGACCCTCATCCGCCTCCCGCCGCAGAGCTGATCGGCACCTTCCCCCTAGGGGAAGGCAAGGGTATGCGGAAACCGTTCTTTTCGTTGAAGCCAAAAGAAAAACATAGTTTTGGTGATGAGGGAAAGCTCCCATTTCCTCGTGCTTGCCGTCCCCTGGGGGGAAGGTGGCACCCGCCGAC
>JAFULU010000324.1 GCA_017483125.1 Clostridia bacterium
AAGGGGGTTTCCGTATACACCCGTACGAAAAAACAAACCCTCTCTCCTCATCCACCACCTACGGTGGTCCCCCTTCCCCGCTGGGGAAGGCTCACGAGGAAACCCACCGATAAACCCCAATTTGAACCCAGACGTCCCTGAGCGACCAAAGCTCCGCTCAGATCCCAATAAACGCCCCGTTCCTCTTCAGCTCGGCCTGCAGCTCCTTCACGTCGATCTCCCTCACCTGCTTCCCCTGCTTCACGGCCAAACCCATAGCCGAGCCTGCCGCCTCGCCCAGGGTGCAGACGTTGGGCATGATGCGGTAGGAGGCCTGGGCACCGTGGTCGGAGGAGATGCACCGCCCCGCCACCAGCAGGTTGGTGGCCTCCTTGGGGATCAGACAGCGGTAGGGGATGGTATAGTACTCCCCCGGCTTGAAGAAGTAGTGGCTGGTCCCCGTCCCCTCGGGGTTGTGGATGTCGATCTCGTAGTTGCTGGCGGCGATAGAGTCCTCAAAGCGGGTGCAGTCCTTGCACTCGTCCTCGGTGAGGACGTAGTCCCCCACGATCATGCGGCTCTCGCGGACACCGATCTCGGCGGCGGTCATCATGAGGTAGCTGTTCTCCAGTCCGTCAGCGTGCTCCTTGAGAAGATCGTAGATCTCCTGCACCTGCTGTCGGGCCAGCACCTCCGCCTCGGTCACGTCCTCGGGGCAGGTGGGGTTCTTTTTCACCACGCGGGTGGTGTTGAAGTGAAGCACGTTGGGGATGGGAGTATGGAACACCAGAATGTTCTCTCGGGGGTTGATGAGCTGGCCCGCCTCCAGCTTTTCGGCATGAACCCGGGACCATCTGGGTCGGCTGGCAAAGAAGCGGTCCCTGTCCACGTTGCCCACGCGGAAGCAGAGGGTCATGGGCTGGCAGAGATGGTCGGGCTCACGGCCCAGGGTGGTGGGACAGCCCGCCAGATAGGCCAGCTGGGCGTCGCCCGTGGCGTCGATGAAGTAGTCGGCCTCGATCCTCATCTCCCCGCTCTTGGTAGCCACCGAAATGGAGGTGACACGGCCATCCTGCTTCTCGGCCTTGAAGATGTACGCGTGGAACAGGAGTCTGACCCCCGCCTCCAGCACCATGTCGTTCAGGACGAACTTCAGCTCCTCTTCAAGAAAGTGCCGATCCCCCTCCATGGCGTGCCGATCCTCCATGCGGCGGATGATCTCGGTAAAGATCCCCGCGGAAAGATCCACCCGCTCCCCGTCGATGACGGTGCTGTAGGGCATGAAGGGGCTGACGAGGCAGGTCACCGCCGCGCCGCCGAGGCAGTTGCCCTTGTCCACCAGCAGCACGTCTACCCCCGCTCTCGCCGCCGCGATGGCCGCCGCCACCCCCGCAAAGCCTCCGCCGACCACAACCAGCTCGTATTTTCTCATACCGTACCTCCTTTGGGTAGCCTGTGACGCTACCGAATCACAAAAATTTTCGGTTCATTTGCAAACTCCCCGACAAGGACAGACCTTATCGGGGAGTTGTTTCTTATGCTTCGATGAATTTCTTCAGCGCGGCCATGGACTCGTCGCTGATGACGTGCTCCATCTTGCAGGCATCCTCGGCGGCGATCTCACGGTCCACACCCAGGCGAACCAGACACTCGGTGAGGATGGTGTGCCGCTCGTAGATCTGCTCGGCGACGGAGTGCCCCGACTCGGTGAGGGTCAGGGAGCCGTCCTCGGCCATTTCCACGTAGCCGCCACTTTTCAGAATTCCGATGGCGCGGCTGACGCTGGGCTTGGAGTAGCCCATATGCTCGCTGACGTCGATGGAGTGCACGCTGGTCTTTTCCTTGGACAGGACGTAAATGGTCTCCAGATACATCTGTCCCGATTCCATGAGCTTCATGGGCTCACCTCCTTTGAGGGGTACAGGGATATTATAGCATCTTTTGGACGGAAATGCAAGGGGTTGGGGCGTTTGTTTACAATTCTTCCTTTTTCTTCCCCTTCTTGGTAACCGCCACGGCGGCGGCCAGAGCCACAGGCAGGACAGCGGCGGAGACAGCCGACTTACAGCCCTTCTTGGCGGGGGCTTCGGTCTCAGGCTCCTCGGTGGGCGTCTCAACAGGGGCCTCGGTATCGGGGGTAGGGGTGGTGTCCGACTCGGCGGGCTCGGTCTCGGTGCCCTCAGCCTTGGCACCCAGAGTGGTAAAGCTGTACTTGAAGCGGGCGCCGGGGGCTACGTCGCCGCTCACGTAGAAGTCCATAATATCTCCGTCGGTCTGCATATTGTCGCTCCACTTGAAGTTGACGGTGAAGTCACCCTCACCGATGCCCAGAGCGGCGCGGGGGACGGTCACCACCATGGTATCGCCCTCCACCTTGTAGCTGACCTCGGCCGCCTTCTCCCATTTCCAGCCGCCTGTGGATTTCTCCAGGGTGGCCTTGTCGGCGGTGGGATTCTCGCGGTTGAGAACGTACTCGAAGGTCTCCCAATTCTTGTCATCCTCCACGCCTGCAACGTCGATGAACAGGCGCATCCAGGCGGGATCGGTGTAGGGAGTGATGGGGGCGGCGGTCTTGACCATGAAGTAAAGGTTCTCCCGGTCGTAGGTCACGCGGGACTCCACGAAGTCGTTGCGGCCCGTGGTATTCTCGTAGTGGTAGCCCTTGTAGCCGTCGTAATCACGGCTGACCGTATTGTGGGCGTAGGTGCGGTAGACGGGGGTGACGGCGCTCCAGTCAATGGCCGCGCTGTCGGTGACGGCGGGGGTTGCGGTCTCCTGCTTAGCCACACCCTTGAAGCGGCGGATGTAGGACACCATCTGGTTGTAGAAGTGGTCCTTCAGCATACCCGTAGAGGGCTCGATGTCGCGGGAGTAGCCGTCCAGGGCGTTGTCGGGGATGGCGTTAGGCTCGCCCCACATGGATTCGTAGCGGCCCGCCACCCACTCGTTCCAGCCGGTGATGTAGACGAAGGTGGGGTCCACCTCCAGCACGTACTCCCATTGCTCGGCGATGTTCAGGCCCGCCATCACCGCCTCGTCGGAGGTGTTGACGCCGTACTTGTCGGTATAGCCGCGGCCGAAGACGTGATCCCCCGCGTTCATGGGGGTCAGACCCACCTTGGCGGACCAGTTCTGGGCGACGGATACGCACATCTGCTCCACCTCGCGGGTCTTCTTGTGCTTCATCTGCTGCTGGGGGTAAATGGAGATCCACTTCCACTGGGTGTAGCGCTCAAAGCCCGCCTCGGGGGAGAAGCGCACGGGGTCGGACACATCGCTGTCCAGAATGAGGTCGCGGTTGGTGGTATAACCGGGGTCGATGGGACGGTAGGAGAAGAAATCAAAGACGTCCTTTCTGTCCATCTTCTTCAGATGATCCGGATAGCCCAGCATGAGGGGCTTATCCTCCCAGTAGAACCACAGATCCTGATACAGACCCTTGGAGTAGATCACGTCGTACAGCTCAATGAGCTGCTTGGCGGTGTCTCCGTACTCATACATATTCAGCATACAGGAGATCTGGGGGGTCTTGACTCCGTCGGCGCGGGCCTCGGCCCAAACCTCACAGAGGGTGAGGATGGCCTGCATATAGTTCTCGGTGCCGTTGGTGTTATCGAAGAAGACCACGTCCACTCCCGCGTCGGCCAACAGCTCGGCCTGCTTGCGGAGGACGTAGCGGTCCACGCCGTTGTTGTAGTAGCCGTAGATGGGCTCGTTCCAAAAGCAGATGGTGGCGTTGCCCCAGGCGGAATGCTTGTAGTCCTTGATGGCCTCGGGGTACTGCTCCACCAGCTTCTGGACGTTGACCAGCTTGTTCCAGGCGTGGCCTACGTGCCAGGTGTGGTAGAAGATGCCCACGTACTTGCCCTCGCGGACACCGCTTGCCTGGTCGTAGGTGGTCAGGTCGCGGTCCAGACCGTCGGTGCCTACCCAGGTGGAGGCGTCGCTGGTGATGAAGTCCTGGGCGGTGGGGGCGGTGGGGACTTCCAGCTTACCGTCACCGATCAGGCGGGTGACGAAGGAGACCCCTGCCCGGGCGGTGTGGAGGTAGTGGTTGGCCTTCTCGGCGGGTGCCTCCACCATGGCCACGGTCATGCCCAGGGTGCCGTTTCGGATAACGAAGAGGTACTCGCCCGCCTCAAAGTCGCCCGTCAGGCTGACCCAGTTCTTGCGGGGGACGTTCTGGAAGGTCTTGGCGGCTACGGGGGCGGCCTTGACCGACTCGCTGTAGTTGCCGTTCCACTTGTACAGCTCCAGGGTCAGGGTATTGTCCCCCACGGGGACCGTAGGGATGTAGACCTCACAGCCGCCGAAGGCCGCCGCGGTCTTGAACTGGACACCGTACTTAGAGTCGGCGTTCAGCTTGTATTCGATCATATCGCCGTCGGGATACATATCGCCCTCCGTTTGATTGATGTCGGTTGCGCCGGGATCCATCTCGCTGATGGGGGCAAAGGGTTCCGCAACCTCCTCGCCGCAGAGGATGGCCAGACCGGGGCAGAAGTCATGGATGGAATTGTCCTTGTAGGCGCGGACGTTCTCCCGGGCGGCGGCGTAGCCCCAGTAGCCCACGGCCTCGGTGGTGTTGCCGGTGATGTTCTCCATGTAGAGAAGGTACTCCCCCGCCGCCACCTCGTCGAAGAGGAACTTCAGGGTGAGGTTATCGGCGAAGTCCACGAAGTCCTCGGAGGCGATGGGAGTACCGCCCAGGGTCTTGTCGTAGGAGGTATCCCACTTGAAGAGGGACATACGGATGGAGCCGATGTTGTTGTTCCAGCTGGCGGAGGTCAGAGACATCCCCGCGAAGGGGACGGTGGAGTTGAACTGCACCGCGGAATTCTGTCCGATCTGCTCGGCACCACGGGAAGTGGACTCGTCGCAGAGGGTGGCGCGGATATTGGTGGCGCCCTGGCTCAGGGCTACGCCTACGGGGGCGATCTTCATGGAGTAGAGGTTGGGGCCGTCACAGCCCATGGTGACGCGGAGGGTATGCTCCCCCGCCGTGAGGCTGACCTGCGCCTCGGAGGAGTCGGTCCAGTCCCGCCAGCCCACGCCCTTGACGGTGTTCTGGAGCTTGATGGGCTCCCCGCCGTCCACGCTCACCGAATAGGTGCCCGTGGGCTCGACCCAGCCGAAGGAGAAGCAGAAGTGGTAGTCTCCCGCCTTGGCCACGTCCAGCTTGAACTCGAACCAGTCCCCGTTGCGGACGCCGTCGAAGTAGGCGGGGCCGAGATTCTTTTCCAGATAGAGGTTGCCGCTAAAAGCAGTGCCCTTGTCGGCGTCGGTGTAGATCTCGCCAAAGACGATCTGGGTGAGCTTGCCCTCGGCCACGGCGGTGGACTTCGCCGCCGATATGGGCAGGACGCAGAGGGTGGACAGCATCATGAGACAAGCCAGAGTTGTCGCGGCAATACGCTTGAACAGCTTCATGGAGGTTCCTTTCCGCGCGATTTGGTGAAATTCACCACCAACCGCGCACGCGAGAGGGTTATTATGGTCATTATACCATACTTTGTCCCTTTTGTCAACCGAAACGGGAAAAGTCGAAGGGATTTGGGGATTTTTTCGGGGAGGGCGACGGGTTGCGACAGTTTGCTCGGGGGAGACCGCTTATAATAGAAAAAAAGACTGCTCTCCCCGTGGGGAGGGATCCAAATACCGTCGTTTCAAAGGAGGCCTCCATGGAAAACCGTCTCTTCTCCCAGATCCGCCACCGCACCGCCGCTCCCCGCGCGCCCGTCAAGGGCAGGAGGCAACGGCTTCTGGGTGAGCTCGCCCGCGGCGGGGTCTTTTTCGGCACGGCCTTTCTGCTGGGCTCCTGCTCTCTGCTCGCGGGAGCAGCACCGCTGGGGCTGGGACTTCTGGCGGCGGCCTCCTCCTACACGTGGTACGTGCTGGGGGGACTGCTCCTGTCCGCGGCTCTGCGCCCCGTGACTCTGGCGGGGTGGGCCTGGGTGGGGGTCTACCTCCTCTGTGTCATTCTGCGGCTGGTGATCCGCTTTTTCGTGGATCCTCCGTCTCTCCCCGACGGCCGTCCCTGCGGCGGACGGACCTACCTGCTCCTTTGCTGGGAGTCCTTCAAGCTCAATCTGGGGCTGACGGGGGAGACCTCCCCCGCGGGGGACACCGAGACCGACTACTACGAGGGAAAGGAAGACCCGTACCTACATAACGGTGCCGCCGCTCACAAGCGGGACAAGCCCCCCCGCCCCCGTTTTGACGGCCCTCCCGTCCCCCTCTTTGCCGAGCATCCCTTCCTGCGGATGCTGACGGCGGGGGTCTGCGGGCTGGCGGCGGGACTCAGCGCGGTAGTCACGGGGGGCTTTCATATCTACGATCTGCTGACGGCGGGGGTCATGACCCTCTTATCCCCCGTATTCACCTTCCTGCTGGTCTCCTGCTTCGGGGAGACGGGACTGACCCTGCTCTTTGCCCCCGTTCTCCCTTCCGAGGAGGCTCCCCCCACGGTAAGGTCTCCCCTCACCCTCCGCAACGGGGAAACGATTTGGAAGCGATACCACGCCCTCCCCATTCTGTCGGTCTGCATTCTGACGGCGGCGGCGGTCTACTCCGCAAGGAGCTTTGTATTCCCCGCGGGGGAGGCCATATTGCAGGTGCGGCTTTCCACTCTTTTAGGTTTGCTTCTGACTCTGCAGGCCTCTGCCCGTCTGGGGGTCATACCCGGGGTGGCGGCGGGGGTGATCTGCGGGCTGGCGGTCTCCCCCCGTCTGGCTCCCGTGTTTGTTCTCTGCGCGGGATGCTATGCCCTGCTTCGGTATATCTCCCACCGCGTGGGGGTCATGGGCGGGTGCGCCGTGGGGGCGGTGTGGTGCGCCACGGTGGAGGGGATCTCTACCCTGACCGCCCAGCTCCCCGCCATACTCCTGGCCATGCCTCTGTACTTCGTCGTGGAAAAGATCTGGTCCCTCCTCCCCAGCGGACGGAAGGAGACTACCGACCGTGAAGTGGAGTCCTTCAACCAAGCCGTGGCCGCCTCCCTCTCGGCCACCTCCCGCGCCGAGGCCCAGAGAGCCCGCATGAGGGCCTTGTCGGACGCCTTCGGGACGCTGTCGCGGCGGTTCTACGATCTGTCCAGCCGACTCAAGCGGCCGCGGATGCTGGATCTCCGCCGCATCTGCGACGAAAGCTTTGCGAAGCAGTGCGCCCACTGCAAGGATCGGGACATCTGCTGGGGTGCCGAGTACGAGCGCACCCTGGAGGTGCAGACCCGCCTGGCCTCCCAGCTCCACGTGGCGGGGCAGGCCTCGGTGGAATCCCTACCCGACAGTCTCTCGGACTTCTGCCCCTACATGACCGACATTGTGGCTGACATCAACGGGCGGTGCTCCCGCATGACCGAAAACCTCTTGCGGAGCGAGCGCACCGAGGTCTTCGCCGCCGACTACGCCGCCTTTGCCTCCCTTCTGGCCGCCGCTCTGGAGGAGGACAGCCGCGCCGAGGAGGATTTCGCCTGCAACCGCGAGGCCGCCGACGCCATCTACGAATACCTGCGCGGTGAGGGCGTGGGCGTGCAGGGCGTGGTGGTCGGCGGAAAACGGGGGAGCGGTCGGCAACGGGTGATCGTGCGGGGCACGGGCTTTGAGGCGGTGGCGGACAAGCTTCCCACCGTCCGAGCGCGCATCGGGGAGCTGGTAGGCTGTCCCATGACCGCTCCCGCCTTCGACGAGGGGGAGGACGGCGGCGCCTCCGCCGTGATGACTCTGACCTCCGAGGCCAAGCTCAAGGTGGCCTACGCGGGCAGTACCCTCCCCGCCGACCGTCCCGCGGAGGACGTACCCCCGTCGGTGCTGACCCACGAGACCCCCGCGGGGTCATACCAGCCCCCCGCCGTCTGCGGGGATCACATCGCGGTCTTCGGCAACGGGGACGCCTGCTTCTACGCCCTCATCAGCGACGGCATGGGGTCGGGGGAGGACGCCTCCCTGACCTCGGATATCTGCGCCATGTTCCTGGAGAAGATGCTCTCGGCGGGGAATCGGGTGGAGGTGTCTCTGCGGATGCTGGACGGCTATATCCGCTCCAAGAACACGGGGACGGGGGACGAATGCTCGGCCACGGTGGATCTCATGGAGCTGGATCTCATGGACGGGCGGGCGGTCTTCGCCAAAAACGGCGCGGCCCCCACCTACGTGGTGCGGGAGGGGATGGTCTACAAGCTCCACTCCCCCACCCTCCCCATCGGGATCCTGCGGGACACTCCCTCCCGCCTCCTCCGCTTCCGCACCCACCCCGGGGACGTGGTGGTCATGGTCAGCGACGGCATCACCCTCGGCAACGACGAGTGCCCGTGGCTCATTGACCTCCTCTCGGCTCCCATGCCCGACAGCATGGATTCTCTGCGGCGGGACATCATCAAGCGGGCGTTGACGGCGGGGTCGGAGGATGATCTGTCGGCGATCGCGATCAGGGTCGAAGAACGGTAAATTGGGGTTTATCGGTATAATAAGATGAGAACCGCCCCCTTCCCCTCATCCGTCACCCGTCGTTTGCGGGTGCCACCTTCCCCCAAGGGAAGGCTCATTGAGGAAACCGCACTATTTTCTTATCAGACAATGTTTTTTTGAATTGTTACAGAGGAAGCGGGGCATTGACGTAAGCCTTCCCTTGGGGGAAGGGGGACCGCG
>JAFULU010000029.1 GCA_017483125.1 Clostridia bacterium
TCTACGCCGCCAAGGGCCGTCCCTCCAACAACCCCCTCATCATCCACATCCACGAGCCCGCCGAGGCGGACAAGTACGCCCATGCGGGAGACCTGTACTTCCGTCTGGCGGCGGCCTTCATGCCGGGGCCTCTGACGGTGATCCTTCCCAAGCGGGACTGTATCCCCTACGCCACCACGGGAGGGCTGGACACCGTGGCGGTGCGCTGTCCCGACCATCCCATCGCCCATGCCCTGCTGAAGGCCTGCGGGGACTTTCCCGTGGCCGCGCCCTCGGCCAATCTGTCGGGTAAGCCCTCCCCTACCGTGGCGGAGCACGTCATCACCGACCTGTCGGGGCGTGTGGACATGATCATTGACGGCGGGGAGAGCGACATCGGGCTGGAGTCCACCATCGTGAGCATTGGCCACGATCACGAGGGGGAGTACCTGACCCTGCTCCGTCCCGGTGCCATCACCGCCGACGCCCTGACCTGCGTGTGCGAGCGGGTGGTCATCGCCCCTGCCGTGCTGGAGCAGCTGAAGGAGGGTGAGCGTCCCCTGTCCCCCGGTATGATGTACAAGCACTACGCCCCCTCCACCCCGCTGGTGCTGTTGGACGGCACCCCCGAGGACGTGCTGGCGTTTTTGCAAAGGGAGCAGGCGGAGAGGTCCTGCGCCATCCTCTGCTATTTGGAGGAGATGCCCCACCTCACAAACGAGAATCTCTTCCCCGTGGGCGGGAGAGATGATCTTGCCACTCAGGCCCATTGTCTCTTCTCCCTCCTCCGCGAGGCCGACAAGGCGGAGGCATCGGTCATGTACGCCCATCTGCCTCCTCTGGACGGGCTGGGGCTGGCGCTGTACAACCGCATGATCCGAGCCGCCGCGCACACCATTCAAAAGGTTTAATACACCGACTACTTACTGAAAATAATTGAACAGGATATAGATATTTATGGCAAAGAAAAAGAAGACACCCGTGATCGAGGAGCTGCCCCCCGCTCCCATCCGATACCAGCCCATTACCGAGACCCTGGAGACCAACTACATGCCCTACGTCATGACAGTCATCGTCTCCCGCGCCATTCCTGAGATCGACGGCTTCAAGCCCTCCCACCGAAAGCTCCTGTACACCATGTACAAGATGGGACTGATGAACGGTCCCCGCATGAAATCCGCTACCATCGCGGGCCGTACCATGGCCATCCACCCCCACGGCGACGCGGGTATCTACGAGACCATGGTGCGCCTGACCCGTGACTACGAGGCGTTGCTCCACCCCTTCGTGGACTCCAAGGGTGCCTTCGGTAAGCAGTACTCCTCCAACATGAAGGCCTCGGCTCCCCGTTACACCGAGGCGCGGCTGGAGCCCTTCTGCACCGAGATCTTCAAGGGCATTGACAAGGACGCCGTGGACATGGTGGAGAACTACGACGGCACCATGCTGGAGCCTGTCCTGCTCCCCACCACCTTTCCCAACGTCCTGGTGACTCCCAACATGGGTATCGCGGTGGGTATGGCCTCCAACATCTGCCCCTTCAA
>JAFULU010000325.1 GCA_017483125.1 Clostridia bacterium
TGTCGAACACGAGATTCCCACCGACACCGGTGTCGAGACCGATCCTCCGACCGAGACAGATCCCCCTGCCGAGACCGATCCTCCGACCGAGACCGATCCGCCTGTCGAGACCGACCCTCCCGCCGAGACTGATCCCCCTGTCGAGACCGATCCTTCGACCGAGACCGATCCTCCCTCCGACACCGATCTTCCCACCGACACCGATCCCGAGACTGAGGTTCCCCCGCCAACCGTCATCATCGAGGCCGAGCGCTCCCCCGAGGGCTACAAACCCGCGGGCAGCTACGAGGAAGCCTTGAACCGCACCCAGAACGGTCAGCTTTCGGGCTACGACTATGTCCCCGACCAAGCCCCCATCATCTCGGACTACCGTCCCATGCAGGACGGGAAGTACATCAAGAACAACGATCCCTACTACGTCGACGAGAACACCTACGTGGTGGTGGATGCCTACGGCCGTGAGGTCTTCCGTGTCTACCGTGGCGGCGCATACATCACCCTGGAGGAGGTGGCGGCCTACGTCTGGGCCTTCGGTGATATTCCCGCCAACCACTCCACCAGTAAGAAGACCAGTCCCTCCTCCAGCATCTGGGGGGAGTACCTCCGCGTCAACCACACCAAGTTCAGCGGCAGCACCTCCAAGTACCCCTACGAGCCCGAGCTGCCCCGCATCAGCGGTTGCGGCGGTGACCTCACCTACTACGAGATGGACATCGGCACCACGGGCACCGACTGCGACCCCGGCTACTACGCCACCATCTACAACAACGGCTCCAAGATCACCCGCGGCGCGGCCCGCATCGTCTACGCCCGCTTCGACCGTAACGGCAACGCCATCATCGAGCCCGACGAGAAGTACGTCTTCTACACCTACAACCACTACAACGATTTTCAGGAGTACCTGAACTACTACGGCGGCTGGGGCGAGATGTTCGGCAACATCACGGGCGGCGGTGCCATCTCCAGCAAGTACGACTACAACCCCACTCCCTACGTCCCCGTAGCCAACGCTCCCATCGCGGCGCGCGGGGCGAGGATCCTGCCCGTCCTGTACGCAGAGACCTACACCGCACCCTTCCGCATGGAGTCCACCGTCCTTCATTGCGACTTCCACCGATACCGCGATATGGCGGCGTGAGAGGGAAGGACGCACAAACAAAAAGATCGCACCGTGCTGTTTGGTACGGTGCGGTTTTGTTTGGATGGATTTCAAATTTGGGTTTGTCGGTGGGTTTCTCCATGAGCCTTCCCCAGCGGGGAAGGGGGACCACCGCAGGTGGTGGATGAGGAGAGCGGGTTTGATCTTTCATACGGGTGTATACGTAAAGTCTTTGATACGCCAAGAGAAATTATACCCGATACCAAACCGTAATTCACTCTCCTCATCCACCGCTTTGCGGTCCCCCTTCCCCGCTGGGGAAGGCTCACGAGGAACCCCGCCGATAAACTGCAATTTCCCCCACAAAAACCGCACCGTGCCCATTGGTACTGTGCGATTTTGTTTGGATGGATTTAAACTTTGGGTTTGTCGGTGAGTTTGTTCCCTGAAAGAA
>JAFULU010000326.1 GCA_017483125.1 Clostridia bacterium
CGGAAATTATGCGGATGACATGGGCGAGGATGAGGTGAAAGGGCTTTTTGCTCACGGGGGTACCTTCTTTTCTATGGATTGGAAAACGGCGGGGCACTTCTATAGGATACAGCGGGTCTGTGAACCCAGCATGAACCGAAACAGGGTTACATGGGCATAACCCATTGTCGGATATGGCTTTTTGAAAATATCACCGCACCTCGATGAGGGTGGTCTTGACCACGCGGACGGGGGCCTCGGGGCAGATCTCTCCGCACAGCTCGGTCAGGCGGGGGAGGACGGGCGCCTCGGTGTGGTAGTGACCCGCCATGATGAGGTTGATATCTCCGTAGGGCGCGTCGCAGAGCTGGTGGTAGCGGAGCTCACCCGTGACGTAGGTGTCGGCTCCCGCGGCCACGGCGGCGAAGATATCGTCATCCCCCGCGCCGCCAACCACAGCCACGCGGCGGACGGGCTTGCCACAGCCCGCGAAGATCACAACAGGGAGATCCAGGGCGGTCTTGACGGTCTCGATGAAGGCGTCGGCGGTCATCTCGGCGGGGAGGTCGCCCATGCGGCCGATGGGCTTGCCTGCGGGGTTGGCGTTGTCCCCGAAGGGTTCAATGTTGGTCAGCCCCAGGGCGGCGGCGAGGCAATCGTTGACTCCGCCGTCGGCGGCATCCAGGCGGGTATGGAAGGCCATGGCGGTGATGCCGTGTCGGATCATGCGGATGACCTTACGGGAGCCGGTATCGTGGCCGTCCACGGTCTTCAGCCCACGGAAGAGCATGGGGTGGTGGGTGAGCAGAATATTACAGCCCGACGCAATGGCGGCCTCCACCGCGTCCTCGGTGGGGTCCAGGGCGATCAAAACACCCGTCACGAGCGCGTCAAGGTCGGGGGCGCAGGAGATGCCGTCGTTGTCCCAGTCCCAGGAGAGGGAGCGGGGGAGTCTTTGCTCCAGGGCGGCGTAGAATTCGCGGATGGTCATGGTGTTTCTCCTTACAGTTGATTCCTGAGCGCCGTCAGCGACACCACCAACAGATCCTGCTCGGGGGTCTTCTGCCCCGCCCGTCTGCGGGTGTCGCGGATGTAGGTCTCGGTGCGGAGGGTCTTGTCAATGAGGGCGGCGTAGAGGGCTTTTTGTTCGGGATCGGTCACGCGAAAGCTCTTCTGCCCCACGGCCAGCTCAGCGGGAGACAGGGTGGGCGGGGTGTAGCCCTCGGGGGCAGGCTCGGCGCAGAGGGTCTGGTAGATGCGGTCCCCCTCACGGGAGAGGGTCTCGCCCACAATGGCGTAGCCCGCCGAAAGAAGGTACTCCCGGAGCTTTTCGGCGTGGGTCATGGGCTGGAGGATCAGCCGTTTTCCCGCCGTATGGACCCAGGGGGCGGCCTCCAGAATAGCCGCGATGAGCTCGCCGCCCATGCCGAAGATGATGATGTCCTCGGGGTCGTAGGCGTCCAGCCCCGTCAGGCCGTCGGTTTGGACGGTTCGTATGTATGGGGTCAGCCGTGCCTCGGCGATGTGCTGATCGGCGCGCTCCACGGGGCCCTTGTTGATGTCGGCGGCGATGGCGCAGAGGGTCTCGCCGTTCTTTACAGTCACGGGGGTGAGCTTTCTCTGCCGGCAGAGGTAGATGGGGAGGTAGGCGTGGTCGGTGCCGATGTCGGCGACAAGACGGCCGCCGCGGACGTAGGGGACGGCGGTCAGGAGGCGGGGAGTCAGTTTTATGGACATGGGAGGTTCCCTTTCAAGCATAAGTAAGGGGACGGCTCGCACAAAGGGAGCCGTCCCGTAGGTGTTTTACGCGTTCTCAGCGAGGAAAGCGTTGATCTTCTCCACCAGAGCGTCGGCGTCGGTATCGTGGACGGCGCAGGCCTCCTCGATGGACTCACCGCGGGACATGGGGCAGCCCAGGCAGTGCATACCGATCTCCAGGAAGAAAACGGCGGTATCGGGAGCGGCGTCCAGAATGTCGCCGATGACGGTCTGTTTGGTAACCTTCTTCATGATGAAACCTCCTTTTGATTTTTTCCGCTACCATTATACTATGATTCGCGGGTTCTGTCAAGTATATTCGGGGAGAAAAGTTTTGGGAAATGGAATGGAGGAAGTATTTGGGTTTATCGCTCCGCGCTAAACCCAAGTGAAATGCGCTTGCGCGCGTGAAATATGCGCTGAAGCGCATGTGAAATACTCGCAAGCGAGTGTGAAATTTGCCCTTCGGGCAAGTTGAGGTGCAGAACCTTCGGTTC
>JAFULU010000327.1 GCA_017483125.1 Clostridia bacterium
AACTGCTAATGAATAATGAATAATGAAGTCGCCGCAAGCGGCTAATGAATAATGAATAATTTCGGTTGAAATCCTACGGATTTCTCCATTGATTTGATATAAAATGCGGGAAACCGAAGGTTTCCGTCCACAATTATTCATCATTATTCATCATTCATTATTCATTATTGGGTTTATCGCCCCGATAAACCCAAATTTACACAAGAGCCCCCCATCCCTCCGCAGATATCCCCCCTCTAAACCGTTGGTTGAGCAAACCGAAAAACAAGTTATTGACTTTTCCCCCGAATATGGTACAATAAAAGCAGAACCTCACAACACCCACAGAAAGGCAGATACACACATGAACATCGGTGAAAAGATCGCGGAGCTCCGCCGTGACGCGGGCATGACCCAAGAGGTGCTGGCCTCCAGGCTGGTCATCTCCCCCCAGGCCGTCTCCAAATGGGAGCGGGGCGTCGCCAACCCCGACCTGGAATTGATCCCCGAGATCGCAAGACTCTTCGGTGTCTCCGCCGACGAGCTGCTGGGCCTCTCCTCCCCCAAGGCACGGGAAAACGAGCTGGAGTCACGGATCAGCTCCCTGGAGAGCCTTCTCGCCATGCTCACCGAAAAAGACGACAACGCCACCAGAGAGATCATGCTTCGTAACGCCCCCCGCGTGGCGAGCTTTGACTTCACCAAAATGACCGCCGAGGAAAAGAAGAAGTGGAAGCCCGACGGGCTCTGCATACTGGACGAGACCGCCGAGCTGGTCTGCAAGGCTACGCCCATAGAGCGGACAGTACACACCGCCGTTGACCCTCAGCTCATTCTGGAAGGCCTTTCGGTGAAGATCCAAAGCCCCATGCACCTGCTCATCCACCTATCCTCCAATGGAACCTTCCCCTATCGCCAGCTCAATCTGTTCGTGTTCTACACCACCGAGGAAAACCCCAACTGGGACGGACACAAATGCGCGCGGTCAGGCTACCCCGTGGGCAACTGGTGCAACGTGAATATTCACCTGCAAAGCTCCCTGTTCTGCGGCACCCTCACCGGCCTGCGCATCGACCCCTTCGACGTAGGAGACGGCACCACCACCGTGGACTACGTTGCCCTCATGAACGACAAAGGAGAGCTGGTCGCCGACCTGTCCCCCCTGCTCACAGCCAAAGCCGATGGCAACGCCTCTCCGCGATGCTACGTACAGAACGCCCAACAGGTGGAATCCCCCGTCGGCATAGCCTTTACCTCCGTCCCCGCCAAGATTACAAAGCAGGTCTACGACCCCATGCTCATAAACGATGACCTCTCCATCGACGCCGGCAAGGTCCGCTACGTCCACCTCCGCATGAAGACCTCCCTCTTCGACCGCAACCGAGGCACCTACCGCACCTCCTGCAACATCAACTGCAACGCCGAAATGAAGCTCTATTTCAAGACCGAGGGCTGTGACGACTACACCGAGCAACGCTGTATCGGCGTCCACTACCTGGCCACCGACCAAATGCAGGACATCTATATCGACACCTCCATAAGCGGCGCCTGGCACGGTACCCTCACGGGCCTGCGCCTCGACCCCATCGAGAACCAGGGCGCCTCCTTTGAGATCGCCCAAATCGAGCTGCTGGAGGGCACCCCAAAAGTCAAGCTCAGCGGCTTCATGAGCAGTCTGGAGGACAAGATCGCCCGGCTGGAGACCGCCGTCGCCGACCTGGAGGGTGAGCTGGAGGACGCGCGAAGCACCGCCGAGGAGGCCCTGGACGAGGTGGAGGACCTCAAAAGCGAGCTGGAAGCCCTCCGCGAGAAAATGGAAGAGCAAGACTGAGCCCAATATCAAAGGAGGACCCCGCAAGGAGTCCTCCTGTTTTGTTCGTATATACGCGGATCAGGGCTGCAGATCAGGCAGCTCCTCGGGGATCTCCGCGTCGCCCACAATGTCAAAGCCCTCCTCGGCGTGCTCCACCATGTACTCGGTCAGCTCGTCGGGGGAGATCTCACCGTCGGCACCCAGCTCGTCGATCATCTGGTGGGACATCTTCAACGCCACGTCGTCGGGCACGTCAAAGCCCTGTCCCGCGAAGTTCTCCTTGATGGAGCTCAGAAGCAGGGCGTCCCGCTCGGCCTCGGGGAGGTTCAGCGCGTCGGTCAGGGTAGAGGCCACGTTGCCCATCATATCCATGTACTCACCGCTCTGGAGCTTATCCACGCCCAGCATATTGGACACCAGACGGATGGCCAAGGCCTTCAGCTCGTCGGCCAGCACACGGAGCCGCTCGCTTGCTTGCAGGGTATCCACCATGTCGGTCAGAAGCCCGCTCTCGCCCATCTTCTGCACCATGGCGGTGTAGTCGGCGTTCTCCTGCAGAAGGTCGTTGACCATCATGTCGCCCACCAGATCCAGCAGGACGTGAATGTCCTCCTCCAGGGTCTCGGGGGTCTCGGTGGAAAAGATCTCCAGCACATGGTTGACGGTGGGATTCAGGGACGCGTCCAGCACGGGGCGGTCGATCCCCGCGAAGGGCTTGTTCCGGAGCCAGGACTCAGACATAGCCACCAGGGTATCGGAGGCCAGCATACGGATCCACTCCGACTCAAAGAGGCTATCGGCGGTGGCGAACAAAAGCTCCTTGTCAGCGGGGGTGTAGTCGGCCTTCTCAAAGGACTCCATAACGTCCATAGCGCGGGAGGCGGTGACCAGAAGCCCGCAGAGCTCCCGATCCAGATTCATCTCCATGACCGTGCCGTGGGTGTTGGTGGCATCCAGCTCGGCGGTGGTCAGGGCGGTGAAGATGGGCTCGCCCACCGTACCGTGAACGCAGACCATCACGGGGTGCTCGCTCACAGCCCCCGACAGCTCCTCCACGTCCTCCTCGGTGAGGTCAGGCAGATTCTCCCGCACCAGCGAGGACTCCATCATACCCGAATCCACCACGGTGTCCAGCAGATGGGTACCAAAGGCCAGGTAACCGCACAGAGGGATCAGGGTGACCACAGCCACCAGAATGCCGTTCACGGCGCCCAGAGGCATGGAGACTCCCCGCAGACTGCGGCGGCGCAGGAAGGGCACACACTTCTCCACGATCCAGACCACCAAAGAGACGGTCCAACGCAGAACCAGGAACACCAGCAGGTACAGAATGGGGGAGACCAGCATGGCGGCCAGCACCCGCATACCCTCGGCACCCACGGGCACCTGATCGAGGAAGGAGACGATCTCGTCCCCCAGGTAGGGGCGCAGGAAGCCGTACACCGTGTCGGCGGTGAGATCGGCCAGCATACGGGTCAGGGGAATGGCGGCGATGGCAGAGGCTACGGTCACGCCGATCCGCACGATGGCCATGACCCAGCTGCGCTTGCTCGCCTTCAGCATGTAAATGACCCCGAGGATCACCGCGTAGGCCGCGACGACCAGAGTCACGATCAGAGAAAGGTTCATGGAAAAGACCTCCAAAAAGCACATATATGGGTATTATAGCACATTTTTCTATAACTGTCAATGGCATTTCTGCTCTCCCACAAAAAAACTCAAAATAATTTCAACTTTTTTTCAAAAACCTCTTGACAAAACCCTCCCGTTGTGCTATAATATCGTCGTTCCGCTGATGAACGTAATTAACAACTGCTGGTGTGGCTCAATGGCAGAGCACCTGATTTGTAATCAGGCGGTTGATGGTTCGACTCCGTTCACCAGCTCCATATTTGGGGGATTTCCCGAGCGGCCAAAGGGGGCAGACTGTAAATCTGTTGTCACTGACTTCGGTGGTCCGAATCCACCATCCCCCACCAGAAAAAACCAAGTCTTACGACTTGGTTTTTTTCAACTAAGTGTTCCGCTGACGCGAAACGTGAAGGATCCTTCGGACGAGAAGTGCACTTCGTGCGTGAAGTGTCCTGCGGGACGAGAAGGAGCGGAACACGTACTTCACGCATAAGCCGTAGGCGTTGCGCTTCACTTGGGCACAAGCCCAAACTTCACTGCGGCCGCGCCGCAACTTCACATTCGTTCTCCCAAAACGCAATTTGTTATCAATCTTCAATTAAGTGTTCCGCTGACGCGAAACGTGAAGGATCCTTCGGACGTGAAGCGCACTTCGTGCGTGAAGTGTCCTACGGGACGAGAAGGAGCGGAACACGTACTTCACGCATAAGCCGTAGGCGTTGCGCTTCACTTGGGCGCAAGCCCAAACTTCACTGCGGCCGCGCCGCAACTTCACAACCATCCACTCATATAATTCTTAAATGAGGAACAAACCATGTCAGAATCCAAACTCCGCACACAGTCCATGGATTTTGCGGTCTCCATCGTCAATCTCGTTAAATATCTTAAAGAAAACCGAGAATCCATAATTTCCAACCAAATCGGCCGAAGTGGCACCTCCATCGGTGCCAATATTCGTGAAGCACAATACGCCCACGGAAAAGCTGATTTCATTGCCAAGCTTCAAATCGCTCTCAAGGAAGCCAACGAAACAGGCTATTGGCTGGAGCTACTATGCAGAACAAACTATTTGAACGAAGCGGAGTATAAATCTCTGGATTCCGCCTGCGCAAGTATTCGTGTTATGCTGATCGCCTCCATTAACACAGCAAAGGAGAGATCATAATGAACCGTCAAAACCCCTCCCGCAAAGAAATAGAGCTCCACGGCTGCATTGAAGTCCCCCCCGACACCACCCTGGACGACTTCACCGACGCCTTCCTTTCCTGGGTCGAATCCAAAGACTGGTCCTTCGGCGGCGGCTTCCGCGAGATCGTGGACGACCACTATGTGAACCGCGACGGTTCGGTCGGAAAGCACGTCTCCGAGGAGTGATCCCACCGCTCCATAGCCACCCCCTCGGTGGCTTTTTTCTTTTCCCCTCCCTTTACAAATCCCCCTCCCTGTGCTATAATAGATACATCCGACCAACCCCGAAAGGAGCCACCCATGCCCATCGACCTCCACCTCCACTCCACCCACTCCGACGGCACCCTCACCCCCGCCGAGATCATCGCTATGGCCAAGTCTCTCGGCCTCACCGCCGTCGCCCTCACCGACCACAACACCGTCTCGGGTCTTTGGGACTTTCTGAACGAGGCCGAAAAGCAAGGGGTCACCGCCGTGGCGGGCACCGAGCTGTCCACCGTCTACCAAGGGCAGGAGATCCACCTCTTGGGTCTCTTCATCCCTACCGAGGCCTTCGCCGCCGTCACCGCCCTCACCGAGGACTACCTCACCCGCAAGGAGCAGAGCAACCGCGATCTGGTGGCCCGTCTGGCCGCCGACGGCTACAGGGTGGACTATAACGCCATACGCGCCTCCACCCCCGACGGCAACGTCAACCGCGCGCTGATCGCCAAGGCCCTGCTGGCAGGGGGCTACGTCCCCTCAGTCAAGGCCGCCTTCCATACCCTTCTGGGGGAGGGCATGGGCTACTACACCCCGCCGACCCGCCCCGATTTCTTCGACACCATCCGCTTTTTGCGGAGCATCCGCGCCGTCCCCGTCTGGGCGCACCCCCTCCAGTATATGGAGGAGGCGACCGTCCGCCAAGCCCTCCCCCGGGCCGTGGAGGCGGGCCTTGTAGGCATGGAGGTCATGCACTCCTCCTACGACGAGACCACCGTCACCTCCGCCAAGGCCCTGGCCGACGAGTTTGGCCTGCTCTGTAGCGGCGGCAGTGACTTCCACGGAGCGGTCAAGCCCGACGTGTACATGGGCGTGGGCAGTCGGGAGGGGACTTCACCGAACATCCCCGACGGGTACTGCGAAGCACTCCGCGCGAGAGCGGAAGCCCTTTGATCTGCGGCTCGCATGAGCCGTCTCTCACTTCCCGCGACCCCGACTCAACCGATTGGTGATTGACACCCACCGCCCGCCGTGCTATCCTATGAGTACCCCCATATCCGCCCGAAAGGAGACCGACCGTGAACCCTCCCGTTATCCCCGCCGAGAATCCCGATCTTATCGCCCTGGTCAAGGAACGGGACCGCCGCTTTCTGACCAAGTGGTTGTTCTCCACCACCCTGACGACCTCCCTCGCCGTCGCCTGCTTTGGTCTTGCCATGAACGCCTACGGGCTTCTCGTGGCCATTCTGCTGGCGCTGTCCCTGATCCTCCTTCCCTTTCTCCTCTGCGGGGGCATGGGGTGGATCACCGACCGCGGCTTTGCCGGCAGGGTGGAGGCTCTGGACTTTTCGGTGCGGCTGGAGACCCACGACACTCTGGGCGTGGTCACCGTCAAGGGTATCGGCCGCAAGAAGGTCAAGCGCGCCACCGCGGGAGAGGTCAATTACTGCAAGATCTCGGTGCTCACCGATGAAGGGGCCCGCAAGACCTGCACCGTCCGCCTCCCCGGGGACTCTGACGCCTTTCCTCTGCGCAAGGGGGACCGCGTGATCAAGTACCGCGGCCTGCCCTGCCCCGCCATCGTCGGGTGCAAAACGCCCCTCTGCGTGGTCTGCGGTCATCTGGATGACGACGGCAAGGGGGAGTGTCGGGGATGCGGAGCCACTCTCATCGTACCGCCGATGGATGAAGGGTCGCTCGGATAAGAGGCTTTATTCGGCTTGGAAATTGCAATTTATCGGTGCGTTCCCCACGCCCCCTCCGTCACAAAACGGGTGAAGGGCGAAGCCCTTCATTAAGTGGGGCGGCCGGCAGTGCCGAGGGCGGCCTTGAGCGCCTCGGCGCGCACCGGTAGGTGCAAGAAAATTGCTGTGAGCCAACAGGATTTTAGCAATTTCTTTGTTCCGTATGTTTCTCGTTATAGCCAATTTTCTTGCGGCTTCCGCCGCGCGTCAGGGCGCTCAAGGCCGCCCCCGACACCGCCGGCCTTCGTGATCGGTGAAGGG
>JAFULU010000030.1 GCA_017483125.1 Clostridia bacterium
CATCCTCCACCGACATAAGAACCCCGACGGCGACGCCCTGGGCAGTCAGCTGGGACTGAAGCACATCCTGCGGGATTCCTTCCCCGACAAGGAGATTTTCGTCGTGGGCGACATGAGCGACCGCTACGCCTTCATGGTGGATGAGCCTATGGATACCGTCCCCGACGAGGCCTACGAGGGCGCTCTGGCCATGGTGCTGGACACCTCCGCCAAGGCTCTCATCTGCGACGACCGCTACGCCACCGCTACCGCCACCGCCCGCATGGATCACCACATTTTCTGCGAGGAGATCTGCGGGGTTGAGGTCACCGACACCTCCTTTGAGAGCTGCTGTGGGCTTGTCACCGCCTTCGCCAAGGAGTGCGGGCTGACCGTCTCCCCCGTAGCCGCCAAGCTGCTCTACACGGGTATGATCACCGACTCGGGCCGCTTCCGCTACGATTCCACTAACGCCCAGACCCATACCATGGCCGCCTTCCTCATGGAAAGAGGCTTTGACACCGCCGATATTTTCCGCAATCTCTACTCGGATGACCTGACCTTCATTCAGCTCCGCGCGAAATTTGTTTTGAAGATTCAGACCACCCCTCACCGCGTGGCTTACATCTACACCGACCGCGCCGAGACCGAGAGCCATCTGGAGAGCGGTGTCAGCAGCTTCACCATCTCCCGCGGCATGGTCAACACCATGGGGGAGATCCGGGGCATTGACTCCTGGGTGAACTTCACCGAGACCGCCGAGGGGGTACTGTGCGAGATCCGCTCGGGCAAGTACAACATCAATCCCATCGCCGTGAAGTACGGCGGCGGCGGCCACCAGAAGGCCAGCGGCTGTACCCTGAAGGATCGTGAGGAGGCCATGCGGCTTCTGGATGATCTCAATTCTCTTTCGGAGGCTGAGGCATGAACGAGCAGATGAAGCTGATCTTTGAAAAGATCAAGGAATACGACCGCATCGTGATCTTCCGCCACAAGCGGCCCGACGGGGATGCCGTGGGCTCTACCCTGGGCCTGCGGGGGATCCTGCGGCTGACTTATCCCACCAAAGAAGTCATCGTCAACAACAGCGACTACTCTGACTACGTGGGCTTTCTCGGCTCCGAGGACGAGGCAAAGCCCGACGAGTTCTACGCCGAGGCTCTGGGCATCGTCATTGACACCGCCACCTCGGATCGGGTATCCAGCCCTCGCTTTGCCCTCTGCAAGGAGCTTTGCAAGATCGACCACCACATCCCCAAGGAGACCTACGGTGACTACCAGTGGGTGGAGGAGCACCGCTCCTCGGCCTGCGAGATGATCGCCGCCTTCTACGCCGCCTTCAAGGACGAGCTGAAGATCGACGTGGAGTCGGCTACCCTCATTTACGCGGGTATGGTCACCGACTCGGGGCGGTTCCGCTTCCGTTCTGTGTCGGGGGAGACCATGCGGCTGGCGGGGATGCTTCTGGACGAGGGGGTGGACACCGATCACCTCTACGCCCACCTTTACATGAAGGATTTCAACTCCCTCAAGCTCCAGGCCTACGTCTACGACCGCATGAAGATGAGTGAGCACGGGGTGGCCTACATCTACATCAACCGCGCCACCAGAAAGCGCTTCAAGCTGACCTTTGAGCAGGCCTGCGCCTGTGTGGGGTACATGGACTCCATCAAGGACAGCCTGATCTGGATCGCCTTCATCGAGGCCGACGACCGCTGCCAGGGCAGCAGATCCATCCGCGTCCGTTTGCGTTCCCGTTTCGTGACCATCAACGAGGTGGCCGAGAAGTACGGCGGCGGCGGTCACGATTGCGCCAGCGGTGCCACTGTTCACAACCGCAAGGAGATGAAGGCGTTGATCGCTGATGCCGATACGCGCCTGGCCGACTACAAGGAAAGCAACGAGGGATGGCTATGAGAATACTGATCGTAAACGACGACGGCATGAACGCCGCCGCCCTGCCTCACCTCATCCGCTGGGCGAGGAAGTTGGGGGAGGTCACCTGCGTGGCCCCCAAGTTCGAGCAGAGCGGCAAGAGCCAGGCCATTGATTTCACCCAGCCCAGAGAGATCAAGAAGGTCTTCATCGCCCCCGATATGGAGATCTGGGCCATGGACTCCACCCCCGCCGACTGCGTGCGCTTCGGCGTGACGGGTCTGGGAGTGACCTACGACCTCATCCTGTCGGGCATCAATCGCGGGTACAATCTGGGGGACGACATCGCCTACTCGGGCACCGTGGGTGCCATCAACGAGGGCGGACGGCTGGGGATCCCCTCGGTGGCCCTGTCCACCGACGTGGATACGCTGGAGGAGGCCCTGGGTATGCTGGATGCTTGGTGGGACTTCATGGAGCGCACCAGACTGCTGGAGAAGGGGCTTCTCTACAACGTCAACTTCCCCCGCGAGGCTGCGCCCAAGGGTATTCGTGTGACCCATCAGGGCGGGGAGTTCTACTCCGACGCCTTTGAGTATCGGGGCAACGATATGTATATGCAGGTGGGCGCGCCCATTGAGTACGACCGCTGTGACCTGACAATCGACATCGACGCCGTCCGCGCGGGGTACATTTCGGTATCCCCCATGGCTTGGCAGAGGACGGATTGGAGGGTGTATGAGGTCGTGAAGGATATTGCCGAGTAAGACAAAAGGAAAACGCACTGTACGGGGGTACGGTGCGTTTTTTGTGGGGCAAATTGGGGTTTTTCGGTGGGTTTGCATAGCCGGAAGAGAGTGCCCGCCCAAATGTCCGCGTTCTCCTCCACCCGCTTCGCGGGAGCCCCCTCCCGGAGGGGGCCTCATC
>JAFULU010000031.1 GCA_017483125.1 Clostridia bacterium
AAGGCATATCGTGCCCGAAGGGCATCTCGCAAACTCACAAAAAGGCTGATTTCGCCTGACGGCGAGCGATATGCGCTTTGCGCGAGATATGCCCGCTGGGCGCGATATGCCCGTTGGGCGCGATATGCCCTTCGGGCGTGACGGGCTCCGCCCGATAAACCCAAATTTGAAATACTGGTTGCATCATCATTATCCCCTTACTTCATATCCGCCAAACCGCCCCTCCCCATTGACAACCCCGCCCCTCTGTGCTATAATGATCCGTGATCCCCCAAGAACGGAGAATACCATGAAATCCAAGACCTTACCGACCCTCTTCTTCACCATGCTGAAGATCGGGCTCTTCACCTTCGGCGGCGGCTACGCCATGATCGCCCTGCTGGAAAACGAGTTCGTCACCAAGCGGGGATGGCTGGAGCAGGAGGAGTTTCTGGACGTGGCGGCCATCGCCGAGTCCACCCCCGGCCCCATCGCCATCAATTCCGCCACCTACATAGGCTACAAGCAGGCGGGCATCCTCGGCTCCCTTGTGGCCACCCTGGGCATGACCCTCCCCTCCTTCTGCATCATCTACGCCATCTCGCTGTTCTTCGACGCCTTCCTATCCTTGACGGTGGTGGCCTGCGCCTTTCGGGGCATCCAGATCGCGGTGCTCTACCTCATCCTGTCGGCAGGCCTGCGCATGCTGAAGAAAATGAAAAAGACCCCCTTTTCCCGGGCCGTGCTCCTCCTCACCCTAATCGGTATGGTCACTCTCACCCTCTTTTCGGTGAAGCTCTCCACCGTAGTCTACATCCTGACGAGCGGCGCGGCGGGGGTGACCCTGTGGCTGATCCGCCGCCTGCGCCGTGGGGAGAAGGGAGGGGAAGCATGATCTACCTTGAGCTGTTTCTGACCTTTCTGCGGATCGGCGCCTTTTCCTTTGGCGGCGGCTACGGCATGATCTCCCTCATCCGCGAGGAGACCCTGGCCCATGGCTGGCTCACCGAGGACACCCTCCTCAATATGATCGCCGTGGCGGAATCCACCCCCGGCCCCATCGCTGTCAACATGGCCACCTTTGTGGGCTCCTCCCAAGGCGGTGTCCTCGGCGCGGCCATTGCCACCCTGGGAGTGGTCCTGCCCTCCTTTATCATCATCCTCATCATCGCCATGGCCCGGCGGGGACTCATGAAGTACGCGGGGGTCAAGGCCTTCCTCGGCGGCATCCGTCCCTGCGTGGTGGGTCTGATTCTGGCCACCGCCGCTACCATGCTTTTGAGCCGCGTGGGAGGCTTCGGTGATCTCGCCACCCTGCGGGAGATAGGACTGACCGCCCTGGACCTCCGCGGAGCCGCCATCCTGGCCATCCTGGCACTCACCGCTCTGGCCATCCGCAAGCTCGCCAAAAAGCCCGCATCCCCCATCCTCCTCATCCTGCTCTCGGCCGTCATGGGCGTGATCCTCTATATCCCGTAGGAAGAAACCTCGTTCTCTTCAAATTTGGGTTTATCGGTGAGTTGGGTTCCCTCATTCTATGCCTTCCCCAGCGGGGAAGGGGGACCGCAAAGCGGTGGATGAGGAGAGCAAGTTTCCGCTCGGTATCGGGTATGATTTTCCTTGGCGTATCAAGGATTTTACGTATACACCCGCTTGTAAATTCAAACCCGCTCTCCTCATCCGTCACTTCGTGACACCTTCCCCGCTGGGGAAGGCAAGTAACGAGGAAACCCACCGAAAAACCCCAATTTGTCAACCAATCTCTTTCCCGAAAAAGGAGTCCCACCATGCCCACCCTCACCATCCGCAAAGCCACCCCCGCCGATACCGCCGCCATCACCGCCCTGGAGGCCGCCTGCTTTCCTCCCGCCGAGGCCGCGCCCTTTGAGTCCTTCGCCGCTCGCCTAGAGGCCTTCCCGGACCGCTTCTGGCTCTTATTTGCCGACGGGGAGCTTATCAGCATGGTCAACGGCTCCCTCTCCAATGAGGAGGATCTGCGGGACGAGATGTTCCACGACACTACCCTCCACGACCCCAACGGCCGTTGGCAGATGATCTTCGGCGTGGCCACCCACCCCGCCCATCGTTGCTTGGGCTACGCGGGCCTGCTCCTGGAGACCGCTATCCGTCAGTGCCGCGAGGAGGCCCCACAGGGAAGGGAAGGACTGGTGCTGACCTGCAAGGAGCATAAGCTCCGCTACTACGCCAAGTTTGGCTTTGTCAACGAGGGCATCTCCTCCTCCGAGCACGGCGGCGCGGCATGGTATCAGATGAGGATCCTGTTTAACAGGGAGGCGCGTATGAAGGACTGGCTCCAATGGCACATCGGGGATGAGATTCGCGAGATCTTGATTTCCGAAAACGATCTTTGGCGCGTCAATGAGCAAAGCTGTGATTGTCAGTCTGTACTGATACGAACGGCGCATGAACGGATCCGCGTGACCTATCAAGCAAACAGTTCGTGTGAATCGGAAGCTCTGGTATTGATGATGGCCTCTGAGCAGGACGAGGCGGACTTCGCATACCGTGTGGACCTTGACGGGGGGCCGGCGTATTTAGAGAAGGATGAATCCACCGAGGAGGGAAGCATAGAGGGCTTGAAGTTCCGGATGGAAAACGGCTTTTTGTTCCTGTTCGCATCCACCCATAATTTGATCGTCACACGTAGTATATTCGATCTTATGGACGATACGGACTCTGATTTTCCTGCCAAAGAAGCCATGCTAAAGCTTGTGAAAAGAACAACAAGAACCCTTTAAACAATAAACCGCTTCGGGTGCCGAGGCGGTTTTTTTGCGCACTCTTTCGCGTTCTCCCTGTTCCACTTCCCCCGCCTCCCAACCGTTTCCAAACAGATTTTCCGCCCCCACTTTTTAAAAATCGCCCCAAAATCCCTATATATCAAAAATAATATGTCGGATTTTGAGCATATAAAAAATGATATGCTGAAATTTGGGCATATCAAAAAATATATAATATGGCATAAGGAAAAGCACCGCATCCCCGAAAAATCGGTTCAGCGGTGCTTTTTACTCCCGTTAGGTTCTATTATTGGGGTGGAGACGGGAGTCGGTTGGTCATTTTGTCAATATAGAGTCGGAGCGAGGCAGGACAACGGGTGAAGGCTGTCGCACGCTCGGAGAGGAGACTTACTTCAATATCCTGCGCTTATACGGTTTTGGCAGTCGGCACTCACGACCGGGCATTGACTGTTACGGGAGTGCTTTCAGGAAAAACCTCGCGGCGGTCGATGTAGGCACCCAGGGAACGGAGCTTACCGATGAGGTCATCGTAGCCGCGGTCGATGAGGTGGGGGTTGGCGATCTCGGTGACACCGTCGGCCATAAGACCCGCGATAACCATAGCCGCTCCGCCGCGGAGGTCGGTGGCGGTGACCGAGGAGGCGTGAAGCTTCTGGCTACCGGGGAACCACGCCGTGCGCTCGGTGCGGGTGACGGTCACGCCCATGCGGACGATCTCATCCAGATAAGCAAAGCGGCTGTCCCAGATCTTTTCCTGGATCTCGCTTTGGCCCTGAGCGGCGAAGAGCAGAACACCGAACTGGGGCTGCATATCGGTAGGGAAGCCGGGATAGACGGCGGTGGTGATGTTGACACCCTTGAGACGGCCGTCGGAGATCACGGTGACGGTGTCCTCGGTCTCCTCAACAGTCACGCCCATTTCGGTGAGCCTGGAAATGATGCACTCCAGATGCTTGGAGATGATGTTGGTAAAGGTCACCCGTCCGCCGGTTCCGGCTACGGCGCACATGTAGGTGCCCACCTCGATCATGTCGGGAACAATGGTGTAGCTACAGCCGTGAAGCTTGGCCACACCCTCGATACGGATCTCGGAGGTGCCCGCGCCCTTGACGTAGCCGCCGCACATATTCAAAAAGTTGGCCAGATCCACGATATGGGGCTCTCGGGCGGCGTTACCGATGATGGTGGTGCCGGGAGTCAGCACGGCGGCCAGCATGATGTTGACGGTGGCACCCACCGAGGCCTGATCCAGAATGATCTTGGCACCGTGGAGTCCGTCGGGAGCCTCACCGTAGAAGCCCTCGCCTCCGGGGGGATCCATCTCGGCGCCCATGATCTCAAAGGCGCGGGTATGGTAATCCAGAGGACGGGAAACACCGAACTTACAGCCGCCGGGGAAGGCGATCTTGGTGCAATGGAAGCGGCCCAGCTCCACGCCCATGAGGTAGGAGGAGGCGCGGATGGAGCCTACGGCCTCACTGGGGGAGCGGCCGGGACGGAAGCCCGCGCCGTTGATCTCCACCGAGGTGGGGGAGAGACGGGTGACGGTGCAGCCCGAGGCGGACAGGATGTCCAGAGTGGTATCCACGTCGCTGACCGAGGGAACGTTGTGAAGCACGCAGGACTCGGTGTTCAGCGCGCAAGCGAACAGAATGGGGAGAGCGGCGTTCTTCATACCGCTGATGGCGAGAGTACCGTTCAAACGGCGACCGCCCATGATCAACAATTTTTCCATGATGTATATGTATCGTGACACCGCGAAGGGACGCCACGGGACGGGGTCGGGGTTTGTGGAAGGGTGAACGGGAACCTGGATCACGAAAGGAGATCCACCTGTATATACGAAACCGCGGGGAAGATGGATATATCCCTTCCCACAACGGCGTTATTGCTCTGTTATATCAATAATATCATATCACATTTGCACAAATTTGGCAAGTGTGCCCAACTATATTTAACAATTTATTTACATAAGGGCACCTCTAAAAACTCATCGTGCGGGGAGCGGCGAGAATATTTTTCGTCAGTCTAGACAAAAATCCGCACGAATAGTTGATCCTATGCGAAGGATTTTTGTAACGAATGACGGAAAAGATTCCGCCGATTCGCCGTGCGAGGAGTTTTTTAGAGGTGCCCT
>JAFULU010000328.1 GCA_017483125.1 Clostridia bacterium
CCCCGCCGACTTCCACCCCCGCTATTCGGTGACCTCCAAGGAGTATATCTACCGCATCTACAATAATCAGAACCGCGATCCCTTCGCCGTGGGCCGCGCGTGGCATTACCCCCGCCCCGTGGACGAGGAGCAGTTCTCCGCCATGCAAAAGGCCGCTCTGGCCTTTGTGGGCAAGCGGGACTTCACCGCCTGTATGGCCGCGGGCTCCAAAATCGTGGACGCCACCCGCCACGTCATAGCCGCCTCGGTGGAAAGGGAGGGCGACTACATCACCTTCCGCGTCCGCGCCGACGGCTTCCTCTACAACATGGTGCGCATCATGGTGGGCACCTTGGCCGAGGTGGCCGAGGGGCGCATGACCCCCGAGAGCATCCCCGCCAGACTGGATTCCCTGGATCGCGGCTCCTTTGGCCGTACCGCCCCCGCCGAGGGCCTCTACCTCAACCGTGTGTTCTATAACGATCCCGACCGCGCGGGCTACCACCCCGAGAAGGGAGGTCAAGCATGAAGAAGCCGAAGAACCCCATCCCCGCCCTGAAGCGGGTCTTCAGCCGCCTCTACGACCGCGCCACGGGCTACGTCCGCGGGGTGGGCCGCCAGACCGACGAGATCCTTGCGAGCGAGCCCATCGACTTCTCCGCCCCCTCCATCCCCTACTACGAAAACCTCGCCGCCCGCCTGAGCTTTGCCAAGGTGGTGCTCTACATGGTGCTTCTGGTCTTCGTGGTGGTGACGGTCATCAGCAACCATAAGCTCATCACCTACGAAAACCTCTACTACCTCGCCAAGGACATCGGTGCCGCCTCCCAGACCGCCAAGGCCCATGCCGATTCCCTGAGCTATCCCATCTCCTCCGAGGGGGCCGACTTCGCCCTCTACCGCGGCGGTCTGGTCATCTCGGGCAGCGAGGTGGTCACCGCCATGAGTGCCTCGGGCCGCCAGACCCTTTCGGTCAACGTGGCCTACGCCGATCCCTGTGCCCGCGCCTCGGACAAGTACTGCCTGAGCTTCGGGCGGGGTGAAAAGTCCTTCTCGGTCTACAACGCCTTCGTGCAGGTCCATACCGAAACCACCGACTTCCCCGTTTACGATGCCGCCGTGGGGGACAACGGCAATTTCGCCATCGTCACCCGCTCCCGCGACTACAAGTCCGAGGTGGTACTCTACGACGGCAACATGGAAAAACTGGCCAACTACCGCCTGGGCGGCTACGTCACGGGCATTTCCATGAATCCCTCGGGCGACCGACTGGGGGTGGTGTCAGCAGAATACGAAAACGGCATCTGGGTCACCAAGGTGACGGTCATCCGCGTTGGCAACCGCATCAGCCAGTCCTCGGCCACCGTCACGGGGGCGCTGGGCAGTACCTGCGGCTTTGTCTCGGAGGACCGCTTCGCCGTGGTCTTCACCGACCGCGTTATGGTGGTGAATTCCGATGCCACCGTCACAGGTGAGAAGTTCTTTGAGAACGCCATTCCCACCCTGGCCGCCATAGGCCGCGGCTCGGTAGCGGTTCTGACCGAAAGCCAAAGCGACCTCACCCGCGCCACCCTTACGGTCTACGACAGAAACGCGCGGGAATCCTACTCCCTGTCTCTGGACACCGACCACCCCATCACCAAGGCAGGCAACCCCACCGCCCTGGCCATGGCGGATAACGCCCTCTTCCTCCGCGCGGGGAATACCCTGTTCCGTTTGACGGGCAACGGAAGCACGGTCACCGCCGCCGCCGTCAGCCACGATACCCTGGCCGTCCTCCCCGAGAGCAGTGACGAGGTCATGGTCTGCACCCCCGCCTACGCCTACCGCCTGACCACCGAGGATTTTGCCCGTCCCAATTCATGAAATCCTCACGATCTCACCTTGACAAATCCCCAAAAGTGGGGTATAATATCTCCATACATACTTGAAAGGAGCATTTTCCATGCAACTCGTCATTGACATTCTGCTCATCGCGATCTTTGCTCTGCTGGTCTTCCGCGGCTGGTGGAGAGGCTTCATGAAGTCCATCCTGAGCCTCGGTCGCCTCATTCTCTCTCTGGTCATCACCATCCTCTTCGGCTCTGCCTTCGCGGCATGGCTTGACGCCAAGTTCGTCAATCCTCCCGTGTTTGAGGCCGTGTTCAAGAAGTTCTCGGACGTGGCCGCCGAGGTCACCGCCTCCGCCGAGGGCGGCATCGACGCTCTGGTGGAGAAGATCCCCGAGGCCTTCCGCGGCTACCTGGATCTGGAGGCCGTAGACCCCACCGCCGAGATCAACGCTCTGGTGGAGGAGTGGTCCCACACCGTGGCCGACGGCATCTCCCGTGTTATCTCCCTGATCCTGGGCTATATCCTCCTCTTCGTGATCTCCTTCGTGGTTCTCACCGTGGTCATCTTCATCGTGGGCAAGCTGGCCAAGCTCCCCGCCATCAAGACCGTGGATAAGCTTCTGGGTCTGGTGGTCGGTATCTTCAGCGGTGCCATCGCCGTCATCATCGTCTCGGTCATCCTCGGCGCCATCCTGGGCCTTGTGGGCCAGGGCGAGGTCGTGGAGGGCTCCTTCATGCTCCGTCTCTTCGGCGGTCTGAAGGATCTGATCTTCAAGTAATCCCACCAAACAAAAAGCGGACGTCTCACACCGAGGCGTCCGTTTTCTTATGTAGGGTATTTTACAGGGCATTCCATCCGTCCTCGAGGGAGAAGCGATGCTGGTAAGCGCTGACGTCCTCGGCGGATACCTTGGGCTTCACGAAAGAGTGCAGGAACATATATCCCCACAGCCGCAGGATCAGCCTTGCCGTCCATCCCGCCCGTACCTCCTTGGTACGCAGACGGACGTAGGGATGGCCGTCGTTCTCGTCGTAGTATTTCACGGACTCCCATGGAATCAGCTTCACGGGTCGGATGAATACGAAGGCGAAGAGCCACGTAAAGACCAACGTGTTTTCAATCCCCATGTCGGTCAGGGTGATCACCGCGCCCCTATATCTGATGAGCTGCCGCCAGAGATAGTAGGAGGAACGCGCGTAGGACAGAAGCGGGAAGAACAGAAGCACGGCGGCGAATATGCACAGGAAACGGTTCTCTCCCGCCGTCAGATCATCCCCGAAGCTCACCTGCCCCGTCCAGAGCATATATTCCGCCCGCGCGCCCACAAGGGAAGTAGCTGTGAAGAGGATCAAAAAGAAGTAGTACCGCCAACCGGCTGTATAGGTCTTACTCATGTCATATCCTCCTTCACCACCGCGCAGGTCTCGATACCGTAGTAGCGGAAGCACGCCACAGCACTTTGGTCGATCCGCTCGCCGCTGACCACAATAGGCACCGCGGGAGGACACCCCACCGTAGCCGCCGCCGCGATACGGCCGACACACTCGCCCACGGGCAGCACCTCGGAGGGAGAGAGCAGAGCCTCACGGACGGACATGACCCGCTCGGGCTTGATGAGGGCGGGCGGGCACACCGCAACGGAGTCCCGTCGAGGGAGGGCGCACAGCACCTCCGCCACCCGATCCAGCTCCGATTCGGTGATGGCGGGGGTCACCATTAAGACCACGAAATCGGGGTCGGCAAACTCGCATTCGATACCGTTCTGCCGCAGATGCTCCGCTACCTCCATACCCGCGTACCCGTGCTTGCGGGGACAAAGGGTGAGCTTCAAGGGCTCGTCGGTCTGCATGGGACGCAACCCACAGGCCGATAGCTTGATCCAACAAGCCTCTGCCTTTTTGACGGTCTTCTCCAAAGAGACCGTATACCTCTTGCTCGCCAGCACGGCGTTGGCCATATCCAAGGATTTCAATATCAGATAGGAGGGGCTGGTGGAGCCGAACAGACAAAGAGCCTGCTTGGCGTGATGGCAAAACAGAGCGGGAAGATGACCGCCGATATGGAGATACGCGCCCCCCGTCAGCATGGGCAGGGTCTTGTGGGCAGAATCACAGCAGAGATCCGCCCCCAGATCCATGGGATGCTTGGATTCGGGCAGGAACCGCAAATAAGCTCCGTGAGCATTGTCCACTACTAAAAGCACTCCGAAAGCATGGCATACCTCCGCAATCCCTGCGATATCCGCCACATTCCCCAGATAATCGGGGGAGGTCAGATACACCGCGGAGGGAAGTCGGCACTCGGCCTTCATTTGCGAAAGCCGAGCGCTCAACCCATCGGGGGTCACGGGACAGGCCAAATACCCCGCCTCATTCTCGGGATACAGCCACTCCACATCCAGATCCAAAAGCCCCACCGCCGACAGAAATGTCTTGTGAGCGTTGCGCCCCGCCAGAATGAGAGGACGGTCAATACCCTGCTCCTTGGCGTGGAGCAACACCAGATACAGCATAGCGCGAATGCACTGGGAAGACCCTTCGGTGGAGTAGTAGGTGGGACACCCGAAGAGGAGGGAAGCATTGCGCTCGCTCTCCCGGATGATGCCCTCGGCCTCGTAGAGACTGTCGGCCCCCGCCACCTCGGTGATGTCGTCATGCTCACAGCCCGTGAGCAGAACCCCCTTGTGGCCCGGCATATGGAGGCGAAGCGGACGCCTCGCTTGATAGGTCTGAATGAAATTCACAATGGGTGTTGTCATTTTCATGCCGGCATTGCTCTCCTTTCATTTCTTTGAAGGTTCTTGAAGGGGGTCAAGGGGGGAACTTCTTGTAAGAAGTTCCCCCCTTGCGCGTCTCTCACTCTCCCAGCTGTCTCGCAATGGCCACCATAATGGCGCATTCCATTCTCTTGCGGAAGAGGTCACAGCCATACTTGTACACGCCCTTGACGGAGCCCGTGGCGTGGTAGGCGTTGGCGGCGCAACCACCAGAGCAGTAGAGTCTCGCCCAGCAGTCGCGGCACTCGGGACGGGCATAGACGTTGCACTCCAAAAACTCGTTCTGGATCTCGGTGTTGTTCACACCCTTCCAGACGTCACCCAGCTTGAACTTCTCCTCACCCACGAACTGATGGCAGGGGTAGAGATCACCCCAAGGGGTCACGGCCATGTACTCGGTGCCCGAGCCACAGCCCGAAATGCGCTTGTAGATGCAGGGGCCGCCCGTGAGGTCGATCATGTAGTGGTAGAAGGTGAAGGGCTTGCCTTCCTTATCCTTGTCCAGCATGAGCATGGCCAGCTTCTCGTACTGCTCCATGACGATGGCCTTGTCCTCCTCGGTCAGAGCCGAAGGATCGTCGGGAGCGGCCACCACAGGCTCCATGGACAGCTCGTTGAAGCCCAGATCCAGCATGACCTGAATATCCTTGAGGAAATCGGGGTTGGCGTGGGTGAAGGTGCCTCTCATGTAGTAGCCCTGGCCCCCTCTGGCTTCCACCAGCTGCTGGAACTTGGGAACGATGCGATCCCAGGAGCCGTTGCCCGCGTAGTCCACACGGAAGCGGTCGTGGATCTCCTTGCGCCCGTCCAGAGACAGCACCACGTTGTGGCATTCCTTGTTGCAGAACTCGATCACGTCCTCGTCGATGAGCAGACCGTTGGTGGTCAGGGTGAAACGGAAGTTCTTATTATGCTCCTTCTCGATACTGCGGGCGTAGGCCACCAGATCCTTCACCACCTGGAAGTTGACCAGAGGCTCACCGCCGAAGAAGTCCACCTCCAGATTGCGGCGGCTCCCCGAGTTGGCAATGAGGAAATCCAGCGCCTGCTTGCCCACCTCAAAGGACATGACGGCGCGCTCGCCGTGGTACTTGCCTTGGCTGGCGAAGCAGTAGGAGCAGTTGAGGTTGCAGGTGTGGGCGATGTGAAGGCAAAGAGCCTTGATGACACCCGAGGTCTTGGCCTTGAGATGCCCTGCCATAGGCTCGAAGGTGTCGGGGGCGAAGAGCTTGCCCGAGTCCTTCAGGGAGACCACGTCGTCATAGCACTCCTCGATATCCGCCTCGGTAATGCCGTCCCCCCCGACGTACTTCTCCTTCATGGCGGCGAGGATGTCCTCGCGGGTCTCGGTCTCAAACATAGAAATAATGTCGTAGGCTACATCGTCCACCACGTGGACACCGCCGGAGCAAACGTCCAGCACAATGTTGTAGCCGCCGAGCTTGTATTGATGGATCATGATGGTTTCCTCTTGTATGTTGTTTTATGTGTTCAAATTTGGGTTTGTCGGTGCGATAGAATTGCCGATACCTCTGTAGGGAGCGGTGCCCTCACCGCTCCGCCACGAGAAACATGCCAATTCGTTATGGGTATTCGGTTTCAAAATTTCTTATCTGACGGAAGAAATCGGAGATTTATTGGTTGCGGAGCGGTGAGGGCACCGCTCCCTACATTAGGTTATCAAACGTTATGCGTTATACTCAAACCCGCTGTCAAACCCCAATTTGAAATCCTGAACATCCCATAAAAAATGCCGCCACCAGGCGGCATTTTTATTTCGAGAACGAATTACTTGTTCTCCTTGCTCTCCTTGGTGCTCTCGCACTGCTGGTTAGCGATGCCGCAGCTGGTCTTGCAAGCAGACTGGCAGGAAGTCTGGCACTCGCCGCAGCCACCCTTCTTTGCGCTCTCACACAGGTTGCGGGTCTCAATGGTCTTGATATGCTTCATGATGGGATTACCTCCGTTAAAAATACTGTGTGTATTATAGCACAGATCGGTCACTTTGTCAATATGTTTGGCAAAAAAACTTACCGTCAAGAGTTTTGAGTAAATTCTCAAAGTAAATGCAACAGTGCAATTTGGAGTTGCATTTACTCTGAGAAAGAAAATGTGGTAGAATTTAGTCTGAGAAAAGGAGGTCTCAGATTATGCAAAGCAACGAAAAGAAAAACAAACACATGACAC
>JAFULU010000329.1 GCA_017483125.1 Clostridia bacterium
CCCGGCTACCACTACCCCCTGGAGGGCTCCAAGATCAAGATCCATTGCCACAAGACCACGGGACACGGCTCCCAGACCTTCGCGGTGGGCCTCCAGAACTCCTGCAACCCCGTCCTCATGATGATGGGCGCCCGCATCGGCCGCGAGCGGTTCTACAGCTACTTCCGCTCCTTTGGCTATCTGGAGAAGACGGGCATCGACCTCCCCGGTGAGGGTACCTCCATCTTCTATCAGGAGTCCGCTTTCTCCGAGCTGGATCTGGCCACCGCCTCCTTCGGGCAGAACTTCAAGGTCAGCCCCATCCAGCAGATCATGGCGGTGACCGCTGTGGCCAACGGCGGCTACCTCCTGACCCCCCGCATGGTTCGTGAGGTGGTGGACAGCGAGGGCAACACCGTCACCACCTACTCCACCCGGGTCAAGCGGCAGATCATCTCCACCGAGACCGCGGGGAAGCTCTCCGCCGTGCTGGAGGGAGGCGTTTCGGGTGGCGCGGGTGCCAAGAACGCCTACGTGGCGGGCTACCGCGTGGCCGCCAAGACGGGTACCTCCGAGAAAATCGACAAGAAGAACGAGACGGGTAAGGAATACTACATCTGCTCCTGCGTGGGCTTTGCTCCCGCCGACGACCCCGAGATCGCGGTGATCATTCTGGTGGATGAGCCTACCAAGGGTGTGCTCTACGGCAGTACCGTGGCCGCTCCTTACCTCGCCAACGTTATGCGGGACGTTCTGCCCTATCTGGGGGTGGAGGCCGTCTACACCGAAAAGGAGCTGGCCAACATGGCGGTGGAGGCTCCCTCTCTGGTGGGCTGGTACGCCAGCGTGGCCAAGTCCCAGGCCGAGACCCTGGGCTTTGAGGTGGAGATCGTGGGAAGCGGCTCCTACGTCCGCGCCCAGTCCCCCGCGCCCTATACCATGATGGAATCCCACAACGCCAAGCTCATCTTCTACACCGAGACCGACATGGAAAAGACCACCGTGACGGTGCCCGACCTGTCGGGCAAGACCGCCGTGGCCGCCAACGAGATCCTCGCCAACTTCGGGCTGAATATCCGCATCGCGGGGACCAATAATTATATGAGCGGCTCGGGTGCTGTGGCGGTGGCCCAGTCCCATGCTCCCGGTAGCGAAGTGGAAAGAGGCACAGTCATCACCGTGACCTTCCGCAATCAGGACGCGGACGATATCGCGCAGGAATAAAGGAAAGGAAATAAGAATGTTCTGTGAGGATCCGATTCAAGCGGTTTACACGAGATTTGTTGAATTAGCGGAAGACAACGCGTATTTGGATTGCTTTAACGATTTAGCCTATCACATCGCGGGAGATTTCGCGGTGGTTATGCTGACGGAACACGATTATCTCAAATTTGATCGAAACGGCGCAATCAAAACGCCAATCACGGATGAATTGTTGGAACAACTTCGCGATGAATATGACCCCTGCGTACACAAATGTGAGAATGAACCGCCGTTTATCTATTATGAGCATGTGTTATTCTGCGGTGAGCGCATCAATTCTGTAGAGCATTTGAAAGACAAGAGAGAAACCATCGTTCATTTTGAAGATTTCGACTTTCGTTTTGTTGTGCATGACAGTGAGTTTGAATATCCGTCCCACCTGCGCGATCATTTCAGCTATTACTTGACTCGCGGTTGCGAACGCCACCTGAAACGCCGTTGCCCCATGTGCGGCGGTGAGGGGGAATTATTATTGGATTTTGTTGCCGATTACATGGTTCGGTGCCGTTTGTGTAAAAGAGCTACATGGGCTCAGATATCTGTCCAGGACGCAATCGACGAGTGGAACGGCGGCTATTTGCATTGTGCTGTTGCAGACGAGAAAATCGCAAATCTGAACTCTTAAAAACGAGCAAATCCCACCCGCTCCACCCCCAAATCCAAGGATGTAAAACCCCCGCTCCCCCAAGGAGATCCCTATGCGTTTACATCCTGCCCCCATGCCCCTTTGCGACCTTCTGACCGAAGCGGGGATCCCTATCCCCGAAAGTATCGGCGAGGTCGTAGTCAAGGGCCTTTCCTCGGACTCCCGCAAGGTGACCGAGGGGGACCTGTTCATCGCCATTGACGGGCTTCGCACCGATGCCCGCGACCATATCCCCGAGGCCGTGTCCAAAGGGGCCTCCGCGATCGTTTGCGAGACAGCCGAGGCTCTGCCCGACACGGGGTACACTCCCTTGATCAGCGTTCCCGATGCCCGCGCCGCGCTGGCCTGTCTCTACGACGCATGGTACGGCCATCCCGCGGAAAGCCTCCGTCTGGTGGCGGTCACGGGCACCAACGGCAAGACCACGGTCTCCACCCTCCTGCGCGCCATCCTGCGGGCATCGGGGGTACCCTGCGGTCTTATCGGGACGGTGGGGTGCTACTCCACCGCGGGGGACGCCCGCCTCTGCGCCCGTGACGGGGAGCTGTTCAGCGGCATGACCACCCCCGACCCCGCCGAGCTGTACCCCCTTCTGGCCCGCATGGCCGCCGACGCGCCCGCGGACAGTCCCCATCCCCCCACCGTGGTCATGGAGGTCACCTCCCACGCCCTGCGCATGGGTCGGGTGGCACCTCTGGCCTTCGAGCTGGGGATCTTCACCAACCTCACCCCCGAGCACATGGATCTCCACGGCACCATGGAGGACTACTACACTACCAAGCGGAGCCTCTTTGAGGTCTGCCGTGCCGCCGTCATCAACGCCGACGACCGTTACGGGCGCAGGCTTCTCTCCGAGCCGCTGCCCCTTCACCACTACCACATCTGCCACGCCGACGGGGCGGGAGGACTCCTCTCGGACCGCATCTGCCCCGCGGGGGAGGGTGGCTGTACCCGCCTCTACGCCGAGCAGGTCAAGTCTCTGGGGGAGGACGGGGTGGCCTTCAAGCTCACCTCTCCCGACGTCCGTCTCCGTCTCCGCGTCCCCATTCCCGGGCGGTTCACCGTCATGAACGCCTTGGAGGCCGCCTCCGCCGCGCTGGCTCTGGGGGCGAGTCCCGCCGCCGTCCGTGACGGGCTGGCCCACTTCGGGGGGGTCCCCGGGCGCATGGAGCGGGTGAGCCTCCCCGACACCGATATTCCTTTTTCGGTGTTCATCGACTTCGCCCACACCCCCGACGCTCTGGAGAACCTTTTGCGGTCGGTCCACGATTTCCGTAGACGGGGACAGCGCATCGTGCTGGTCTTCGGGTGCGGCGGCGACCGTGACCCCACCAAGCGCAAGGTCATGGCCCGTATCGCCTCCCGCATGGCGGATTCTCTGGTCATCACCTCCGACAACAGCCGCACCGAAAACCCCGCCGACATCATCTCGGACATTCTTCTGGGGGTGGACAAGGAGAGCGAGTTTGCCGTGGTGCCCGACCGCGCCGAGGCCATCCGCTACGCGATCAAGCACGCCCGTTCGGGGGACATCATCCTACTGGCGGGGAAGGGGCACGAAAACTACGAAATTGACCGCAGGGGGAAGCATCCCTTCTGCGAAAGAGATATCGCGGTGAAGGCCGCACAGGAATTCCACACCAACCGACGGGGTGAGTGAGTCACCCCCATCCTACGAAAGGCAGGCTACCGTTATGAAGATCACCTTAGCGACACCCCTTGCCCTCCATACGCTGGCCGCCATGGCGGGAGGGGAGCTGACCCTGCGCCATCTCTCCGAGGAGACGACGGTCACCCACATCTGCACCGACTCCCGCGAGGCCGACGAAGGGACCCTCTTCTGCGCCATCCGCGGGGAGCGGGTGGACGGCCATAATTACATGGCCAAGGCCGCCGAGCTGGGGGGACGGGTCTTCCTCTGCGAGCGCATCCCCGAAGAGGGTCCCTCCGAGTCCTGCGCTTTTATTGTGGTGGAGGACACCGTAGCCGCTCTGTCGGCTCTGGCTCTGTCCCGCCGCGAGGGGGAGATGAGGGAGCTGTCGGTGGTAGCCATTACGGGTAGTGTGGGCAAGACCACCACCAAGGAAATGACCGCCGCCGTTCTGTCGGTGGGCAAGACCCTCTTCAAGAAGGAGGGCAACTTCAACAGCACCATCGGTCTCCCGCTGTCCTTCATGGAGATTCCCGCCACCACCGAGTGCGCTGTTTTAGAGATGGGCATGAGCGGGCGGGGGGAGATCGCGGCCATGACCCAAGCGGTGCGCCCCCGTATCGCCGTGGTGGCCAACATCGGCTCCTCCCATCTGGAGTACCTCGGCACCCGCGAGAACATCGCCCGCGCCAAGTTGGAGATCGCTATGGGACTGCCCGAGGGCGGTACCCTGCTCATCAACGGCGACGAGCCCCTGCTGGCCAAGCTGGGACAGGATTTCGGGGAGGATCTTCCCGTGATCCCCGAAGGCATCCATGTTCTGCGGGTATCTCTGGCGGGGGATGCGAACGCCGATTATCGAGCCATGAACATCACCTCCCGCGAGGGCGGTATGGTCTTTGATCTCGCTACCCCCCACGGGGTATGGCGGGAGTTGTTCGTCCCTTCTGTGGGCGGGCATTTCGTTTGGGCGGCCTCCTTTGCCGCCGCCGTGAGTCAGCTTTCGGGCTTGACCGAGGGACAAGTCCGCGAGGGGCTTTCCTCCTACCGTCCCGCCGCCATGCGGCAAGATATCCGCGAGATCGGTGGCATCACCCTCATGGTGGACTGCTACAACGCCGCGCCCGAGTCCATGAAGGCCGCTCTGTCGGCTCTCTCCCTGATCGCGGGGAGCCATCGCCGTATCGCGGTGCTGGGGGACATGAAGGAGCTGGGGGAGAACACCGTGGCTCTCCACCGCTCGGTGGGTGTATTTGCCGCCGAGGGCGGGATCGACCTGCTGATCACGGTGGGCGAGCTGGGTGCCGAGATCGCCACGGGTGCCGTGGAGGCGGGCATGAGTCCCGACGCCGTCCGCATCACGGGCGGGAAGGACACCTACGAAACCACCGCCGATTATCTGAAATCCATCCTCCGCCAGGGGGATCACGTCCTGTTCAAGGCCAGCCGCTCCATGGCTCTGGAGACTATGGTGGAGGCCGTGAGCGCGGGGCTTGATAATTGAACACGAACAAATCACACGCATAAAAAGGAAAGGAACACGGTATGGACGAGTTTTATCAAACCAATTTTTACATCATCCTGGGCATCATGGCGGCGGCCGCCTTTGGGCTGACCCTGCTCTTCGGGCGTATCGCGCTCCCCATCCTCCGCGCCAAGAAGGCGGGACAGCCCATCAACGAGTACGTCACCGCCCACCAGTCCAAGGCGGGCACCCCCACCATGGGCGGTATCTCCTTCGTGCCCGCTTTTCTGGCGGTCATGCTGGCCTTCTGTGTCTACTTCGTGCTGACCTACGGCACCTACTGGGCCTTTGAGCTGATCCCCGTGGCTCTGGTCTGCCTGTACGGTCTGGCTCACGCCGCCATCGGCTTCGTGGATGACTACTTCAAGCTCCTCCGCCGCCACAACGAGGGTCTGACCGAAAAGCAGAAGCTGCTTTTGCAGGTGGTGGCCGCCGCCGCTTTCGTGGCCATGATGGCCATCACGGGCAATCTGACGACTGAACTGCATATTCCCTTCACGGACATCCGCTGGGATCTGGGCTGGTTCGCCTACCCCCTCTACATCCTGGTCATGGTGGGCTTTGTCAACGCCACCAACATCACCGACGGTCTGGACGGCCTGTCCTCCTCGGTCTGCGCCACCGTGGCGGCCTTCATCGTGGCCTTTTCCGTGGCCGAGTGGTATCTGATCTCGGACGGCACCACCGATATGGTGGGCTTCATGGGCGCGGCACTCCTCGGCTGTGTCATCGGCTTCCTTATGTACAACCACCATCCCGCCAAGATGTTCATGGGCGACACGGGATCTCTGTTCCTGGGTGCTGTCATCATGGGCTGTGCCGTTATGGCGGGGGAGCTGCTCCTCTTCGTGCTGGCGGGTATGATGTTCGTCATCGAAATGCTCTCCAGCCTGATCCAGATCCTTGGCTACAAGCTGACCAAGAAGCGCATCTTCAAGATGGCGCCCCTCCACCACCACTTTGAGAAGTGCGGCTGGAAGGAGACCGACATCGTCTGGCTGTTCACCCTCATCTCCCTTGTGTTCTGCGCCGCGGCGTGGCTGGGGAGATAACCCACCGTCCCCTACGAATCATCAATAGGAAAGTGAGGTGAGACCCCATGAAGTGGCAATTCCCCCGAAAGGTCGCGGATAAGACCCGCGAGATCCTCGGCAAGGCCAAAAAGCAGCTCCGCCGCTACACCTTCAACAAGGCGGGCGCGAGGGAGCTGGGCAATGACGTCAAAAAGGGCGCGAATTATCTCAACGACCGCCTCAATACCGCCATGGAGCGGGAGGATCCCATCTATACCGAGCCCGTCCACCGCCCTCCCGAGGTCAACGAGGACAAGGTGCTGACCCGCGGGCCCGTGGACTACTATTTCCTCTTCATCGTGGTGGCCCTCTGCCTCTTCGGAGCGGTCATGGCCTTTTCCGCCAGCTCGGTCTACGCCGCCCAGTACCACGACGACCCCGCCTACTACGTCAAGCGGCATCTCATTTATCTGGTGCTGGCCGCCGCCGTGACGGTGCCCTTCGTCTGGAAGGCACGCCCCTGGTTCTGGCGGTTCTTCGGGGTGGCCTCCTACGCCATTTCAGTGGTGCTTCTGTTGCTGGTGCTCATCATCGGCTCCAGCTACGGCTCGGGCGCGACCCGCTGGATCCAGCTGGGCCCCATCTCCATCCAACCCTCGGAGATCGCCAAGATGGCGGTCATCCTCTGCATCGCCCTGGTCATGAGCAAGCACGAGCGGGAGATCCAGAACCGCCAGAAGTTCCGCGGGCAGTTTATCTACGGCGTGCTGTCCCCCATGGCCATCTTCGGCTTCATCTGCCTGCTGGTGGTCTTTGAGCACCACCTGTCGGGTATCATCATCATCGGCCTCATGGGTCTGGTGTGTATGTACATAGGCGGCACCGACAAGAAGTGGTTCCGCTGGCTGTTCATCGCGGGCATTGCCGCGGTCGTGGTGGTGCTGGCCTTCTCGGAGTACGCCGTCCTGCGTATCACCACGTGGCTCCAGATCGAGTTCAACAGCCCCAACCTCAACCCCTTGGGCTCGGCGTGGCAGACTCTGCAGGGACTGAACGCCATTGGCTCGGGCGGCTTCTTCGGCCGCGGACTGGGCAACAGCCAGCAGAAGTACGGCTACGTTTCCCAGCCCCAGAACGACTTCATCTTCACCATCATCTGCGAGGAGCTGGGCTTCGTGGGCGCGCTGGCCGTGATCCTACTCTTCGGTCTCTTGATCTGGAGAGGCTTCCGCATCGCCGCCAAGGCCCCCGACAAGTTCTGCTCCATGGCGGTCTACGGCCTGGTCATCAAGGTGGCTCTGCAGACCGTCCTTAACATCGCCGTGGTCACCAACTCCATTCCCAACACGGGTATAGCCCTGCCCTTCTTTTCCTCGGGCGGTACGTCCCTGATCCTGCAGATCTTTGAGATGGGGATCGTGCTGGCCATATCGAGGTATTCTTATCAGAAAAGATAAATTGCAGTTTTTCGGTGTGTTCACGCCCGAAGGGCATATCGTGCCCAACGGGCATATCGCGCCCAGCGGGCATATCTCGCGCGAAGCGCATATCGCTCGCCGTTAGGCGAAATCAGCCTTTTTGTGAGTTTGCGAGATGCCCTTCGGGCACGATATGCCTTGCAGGCGAGATGTGCCCTTCGGGCGCGATATGCCCTACGGGCGTGACGGGCTCCGCCCGACAAACCCAAATTTGAACCTATGAAAGGAGCGCCCCGTATGCGCATTCTCATGACCGGCGGCGGCACCGCGGGACACGTCAACCCCGCCCTCGCCATTGCCGCTACCATTCAAGAAAAGCACCCCGACGCCGAGATCGCCTTCGTGGCGTCTGCCCAGCCCCGCGACAAGGCCACCGATCTGGTCCCCCGCGCGGGCTACCCCCTCCACACCGTCCACATCCGCGGGCTGGTCCGTCCCTACTGGAAGCCCGTGAACCTCCGTCTGCCCTTCCTGATGGTCAAATCCCGCAGGGAGGCCGCCTCCCTCATCCGCGAGTTTGGGCCCGATCTCATCGTGGGTACGGGGGGCTACGCCTGCTGGCCTCTGTGCAGTATGGGCAAGAAAATGGGGATCCCCACCGCCCTTCACGAGTCCAACGCCATTCCCGGCAAGGCCGTGGAGCAGCTGCGCAGGAGCGTGGATCTCATTATGGTCAACTTCGAGGACACCATCCGCCGTCTGGACGGGGAAGGGAAGCACTCTCCCGCCGTCCGCGTGGGCAACCCCATGATGGCGGGCTTTGCCACCGTCTCCCGCGAGGAGGCGAGGAAGACTCTGGGGCTGGCACCCCACGAGACCTACGTGCTGTCCTTCGGGGGCAGTCTGGGAGCCGAGTACGTCAACGACGCCGTGGTCAAGCTGGCGGCGGCTCTCACTCAAAAGCCCACGGTCAAGCTCCTTCACGCCGCGGGGAAGCGGGACTATAACCGCATCCGCGCCGACTGGGACGCCACCCCCGCGGGGGCCTGTGACCGCACGGTGCTGGTGGATTACATCTACGATATGCCGATTCAGATGGCCGCCGCCGATCTGGTCATCTCCCGCGCGGGGGCTATGTCCATTTCCGAGCTGGCCCTGACGGGAAAGCCCACCGTCTTCATCCCCTCCCCCTACGTGGCCGAAAACCACCAGTACAAGAACGCCATGGCCTTGGTGAACAAGGGAGCGGCGGTCTGCGTGGAGGAGAAGACCCTCACCGAGGGGGCTCTGGAGCGGGAGGTGACGGCTCTGCTGGACGATCCTGCCCGACGGAGAGCGCTGGGGGAGAGAGCCCGTGATTTCGCCTGCCCCGACGCCAACGAACGGATCTACGACTGCCTCATGGGGCTGATCAAGTCCTGATCCCACTTCACCAAAAAGGACGAAAGACTATGAAAAAGTTTCGGATACCCCGCCGTCCCAAGCGGCTCCCCTTCAAGGAGAAGTTCGCGAGAGACGCCCGCCCCTTCGGCAGCGGGGAAAGGTACACCTCCCCCGATCTGGGCTCCATCCCCCTACTCCTGCTCTGTATGCTGGGGGTGGTGATCCTGACTGTGGGGGTGATGCTTCTGGGTAAGCTGCCCAAGGTGACCTCGGTGTCCGCCGAGGACGGCACCTACTACACCGCCGCCGCCGTCCTGGCCCACGCGGGGATCGAGGCGGGGGACGAGATGCTGGGCTTTGACGGCTTTACCAAGGCCAAGGAGCTGAAGAAGAGCCTGCCCCTCATGGACAAGGTGAAGATCCGCAAGCACCTGAACGGCTCGGTGACGGTCAGCTTTACCGAGGTGGAGAAGCTCTACTACACCTGCCACAACCAGAACTACTACATCATCAACGCCGAGACCCGTGAGGTCCTTTGCGTGGCGGGGGACGCCACCGAGGCCCGTCGGGTGGGGGCAATCTATCTGGGGCTGCCCGAATGCACCCGCGTCCGCGTGGGGGAGGAGCTGACCTTCATCAATCTTCCCTACGCCCCCGAGACCGATTCCCCCGAGCTCTCCACCTACGAGCTGGAGACCTACGAGCCCGAGCGGGAGAACGCCTACGTCTTTGAGTTCGTGGAGATCCTCATGAATTCCTCGGTGGCCGAGCGGGTGGTGGGCATGGAGCTGGGGGACCGCTTTGATCTGTGGCTGGTGCTGCGGGGGGGCATCCGCATCCGCGTGGGCACCATGGACGAGCTGGAGCGAAAGCTGACCCTGGCCGACCGCTCCCTGCAGGATAAGGCGGCCAGCGGCGGGATCCCCGCGGGTATGCCCACTCTGGTGGACGTCTCCGACCCCGCCCGCATCATCCACCGCTCCTCCCCCGACGTGGAGTTGCCCTTCTGGGCACTGAACGGGTGAGCCGCCGCTCTGTCGGCAGAGTCCTTTCCCATACGGTCACCTCAAAAGGGGGACGCGCGGCGTGCGTTTTCCCCCTTTTTGACGTGGGATATGTAAACTTTTTTTGAACTTCAGAAAACCCTATTGCAATTTTTTTCAAAAAGTTATATTATATACATATGGTGTGCAATCCTGCCCGAAAAACGGCGGGAAAAGGCGCCGTAGCACCCTTGGACGGGGGTTAATGGCGTCCGATGTGTCGAAAAAAAGATTTTCGGGAGGAAGAAAACATGACTTTTGAACACGATGATACTTACGAGTCCGGCGTAAATATTAAGGTAATCGGCGTCGGCGGCGGCGGAAATAACGCTGTCAACCGTATGATCAACAGCAACATCAAGGGCGTCGAGTTCGTCGCCATCAACACCGACCGCCAGGTTCTGCGCCGCTCCGACGCGTCCCTGCAGCTGGTCATCGGCGAGAAGCTGACCAACGGCTTCGGCGCAGGCGCAAATCCCCAGATCGGCGCGAGAGCAGCCGAGGAGTCCATCGAGGACATCAAGGCTCTGCTGGACGGCACCGATATGGTCTTCATTACCGCCGGTATGGGCGGCGGCACCGGTACGGGCGCGGCTCCCGTGGTGGCCCGCGTGGCTCACGAGATGGACATTCTCACCATCGGTATCGTCACCAAGCCCTTCGGCTTTGAGGGTAAGCGCCGTATGGATCAGGCTCTGGCCGGTATCGCCGAGCTGAGCCAGTACGTGGACTCCCTCGTGGTCATCCCCAACGAGCGTCTGAAGCAGGTTACCGACACCCGCATCACCCTCCAGAACGCCTTCGAGGTGGCTGACGGTGTGCTGGCCCGCGGTACCCAGAGTATCTCCGACCTCATCAGCGTCTCCGCTTTCATCAACCTGGACTTCGCCGACGTCTGCTCGGTCATGAAGAACGCCGGCCACGCGCACATGGGTGTTGGCTCCGCTACCGGTAAGGATAAGGCAGAGCTGGCCGCCAAGGCCGCGATCTCCAGCCCCCTGCTGGAGTCCTCCATCACCGGTGCTCACGGTATCCTCATCAACATCACCGCATCCCCCGACGTGGGTCTGGAGGATGTGGACGTGGCTTCCAGCCTGATCGCCGCCGAGGCCGCTCCCGATGCCAACGTCATCTGGGGTGTGAACTTCGACAACGAGCTGGAGGATGAGATGCGCATCACCATCATCGCCACCGGCTTTGATAACCAGAAGAGCATGGCCAGACCCGCCGCCGCCGCTCCCGTGGCTGCTCCCGCTCCCGAGGCCGCTCCCGCCGAGGCTCCCAAGGCCGCTCCCAAGACCGAGGCTCCCAAGCGCGAGAAGCCCAAGGCCTCCGCTGACGAGGAGCTGGACCGTCTCATGAAGGAGTTCGGTACCCCCAAGAAGAAGAAGATCAACCGCTGATCTCTTTGATATTTGACTCTGACGCAAAACGGCATTCCGTATGGGGTGCCGTTTTCGTTCTCTGTCGGATCATGGTACTTTATCGTTTTAGTTGGTTAAAATCACAGATTGTTCATCCTGATTTTAAATTTTTTTAGACAAATTTTTAAAAAGGGGTTGACAAATTGCATAATCGGTTGTATAATGTGAATAATGCGCAGGAAATGCGCTAAAGGAATCGAGGTATTACATGTACACTGACAAGACCATTGTCTGCAAGGATTGCGGACGCGAATTCGTTTTCTCCGCCAGCGAGCAGGAGTTCTTTGCCGAGAAGGGCTTCACCAACGAGCCCCAGAGATGCCGTGATTGCCGCAACGCCCGCAAGGCTCAGCGCGGTGAGCAGGCTCCCGCCCGCCAGATGTTTGACGCCGTTTGCGCCGACTGCGGTAAGGAGTGCAAGGTTCCCTTCGAGCCTCACGACGACCGTCCCGTCTACTGCAGCGAGTGCTTCCAGGCCAGAAGAAACTGATCCTTGTAAGCATAGAAGCGAATCACACGAAAACCACCGTCTTTTGGGACGGTGGTTTTCGTTTTTGATTTACGGGTGGTGTTTTTGCCGCCGTGGTGTTTTGGTGTTTCCCAGCAGGACGGGCAGTCCCGTGACCACCAGCATCCCCCCGAAGAGCTTGCGGATCAGGGTGGGATCCAGCACGCGGACGAGGTAGGAGCCGATCAGTGCCCCCGGGACGGCGCAGGCGGCGAGGAACAGGACCACCCGCAGAGGGATCCTGCGCTCGCGGATATGGAGCAGGAGGGCGGCACCCGCCGAGAGGAGGAAGAAGAGAAGGTTGAGGGCCTGGGCCTCGGGCTGGGGGAAGCCCGCGATGAGGGTGAGGTAGAGGACGAAGATTCCCGCGCTCCCCACCCCCAGCCCCGAGAGGATGGCGGAGAGGAAGGCGGCGATCAGAATGGGGATCGGGGAGGGGGACATGGGGACTCCTTTCGGTCAGAAGAGCATCCGTATACCGGCTACCACCACCAGGGCCGCGAAGAGCTTTTTCAGGGTTTGGTCGGGGAGCTTACCCAACAGCCTCGCCCCTATAAAGCCTCCCGCGGCGGCGGGGACTACCAGCAAAAGCAGGAGAGTGGGGTCGGGGCGGATCCCACCGACCCGGTAGAACACCCCCGAGACAGCCGAGACGGGAAGCATGACGGTCAGGGCGGTGGCGAGGATATCGCGGCGTTCGTGGTACATCCCCAGCGGGACGGCGGGCGGGTAGAGGACGGCGGGGGGCGTCAGACGGGGGAGGAGGGCCACCAGAAGGATCCCTCCCGCCGCGCCCAGAAGGCCGTTGAGCAGTCCCGCTCCTACCCCCGTCACGCCGAGGAGGAGCCACGGGAGGGGCTTGTGGGCGGCTTTCTTCATGATGAGCTCCTTGTGGAATACTGTAGAATTTTTGTGTGAAATTTTGGTGAAAATGTTTGAAAAGTTACAAATTTCTCTTGAAATCGTGGAGGGATTGTGGTATACTATAATGGAATATTTCTATGCATCCGTCGGGCGGAGCTTGGAGAGGCCTACAGCCTCTTTGCTCGTAGTATGCTCCCCGTCAAAGGGGGATATACCCGCCCTTTACCGAATAAAAATTGCCATCGAACAGGAGGTTGACCTATGGCCGAAAACAAGGAAATGAAGAAAACACCCGCCAAGGGGGCAAGTACCGCCTCGGATCGGAAGACCCCCGCCAAGGGGAAGGGGAGCGTGACCGCCACCGCCGCGTCCAAGGCTCCCGCCAAACCGAAATCCGCCACGGCGTCCAAAACCGCCGCGTCCAAAAAGGTGACGGGTAAGACCGCCGCGGGTAAGTCCGCCGCCAAGAAGCCTGAAAAGCGGGACGACGGTCAGCAGACCGCCAGGATCAAGCGCAGAAGCACCTTCTCGGAGCAGTTCCTGCCCTACATATTCGCGGGTCTGGCCCTGATCTTCTCGGTATTTCTGGTGCTGAACGCCCTGGGAGACGCCGAGACCGCCGCCGATCACCCCGCGGGCTTCGTGGGCTTCTACTTCTGCCAAGTCCTCTTCGGATGCTTCGGTTGGGCCGCCTACCTCATCCCCCTGCTCTTCGTGAATCTCGCTGTCTTCTGGCGCCGCTACTGCGAGGAGAATCTGGTGGCGGTGAAGGTGATCCTTTCGATTTTGCTCATGATCATGATCTCGGCGGTCATCCACGTGGGGGTCTGCACCAAGGATCCCGCCATGGCCGAGATCTACGCTCCCGACCA
>JAFULU010000330.1 GCA_017483125.1 Clostridia bacterium
GAGCCTTCCCTTGTGAGGGAAGGGGGACCGCGAAGCGGTGGATGAGTAGCCGATAAATGGACATTTCCCGAAGGGAAAAGATCTGCTTTCCTCCATATAAAAGCCTTTCCTGATAGTGCTTTATAGTGCTTTTCCCAGCGCAGATCAAAAACTTTCCGTGTGGCTACTCATCCGTCACGCCCTTAGGGCGTGATACCTTCCCTTACACGGGAAGGCTTTCAACGCGGAAACCCAACTCACCGCCAAACCCAAATTTGATTTCCTGCCTTTCAAGGAATCAACAAACCACAAAAAACAGCACCCACCGTGAAGTGAGTGCCGTGACGGTCAATTGCGTTACGATCTCATTTTTTTGATCCTTCTTGCCTTCACGTATTCCCCCAAGCAGAGGGCGAACACAGCGACGGAGCCGACAAGCAGAACAGCGGGATAGACGATCTCGCGGGGCTGATAGGGTGCGCCGCCGATGCGGAGCAGGATGGAGATGCCCCAGAAGACCACGATGAAGCCGAGGGTGAAGATGCCCATTCGCAAACAGGAGACAGGTGTCACGGTGTCCTTAAAGACAGAGCGAAGGGACAGAAGAAACAGCGCAAGGTAGACGAGGGGGAACAACCAGATCATGCCGATGCCGTCGGTGGCGGGGTATGCAAGACCTGCCTCGAAGCAGGCGGCGGCCAAAGATACGGTGTATAAGAGGAAGAAAATGACGGTATTGACGGTGAGGGTCTTTTTCATGGGTATCTCCTTTTCAGAGTGGATCATCATGTTTATGCGGTATTATACCACATGTATTCATGTTTGTCAAGGGATCCGTGCAAATATATGCAGAAGCGGGGATTTTTTGCAAATTGAAACATCCTGTAAAACACAAAAAGCCCTGCCGGAGCAGAGCTTTTTGCATATAAGATCATAACGAAAGAACCACCGCCAAAGCGGTGGCTCTTTCTGAATTCGACCAAAGGGAGAATTCGATTATCTCTTGGAGGTCTGGGGGGAGCTTGGGGACTGTAGAGAATTCAGAGGGATTTGCGGAGATTTTGGGTGGTTTTCGGGGGTGGTACAGAGGAGTGTTGGGGGGTGTTGGGGGATATTTGGGGGCGTTTTGTGGCAGGGTTGTGGCAGGAATTATGGTTTCGTGAAAAGCGGTCAAGCTTGTACACCAGCACGACATCCCAAGCCTTTTTCTGCGCGTCCTTTAACATACGCTGAAAATCGTTTCGGTTGTCGTTGGTGCCGGTCATGGCACGGTCTATGTATGTGTCTACGACCATCGTATCGTGATGCTCGGCGTAGGCCATGCACTCTCTGAGCTGACCTTCAATGGACTGCTCGGTTTGCCGCTCACTGGAGTAGCGGGCATAGATGACTGCTGTTTTCATGGGAGCAATCTCCTTTCTTGTGGTTTCATCCATAAGGATACACTTTTATTCCTTAAATGTAAACTTACGGATATGGCGAGTTTTGCACTTTTACTGGACACTTTTGAACCGCGTCTGAACCGATACTGCCCTGTTTTGATTCTTGATCTGATCAGCATACTCTTTACTCCTTTCTGCCCAAAGGGCACCCTCCCCCCATCAGAACCCGCCGAAGCCGTCAAGGGAAAAAGGAAAAAGTATTGCAGTCATGTCGCGAAAAACGAGCCGATTTAAAAGACAGTTACTTGTCAATCAAGTCGGCTCTGTGAATTTTCAGCGATACTTTTTCCCCTGTAACGCTTGACGGGGGCGGTGGTGTTCTGATATAATCCACACTCCACAGGATACCAAAATCGTGCCAAAAAGGTATTGTAAATTGTCACGAAATATGCTACAATGATGGCACACCCCACCAAGGAGGTCTCCCATGCAACTGACACGCACCTCGGATAAGCTCAAACGTACCATCCTGTTCAACGCCGAACGACGAGAATCCACCTTTGTCCCACCTATAGATTCGGGTTATTTCACCCTTATTCTGATCAAAAGCGGCAAAGGGATCATAACCATCCATTGCAAGACCGACGAGACCGCCACATTCCACGTATCAGCCCCCATGGCGATTTGCTTACGTGATGGCGAAACCATGACATATTCCGCAAAAGACTGCGAGCCCTGGGACGTGTATAATATGGTGTTCTCTCCCACCTTCATCAACGTGAATATGCAGCCTGCTGTCATGGAGCAGGGTGTCTACGAGGTGCTGGCTGAGACCTACCACCTGTTCCGTCTCGCTCCCTTCATGGAGACCCACACAGAGCTAAAGCACATCGACATGACTGAGGAACAGATGGATGCTTATTTCCGTATCTGTGATGCCACTGTAGCCGCCATGGAGGAAGAAGACCCCGATAAGTGCTGGTCCTGCCGCATCCGTGCGGGACTTATGGATATCCTTACGGGACTGGAAGCCCAGTACACCCACAAGATCGAGAGTCGGCGGGACAATTCTCTGACCTTCGCGACCTACCGCAATATCGTCATCCTCATCCACGGCGACCTCATGCACCCGGGGCGCATCGAGGACGTTTGCCGCTTCTTCGGGGTCAACAAGAACAAGCTCCAAGTCATCTTCCGCCGATACAGCGGACTTTCCTACCACGATTTCATCAAACAGGCCCGCGTAGAACGCGCTCAAAGCTATCTGGCCTTTACGGGCTTGAAACTCTCGGAGATCGCCTTCCGCCTCGGGTTCAGCACCGAACAGCACTTCTACCGTTTCTTCAAGCGGGAAACCGGCGAGGCCCCTGCGGATTTCCGAAAGAGTACCGTGAAAGGGCGTAAGGATGCCTTTGCGAGGCTGGCTATGACTGCCGCGGGAGATCCCGGGTGCTATGCGGTGAAATAGTCATTGAATATGGAAGAACAGTCAGAAATTGGCTGTTCTTTTTTTTTGCGCTCCCGGTGAAATCGTGCCGATGGGATATTTTCTTGATTCTGGTATTATGCTACAATTAAAATGAAAAAATATTTTGGAAAATGTGTCGGATTTCAAGAAAAATTTTGTGTGTATAAGTGAAAGGCCTTTGACACTAGCGAAAGGGGGGTGAGCTATGAATGACGAAAAGATCATTGATCTGTTCTGGAAGCGGGACGAAACAGCCATCAAAGAGACAGACAAGAAATATGGGCGTTACTGCTCAACGGTTTCCATGAGTATCCTGCATAACGAGCTGGATGCCGAGGAGTGTGTCAACGATGCCTATTTGTCTTTGTGGAACAGCATTCCGCCTCACCGCCCGCAGGTTCTGCGAACCTTTCTCGGCCGAATCGTTCGCAACATATCCATCAATCGGCACAAAAGTACACACCGCCAAGGACACAACTGCTATATGGACGTTTCACTGGAAGAGCTTATGGATGAGCTGGGGGATTGCTTCCCCTCGGATGATGACATGACAAATGAATTGTCGGGGGAAATCAAGGAGCACCTGCAAGCCTTTCTCCGAGAGCAGGACGCCCTCAACCGAAAGCTGTTCGTGGGACGCTATTGGCACAGCTACAGTATTTCAAGGTTGTCTGCGTCTTATGGATTGACCGAGGGAGCGGTGGAGATCCGCTTGCGCCGAACAAGGACAAAACTTAAAAAATATTTGAATGAAAGGGGTATCAGCGTATGAAAAAAACAAGATATCAGGCTTGTCTGCTCATCAGCGAGCTGGATGATGATATGATTCTGGAAGCTGAACTGGCGAATGTGCCCATGCGGCGCAGAGTGGGACACGTGATGAAGCGTGTATGGCTCATCGCCGCCTGTATGACCCTGTTGGCCACCGCCACCATCCTGTTGTTTTTGCCCGCCATGCTCCGTGAATATCCTGCTCCGTCACCCATTCCCCCCTTGACCTCAGAGCCTGCGGTTGAAACACCTGAACCCGTCGTGAATTGGGTTTCCGATCCGACGCTGGTGAGGGTAGAACGGCTCAGCGCTTCAGAGGCCGTGGCGGATCCGGATGTTACGGAGGATGGCAACCTGGTCTCGGTGGAGTCCCAGACCCAGTATTTCGCAAATCAACTCATTCTGATCCATTTTTCCTGCCGCGAGGACGAGCATGTTATGGTGGAACCAAGCTCGTGGCGCAGCGCGCTGAATCCCGTGTACCTGTACACAGCGGAAGGAGACGGTCACACCCGCTCCTACTGGCGGTTCAAGAACGAGGAATTGGACGGTCACATCTCGGTGTCCGAGGAGCTGGAGTACAGCCGATACAAGGATTACTTCGGCCGCCCCGTGACGGTGGAGAACGGCGACGTGCTTCTGTGGCAGTACGCCAACCTCGCGCTGGCCTGCATGGAGGACAATTTTGTGGATTTCACGGTAGTAGACGATGAAGGAAATATCACAGGCGGCGGCAGTATCTATATCGGTGGGTATGATCTAACCTCCATGAGCAAGAACAAGAAATACTACGGTGAAAGCCAGTACGGAGATTTCGGAGGCTCCTTCGAGTCCTTTTGCTTCACCAACGCCATCTACCGCCCCGTGGTGCTGGGTGCCTACCGCTACACCAACGAGGGCGGAGGGGACAATGAAATCCAAGCCCAATGCCTAAAGGAGTTACACGCCCTTGCACTCGAACGGCGAGAGTCCCTGTTTGCCGACGTCAGTAGCGAGCTTCTGCGGGTATCGGTGCGGGAGGCGTTGGCGGACTACGCATGGGTCATCGGAAAGACGGGCGGCTGGGGATTATCTTCTTTCGGGAAATATCAGAACGAGACCAAATATCTGATCATGAGCTTTGCCAATTCCCTCGACCCTGCCGATCATGAGTATCTGCTGTTTCTCTATGAGGGCACCTACAGACGGATCACAGGCTGGGAGGTGCATCTCCAAAATGAGTACGGCGGCATGATTATAGGCTGCCTGTACCTGGAGGACGGTACCGTGGTGCAGGTGGATCTACGCCATGCAGACCAACCCGTGACCCTCCTGCCGCCCGCGGAGACCGAAACCGCATGACCGCATCACAATGAGAAAGGAAAATACCATGAAAAAGATACTATTATGCGCCCTGACCGCAACCCTCCTGCTCACCTCCCTCGCCTCCTGCTCCCGCAGGAATCAATACGAGGATCATTTGGGTAGCGAGAAAGAGACCCAAGAAGAAGAAACTGCCAAGGACGGCATATTCGGAAGCCCCTCGGAGGACTACACACTGACTGTCATTAAGAAATCGGGAAACAGCACCCATTATGGGGGCATGACTGATACTGAATTGAGGGAGCTGTACGCCCAAAGCGGCAACCGTTACAACACACCGGTTATTCCCACGGGTATGAAATACGATGTTCGTATTGACAACGGGAACAAGCGTTTCTTTTATAATAAACTGACCCGTAATTTGGGAAGCTGGTGCAGTGATCCCCTCTGTATGGGTGGAGATTCCTGCTTTTGGAGCAACACTTGGTATGAGATACAGTATGTCAGCGAGACGCATCTGTATTTTCTGTCTGGCGAAGGCCATTTGTACCGCAGCGATTGGCAGAGAAACAATCTGGAGCTGATTTATGAGGTTCCGGTATTTGAGGAAGAGGATTTGGGAGACGGAGCGAGTTTTATATATGCCGAATCCGTCGAGGTCATGTACGAGCAGGACGGTATTCTGTATATCGTGGGGCAAGAGTACGAAATGAACAAGGGATCACTTTTTGCATGGAAAGCCATTGATCTTGCAACCAAGGAAATTCAGACGGTATATGTAGGTGAAAACAACCTGGGCGTACTTGCCGTGGTGGACGGTACGGTTTACTATACATATGGGCGAATCGAACCCAAGGAGAATCATGTATATAAAACCGATTTGACATTTTCCGATGTCAGCGTCGAATCTGAACCATTTCTTGAAAAGACGGGATTCTCCGGACAGTTCAATGATCGATATGCCCTACTGTACGACCATTCGAGGTTAGTCATGGGGGCGCATCCTCTGTTCCTGTACGATCTGGAAACTAATACGAAGCTGATGGATCTTCCGTCTGAGAACGGGGAAACCAATTTCCACTTGTCGGGGGATTATATTTATTTTGAGGACGAGATCACCAAGGACGAGGCCATCGGAGACCCTCTGCGGGATTATTTCACCTATACGTGGGACGAAGAACGGGACATCGGTGGTGGGAACACCGTTGTTGACCGAAATCAATCCGCCGATACTCAAGGTGCGGGCAGGATCTACCGTCTGCATATTCCTACGGGGGAGATCGAGTGCGTGCTGGAGCTGAAATACAAGGATGTACCTGTGCGGATCGGACGTAAGTTTTACGTGGATGGCGAGGTGATCTATTTCTCCTTCCATAATTACGAGGAATTCAAAAACTACCTGAATATGGATTTCGACCGCAAGAGCGAGCCCGAGCCTCACTACGCCGTAGCCGACCTCCAAAACGGAACGGTCACGTTCCTTGATTTTTCGGAGGAGGAATGAAAGAAGCCGAGCAGTCAAACAGTTTACAGAATAGAACGAGCAGCCGCATTTTGCGGCTGTTCTTTTCATACCCACAAAAATCGTGCCGATGGGGTATTTTCCCCATAAATGGATTATGCTATAATGAAATCCCCCAAAAATTTTTTGAATGATGATTACAGATCCGCAAAAAAACGCGGACTGAATGGATAGAGGGAGAAAAGGAGGTGAGGTTATGCGCTCCGATGAAAAACAAAAACGGGAGGATCGCCGTATTGTGGAGCTTTTCTGGAAACGGGATGAAGCGGCCATCGCGCTGACCGCCGAGCGGTATGGGCGGAGCCTATACTCCATCGCCTACAACCTTCTTCACGATGATTGTGACACCGAGGAGGTGCTCAACGACACCTACCTGGACGCATGGAACAGCATCCCGCCCGCCAGACCCGACTGCCTGTTCGCGTTTCTGGTCAAGGTGGTTCGCGGCAATGCTCTGAACGCCTATGAACACCGCCATCGGGAGCGTCGGATCCCGCCCCACATGGTGGTCTCCCTCTCCGAGCTGGACGACTGTTTAGGGCGAGACGATGCCGCCGCGGAGGAGGACTCCCGCACCATCGCGGCCGTCATCAGCCGCTATCTGGAGCAGACCACCGAGCGCAGACGCTTCATTTTTGTTTGCCGCTACGGCTGTGGAGATCCCATCCGCAAGATCGCGGGAATGCTGAAGGTCAGCGAATCCACCGTAAATAAGGAGCTGGCCGCCATGCGGGAGGAGCTGCGCATACAACTGGAAAAGGAGGGTATCACCATATGAAGCATGAAAAGAAATACGAGATCATGGGGCTTCTGGATGACCGCATCTATGAGGAGGTCCTGCAAAAACGGGAGGAACTCACCCGCGGGGGCGTACACCGAACAGGCAACCGCCTCCGACGAATGCTTTTGATCGCCGCTTGTGTGGCTGTCTTGGCAGTGGGCGTGACGGCGGCGTTCCTGCCGGCTATGCTGTCGGATCCCGGTGTGGACACGCCCCCCACAGCCGAGAGTGAGAGTGCCGCCACTCCATTTCCCGATGCGGAGTGGGTGGAGGATCCCACCATTGTGCAGGTACAGCGGTTGAGTGTGGGAGGTAATTTTGACACAGCAAGCGTCCCTACGGCCAAGGATGATACGGTTACGGTAGAGACCGAACAGCGGCTGGGTGAACGGCTCATTCTGTTGCAATTCAGATGCAGGGAGGGTGAGCGGATCACCGTGACCCCCGATGGGGGCGGTGCGCTGTTTGAGACTGTGCAGATCGAGTATAACCAATACCCGTGCTGGTCGGTGTGGAACCCGGAGAAGGAGGAATACTATCTCGCCGATGAATACCTCAAGGTGAATACCGAGGAGAAGCGCGCCTTCCTCGGCCGGTCGGTCACCATTACGAAGGACACCGTGCTGGTCTGGCAGTATCCCGATCTTCCCCGCCCCTGTAGAGAGGACAATTTCGTGGACTTCACGGTCACGGACAGCGAAGGGCGCATCACGGGAGGCGGCAGTATCTACATCGGCGGCCTCGACCTGACTACGGTCAGCGAGAACAAGACCTACTATGGCGGGGGGGCGGGTATCACCGACGTCTACCTCAACGCCTCCTACCGCCCCGTTCTGCTGGGGGCCTACCGCTACACCGAGGGGAGCGAGGTGGATGCCGACACCCACACCGCCAAGCTGACGGCCCTGCACAGCGAGGCGGAAAGCGCCCGCCAAGGGCTGTTCGATGACCTGAGCGAGGACTATTTCCGCCTGTCCTACCGCATACTGCTTCTCCGCTACAAGACGGACAGGTTTTACGGTATCTACACGTTCACCATTCATCACGATGTGTCCTATAATCGCTACACCTGCGTGGAGCTTTGGTCGGAGGACGAAAAGCAAAGCTTTTTCCTCTATGACGGCACCTGCCAGCCCATCACGGAGTGGGAAATTTTCACAGCCGACGAGTATGGCCGTACTGTGACAGGCAAATTGACCTTGGAGGATGGCACGGTGGTACTGGTCGATATCAACCATCCCGAGCAGATGTACACCTTCATCCCCCCTACCGAATGAATCAGGAAAGGAACCCGATACCATGAAAAAAGCAATACTCATCATCTTGACAGCCACCCTCCTGCTCACCTCCTGCTCCCGCCGCGGGCAGTACGAGGATCAGCTGGAAAGCCAAAAGGAAGCCGAATCTCTGGATGCCATACCCGAAACCAACGGCAACATTACGGGCGATAACGCCCCCGATTACGCAACCCCCGTCATGCTGAAAACAGGCAGCACGCCCTTTTACGAGGGAAAGACTACGGAAGACTTGATTGCCTTTTACAAAAGCACGGGGCACGACCTGTATTTCCCAAACATGACCCCCACAGGCCGCCTCTACGACGGCAGCTATACCGATCTTCCGTATTATTATAACAAGTTGACCGGCAATTTCAGTAATTGGTGCAGTGATCCCCTTTGTGAGCATGACGTGAACTGTATCTGGTCGATGGGGATGCAGATCCAATACGTAAGCGATCACTATATCTATTTCTATACCGGTACCATCCTCGATGAATACGGGATCTATCGCTGCGATTTCCAGCGAAACAACATAGAAAAGGTCAAGGATGTTGCCCGCCATGTAGAAGGCAATTCTGTGACCTACGACGAGGTCCAAGTGCTGTATGAAAAGGATGACGTACTGTACTTTCATCAGTTTCATTACGTCAACGGCAATTCTGTCGGCTCAATTTACACCCTGGACATGAACACCAAAGAGGAAGCGTGTATTTCGGGAGATGTGGATATACAATTTGCGGAGATCGCCAACAAGCAGATCTTTTATTCAACGAGTGACAACTGGTATACACTCTATAAAACCGACTTGAATTTTTCTGATCCCGAGCTTTTTTGGAAAGATGTTTACATAGATCAATATAATGATCAGTATATGATCCTTAATGAAAAGAAGGGAGAGACTTCTTCGGTTCACCGGTATTCATATAACTTTCAGACCGGCGAGCGGTACACGCTGAACGATATTTACGGTGGGGTGTCTCTGTCGGGCGAATATATCTATCACACCCGCGATCTGACCGAGGAAGAAATGGAAAATGATCCTCTCAAGGATTACTATACCTATACGTGGTACAGGGAAGCGGGGCCGGGAGCATCGGTCATCCATGTAATGGACGCCGACACCCAAACGGCGGGAAAAATCTACCGCACGTACGTCGGTGCAAATAACGCATCCGAGGAATGTGTTTTCCAACTTACCTACAAGGGAATTCCTGTCCGCATCAACAAATCAGGTATGGAAATGGACGGCGAGGTCATCTATTTCAGCTTCAACACCCATGAGACCTGTAAGAATTTCTACAATCAGGATTTTGAGGGGGATGAACGCCAAACAGCTATCCATGCTCTTGTCGATCTTCAAAATGGCACTGTGACCTTTTTGGAGCTACCCAAAGAGGAAGAATGAATTACCGAACAGCCGCTGAGCAGTCGCTTGGCGGCTGTTCTTTTTTGCGCCCCCCAAAAATTGTGCCGATGGGGTATTTTTTGCGACGGTGAAGTATGCTATAATCGGTACAAACCGAAAAAATTTCAAAAGATCAAGAATTTTCCTAAGAAACATCCCCGAAAATCTGTCATCATAAGTGAAGGACAAAATCTACATGAAAGGAGTGATCCCCGTGACCACCGCCGTCCCCCGACCTCCCCTCAGCGATGAGGAGATCATCGGTCTGCTGTTTGCTCGCTCCGAGGATGGGCTCGCACAGCTCCAAGCCAAGTACGGACGCTCATGTCTGCGCATTGCCAAGAACGTACTCCATAACGACCAGGATGCCGAGGAATGCGTCAACGACACCTATCTGAAGATCTGGGAATCCATTCCCCCCAACCGTCCCGCGTCCCTGCTGTCCTATGCTCTGACTGTCGTCCGCCACATCGCCCTCAACCGCCGCGAGCGTGATTCCGCCGCCAAGCGGATCCCACAGGAGGCTTGCGTACCCCTGTCCGAGTTGGGCGAGTATGTGGAGGATATCGCCCTCCCCGACGGTGAGCAAAGTACAGAGCTTCACCGCATCCTATCTGAATTTATGGACACACTTTCTGACCGTGACGCCGTCATCTTCACCCGCCGCTACTGGTATCTGGATTCGGTGCGCGCCATCGCCAAAATGAGCGGCTATACCGAAAACAACGTCTACCAACGTCTGTTCGTCATGCGGGGCAAGCTCCGCGAGCATCTCATAAGGGAGGGATATCCATATGAAACAGAATAAAGCCCGCCGCCTCACCGAGCATCTGGATGAGAAATACGTCCTCATGGCCGCTTATCCCGAGGCTGTGTTCAGAAAGCACCGCCACGGTTTGCTCATGAAGCGAATTCTGATCGTAGCCGCCTGTGTCGCTATTTTGGCTGTTGGTATGGTAGCCGTGCTCCTGCCCGCCCTGCGCTCCGACCCCGGGGTGGCGACAGATCCCCCCGAGACCCAGAGCCCCCTTTCCCCCGATGCGGACTGGGTGGAGGATCCCACCATTGTCAAGGTACAGCGGCTCAGCGCAAGCCGAGGCTTTGACGAGGGGGACGGCTATACCCTGCCCGATCCCTCGGTCTCGGTGGATGCCGTCCGCGCCATCATGGGGGAGCGGCTCATCCTGCTCCGCTTCACTTGCCGTGACGGGGAGACCATTACGGTCACCCCAAGTGCCGACGGAGCCCTTGTCGAGGCCCTTCAGCAGGAGCTGAACGGCCGCCCCTACTGGCATATCGCGAAAAGCAACGAGTCGGGTTATGAAATGGCCAATGAATTCCTCAACGTAAACAGCAAAGAGGAGCTTGCCCGCCTCGGGCAGTCGGTGACGTTGACCGAGGATACCGTGCTTTTGTGGCAATACCCCTGCTATCCCCGCGCTTGTGTACAGGACAATTTCGTGGATTTCACCATCACCGACAGCGAAGGGAGCATCAAGGGCGGCGGCAGTATCTACATCGGCGGCCTTGACCTCACCACCGTCAGCGAGAACAAGACCTACTACAGCGCTTCCCGCGGGCCCAGCAACGTCAACCTCAACGCCGCCTACCGACCCGTCCTGTTGGGGGCTTACCGCTACGCCGAGGGGACAGAGGTGGACGCCGAGACCCACGCACAAAAGCTGTCCGCCCTCCGTGAAAAAGCCGCACAAGCCCGCGCCCACCTGTTTGACGATCTGAGTGACGACGATTTCCGCCTGTCCTACCGCGTGCTTCTTTACAAGTACGGTACGGACATGAAGCCCGGTATCAGCGTCACCACCCTCCACGCCGATCCCGCCTACGACCGCTACGCCGTGGTCACGGCAGGCAAAGAACAGAAGCAGTTCTTCCTCTACGATGGTACCTGCCAGCCTATCACAGAGTGGGAGATCTACACCGCCGACGAGTACGGCTATACCGTCACGGGCAAGCTGACTCTGGCGGACGGCACCGTGGTGATGGTGGATATCAACGACCCCGAGCGGATGTACGAGATCATTTTGCCTAACGAATGAATCAAGAAAGGAAAACCATACCATGAAAAAAGCCCTACTCATGATCCTGGCCGCCATCCTGGCCGCTTCGTCCCTTGCAGGCTGCTCCCGCCGTGGGCAGTACGAGGATCAGCTGGAAAGCCAGAAGGTCGCTGAATCCCTGGATGCTATCCCCGAGACCAACGACAACGTAACGGGGGAGAATGCCCCCGATTATCAGACCCCCATCATGCTCAAAACGGGGAATACCCCCTTCTATGAGGGCAAGACCCCGGAGGAGCTGAAGGCCATATTTCACAGTTCATCCAATTATGGTGATCGATTCGTAACTCCAACGGGGCGGATGTACCGCACGTATGACGAAAATATGTGGTACTACAACAAGCTCACGGGTAATTTCAGCGCGTGGTGCAGTGACCCCCTCTGCAACGTGGCTGAAAACGAGAACTGCATCTGGCGGGATTTCATGTGGATCCTGTATGTCAGCGATGATTACATCTATTTTCAGGCCATGGATCACTGGACCAACGATACCAAGGTGTACCGTTGCGACCATCAGAGAAACAACATTGAGGAGGTCATTGACGTCGGGGAATACTACGAGCAAATGTACAAGCCCGACGGAACTCCCGACGGAACCTACGGGGCCATCGACGATATGGAAATACTCTCCGAGCAGAACGGCACCCTGTACTATTTTACCACGCGGATGCTGACGAACGGCGACAGCGCCGGCTCGCTCTACGCCATGGATATCAAAACCAAGGAGGCTACCCTTCTTTCGGGGGAGCGGGATATCGACAATGTGGTCATGGTTGGAGACACCGTGTACTATACCGAGTCTCCCGCAACCTATACGTGGTACAAGACCGATCTGACCTTTGCAAGCTCCGAGCTCATGTGGGAGAACGTTTCCATTCCTTATAAAAACGATCGGTATTTGATCATATTACGACGGAAGGACGGCTTCCCCGACACGGCCTTTTCCTATCATCTGCAAACGGGGGAGACCCATGAGCTGAGCCGCATGGGCGGTTCTCTGTCGGGGGACTATCTCTACTACACACGAAACCTCACCGACGAGGAGGTGGAGAATGATCCTCAGAAGGATTACTACACCTATACATGGGAGATCCCCAGTCACAGACCCGGCGGAGACCCGATTCCCCGGGAGAGCGATACCCGTGACGCGGGTAAGATCTACCGTATCTACGTGGGTGCCGACTACGCCCCCGAGGAATGCGTGTGCCAGCTCACCTATAAGGGCGTACCCGTCCGCCTGAAGAATATCGAGGCCGACGGCGAGGTGATCTACATCTCCTTCAACAACTATGAGGGATTTACCAATTTCTATAACCCCGACATTGACGACGGGGACGGGTACACCGCCCTCTGCTACGGCGCTGTGGATCTGCAAAACGGAAGTGTGACCATATTGGAGCTGCCCGAAAATCTGGAATAATTGTAAAAAACAGTCGCTTTCGGCGGCTGTTTTTCACGCCCGCGCAAAAATCGTGCCACTCGGATATTTCGCGAAATCGGAAAAACGGATCTTTCCTTCTCGGATCCGCAAAAGCTTTGGGAAAATGCAGGCTTTGAATCCTACAACGACAAGTACATTCTCACAAGGGGCAACAAGGACGAAAATGGGAAATACGCCTTTTCCGTCTGCCACATCGACAGCGGGAAAATCTATAGTCTGGGAAGTCTGACCGGAAACCCTGTGCTTTCAGGAAATTACGTGTACTACATCGAGGATCTGAGTGATGAGGAGATTGCCGATGATCCTCATAAGGACTACTATACTTGGACGTGGGATAATGAGGATGTCTTTATCGACCAGGGAGGAGGCTATGGAATCATTGAAAAAGGAGAAAAGGGATTAACAGCCCGAACACGCCCCGCAGGCCGTATCTTCCGCATGAAAACAGACGGCACCGAAAAGGAGTGTGTGCTACAGCTCACCTACAAGGGCATTCCCGTCCGTATTGATTCCTGGAGCGTGGACGGCGAGTGTATCTGGTTTACCTACAACCATTATGATGAATTCAAAAACTATTACAACCAAGACTACGGTTCCGACAAGCAAACACAGATTAAGCCCTCGGATGCGGAGCCGCGCCATTTGGCAATGGCCGATCTGCAGAGCGGTATTCTGCGGGTCATAGAGCTTGAGGAAGAGGGCTGTGAAGGACTGTGGTAGGTCGCTCATTCGTAACAGTAAAGGAACAGTCGCTTTTTGCGGCTGTTCTTTTTTGCGCATCAAAATCGTGCCGATGGGGTATTTTATCACCCCGAGGATTATGCTACAATAAAGCCAAACCCAAAAAGGCGGAGAATTTTTGCGACCTTCCTAAAAAGTTCCACACTTTCTTCGTCATAATAAGTAGAGGGGTCTTTACACTACGCAAGGGAAGGAGCATCGCCATGGCCGAGCACATCATCACCGACGATGACATTATAGCCCTACTGTTCGCCCGCCGCGAGGACGGTCTGGAACAGGTAGCCAAGCGGTACGGCAGGGACTGTCACCGCATCGCACGCAACGTTTTGGGGAGTGAGCAGGACGCTGAGGAATGTGTCAACGATATGTACATGAAGGTTTGGGATTCTATTCCACCCGCCCGTCCAAAATCCCTGCGCTCCTTCGTCTTGACCTTGACACGAAACTTAGCCATTGATAGGCTCCGCGTCAACCGTGCGGGGCGGCGCATACCCGCTGATATTTGCATCCCTCTCTCCGAGCTGGAGGAGCACCTGGAGGGCATCGCCGTCAGCGACGAACGCATGACCGAGGATCTGCGCCGTATCATCAACGAGTTTCTGGATTCGCTGTCCAAAAAGGACGCCGCCCTGTTCGTTCGTCGTTACTGGTATCTGGATTCGGTGCGCCGTTTGTCCGAGATCAGCGGTTACAGCGAAAACAACGTCTATCAACGCCTGTTCGTCATGCGGCAAAAGCTTCGTGACAGACTGATTAAGGAGGGTTACGAATATGAAGTATAAAAAATCCGTAAAGCTGACGAGCCTGATAAACGATGAATACATCCTGTTGGGCGCTGAGGCCGAGGGGCTGTTCCGCCGTCGTGAGCGTGGCGTGTGGATCAAGCGCGCCTTGGTCATCGCCGCCTGCCTGTCTCTGCTGACCGTTGGCGTGGCGGCGATCCTGCTTCCGGCCTTGCGGAGGGATGAACCTCCCCAGATCGAAACCGAGACTGCGGAGGAAGAAGATCCGTCTGTGTTCTACCTCTCGGAAAAGAGCTACGTGACGGTGCAGTACCTCGTCGCGGGAAAGGAAATGCAAGGACACGGCACCGAGACCGCAATCCCCGACAGCGATACCGTGCAGACCGAGGAGGTGAACGCCCGGATCGGGCAACGCCTGATTTTGATTCACTTCATCTGCGCCGAGGGGGAGACGATTACCGTAACCCCCACCGATCACTCCCGCTTGTTACCCGCCTACCGTTTCCTCTCCTCGGACGGGTATGTGCGGTGGAAGGTATGGAACGAGGCGCATCAGGCGTATGACCACGCCGAGGCCTATTGCTCGGATTGGGGAGGCAAGCCCTTGGAGGATATCGGGCAAAGCGTGACTCTCACCGAAGACACGACCCTTTTGTGGCAATATGAAATACAGGAAACAAGCAAAGGCTCCGTCCTCCCCTGCATTGAGGATAATTTCGTAGATTTCAAAGTAACGGATGCCCAAGGCAACATCACGGGCGGAGGAAGTATCTATATTGGCGGCTTGGATATCGCCGCTATGACCGAAGATCATACCTATTATCGTAATGATTGGGTGGTTTACAATTCAATCTACCGTCCGCTTGTACTGGGTTCTTATCAGTATGGTTCTGATAATGGCAGTCCTGTCACCGAGGCATTCCATGATGAAACGCTGGAGAGCCTCCATGCCCAGGCCCGAGAAAAACGGGACGAGACATTTGAGGATCTGTCCCCCGACAGCCCCCTGTTCTCCATGCGGGAGTTCGACCCCGACCACCACGAGACCTTCAGCAAGCATGATGAAAACGGCTATTCATGGAATATGAGTAACTGGATCCATCACAGTCAAACCATGTCTTATGATCTGATTCTATTGGAATCCTCTAACTCGGAGCGTCGCTTCCTTCTCTACGATTTCGGCTATAACGAGATTGCTGAAACCATCATTGAGATCGACAACGGCTACGGCCGAATGGTCAAAGGGGTATATATTATGGTAGACGGCACTCGCATCTACGTGGATGAATCTACCCCTGAGGGCTTTGTCATCGTGCCGCCCGCGGAGAGTGAGACCCAATAAATAGCAAAGGAGAAGAATCATGTCAAAACGCAAGCTCATCCCCATCGCCATAACTCTTGCCGCCCTGCTGGTTGTTATTCTGTTTGCCGTCAGTCTGGCCTCCCGCCGCTCCCATGTCATCGGTGACGAGACCTATACCGAGGCTCCAAGTGAAACCCTATCCCCTGACGAGCAATATCCCGCGGAGATAGATTGGATCGCCCTGTTTGAGAAATACGGAAATCTACGAAGCGAATCGGGCGCTACCAATAGCAACACGCCGTTCTTTTACTACTGGGAAAGTAGTCAGTACAGCGACACCCCCGTCTTCAGCAAGACCGCACAGACGCTGGATATACTCTGTAAGGAAGCCTTCTGCACCCACGAGACCTGCATATTCAGCGATGCGGATGAGTGGTTTCTACGTGGAGTCGCATATTTGAACGGCCGCATCTATTTCCTTCAAGATCAGATTACCGACCTGCAAGCCCGCCGCCTGTGCTCCACAGACCTCCACCTGAACGACCCGAAGATCGAGTGGGAGCAGTCCAAGGGGCTGGAATCCATGCAGGCGGACGGGGATCGGCTGTATTTCGAGGAAACGGTCTATGATGAAAACGGAACGCCGATCTACAATACGGTATCCTGGTATGACCCCGCGAGTCGGGAATCCGGTTTTGTTTCCGAAACACTTCACGTCAAGAATTATATCGTCAGAAACGACCGGGTGTATGTGTTGCAAGGCCGCAACAAGGTCGTATGCTGCCGGGTGGATGATCCCACGATCAGTACCCTGCTCGAGCTGGAATTGAAGGATACCCAACAGATCATTTTGGAATATGTGGATGACCAATATCTGGTGTATACGGTCATGTCCGGCTACCAAATCGGTGAGCCCCAAAGATGTCAGCTGGACACGGGAGAGGTATCCTCCTACTATGATATGCTTCCGCAGGGGTACACCTATCTGCTCGGCGAAAATTTCGTGGATCAGGCCTTTCTGTGCATCGACCACAGCGGAGAAGCGTATGCGGAGGATCCCTACTACGATTTTTACACGGATATGTACACAACAGAAATCACGTTGAATAAGTCTTTGATGGCGGGGCGTATCTATACGCTTACGAACGAAGGCAAGCTCCGTGAGCTTGTACAGCTGACAACCGACGGGATCCCCGACTTGATCTGGAACATTTTGGACTACGACGGCCGCTACCTGTACGTAACCTATCAGACCTACAAGGATTACAGAAACGAGTACAATCCCGAGGGTGATCTCCGTAATTCGGATTGGCATTTGGCGGTCATTGATACCCAGACAGGGCAGGTCGTAAAGCCCTGTGAAACCGAAACGACTCAAGAATAAGGTGCCATCATGCTGAAATACGAACTGAAAAAGCTCATCGGTAACAAATACCTCTGCATCACCTTCGCATTCCTGTTCCTGCTCAACGCTCTCCTGTCCTTCTACGAGGCCCGCGATACCGCTCTGAACCGTGACTACTTCTGCCCCGAGGACGAGTGGCACGGCGAGCTTCTGTCCATGTACGAGCGGTATGAAGCCGATCCCGAGGCATTCATGAAGGAATATGAGGCCGAAATGGAATACAAGGAGTTGGCCGATGAAATGTCGGATTACTACTTCAATTACGCGAGGGAAAACGGCCTGCTCATAAACGGTACCTTCGACCCCGCCGACTACTGGGACGAATACGATGAAGACCGATTGAACCGTGAATACTTCACCTACCGCCGTTTTGGGAATACCATGCAGCGCATCGAGGATTATCCAAAGCAGATGCAGGCGGTACTGACCCAGGCACAGCAGACCCGCGACGAATACCTGGCCCAAGGTATGTCGGAGAACGACTACGCCTACCGCTTCCAGAGCGATATCATGGATATCTACTGGGCGAATCAGTACATACCTTTGGAAAACGAGTATATCCGCGGTTGGGAGCCCTACTTCGCCTATGACCACGGCGGGCTTTGCTTACTCCTGTTCCTGTTGGTGCTGGTAACGGGCATGATCCTGGACGAGAAAAAGAGCGGCATTTTCCCCCTCATCCACGCCACCAGAGAAGGGCATTCCACCCTGATCCTCACCAAATTCGCCGCCCTGCTGACCGCCGTTACGGTAGCCGTGATTGCCTTTTCGGGTACTACGCTCCTGTTCTACGGCCTCCGCTACCACGGCTTCTCCTCCCTCGGCGGCTACGTTCAGCTCATGGAGGACTACCTCTACTGCCCCCAGATGCTCAAGGTGGGTGAGCTGATGGTGATGACCGTCCTTGTGAAGATCCTCGCCATGACCGCCCTGGGTATGCTGATCCTCATGCTATCTGCTGTTCTGCGAAGCCATGCCTTAACCTACATGAGCGGGCTTGTGCTGGTGGCGGGGAATTTCGTCCTGTACCTCACCGAGTATCTGGATCCCAATCACCCCTTGCGCCTCATGAACGCCTTTGCGGTCATGGACACGGATTTGCTGTTCGGGCAATACTACGCTATCAATTTCTTCGGCCTCGCTGTCCCCGCACTCCCCTTTATCATCGGGGTCTTGATCCTTGTCATAGCCGTCTGCGGCGGCATTACCGTGTATCTTTTTAACCGCGCCGACGGGAAAGCTCCCCTTCGTCTGCCCGAAAAGCTGACCCGTTTGTTCAGCCGCAAGCAGTTCCGCTTCCCCACCATCCCCTGCCTCATCCGCACCCGTGCGGGATATGAGTGCCACAAGCTTTTGGTAGCCGGAAAATACATCATTCTCATCCTTGTCGTGCTGTTCCTTAAGGTCGAAATTACAGA
>JAFULU010000331.1 GCA_017483125.1 Clostridia bacterium
CCCTGGATACCGGGGAAAATGGCCTTGTTGATCTTCTTGGCGATCTCCTCGTCATTGCAGAGGATCAGACCGCCGCGGGGGCCGCGGAGGGTCTTGTGGGTGGTGGTGGTCACCACGTCGGCAAAGGGCACGGGAGAGGGATGCTCACCGGCGGCCACCAGACCCGCGATGTGGGCCATATCCACCATGAGGTACGCGCCCACGCCGTGAGCGATCTCGGCAAGACGCTTGAAATCAATGACGCGGGGGTAAGCCGACGCGCCCGCCACGATGAGCTTGGGCTTGACTTCCTTGGCCTGGGCCTCCAGCTTGTCGTAGTCGATGACGTGGGTGTCGTCCTCCACGCCGTAGGAGACGAAGTTGTAGTACAGACCCGACAGGTTCACGGGGGAGCCGTGGGTGAGGTGGCCGCCGTGAGCCAGGCTCATGCCCATGACGGTGTCGCCCGCCTGCAGGAGAGCCACGTACACGGCGGTGTTGGCCTGGGAGCCCGAGTGGGGCTGAACGTTGGCGTACTTGGCACCGAACAGCTCGCAGGCCCGCTCAATGGCGATGTTCTCCACCACGTCCACGCAGTGGCAGCCGCCGTAGTAACGCTTGGAGGGGTAGCCCTCGGCGTATTTATTGGTCAGCACAGATCCGACAGCCATCATGACGGCCTCGGAGACCACGTTCTCGGAGGCGATGAGCTCCAGACCGTCTCTCTCGCGGGCCAGCTCGGCGTCAATGGCGGCGGCAACGGCGGGGTCAAATTTGGCAAGGTATTGATTCATTTCCTGGATCATGGGTGTTTTACCATCCTTTTGTACAAAATACATCATTATATCATTATACGGATTTTTCGTCCAAAAACAAGCCATGAAATACACAAAATTGAAAAGTTTTTTGAAAAATTTTTAATATATCATTGACAAAACCCCTGTTTTTGTGGTATAATAACTCGTAGTTATAAGGGGAACGCTTTTCCCCCACCCGATCCACGAACAAATGACAAGAGAAAAGAGAGGTTTGCGAATGGAAATTGCGATTATTGCACATGACTTGAAGAAAGAGCTGATGACCCAGTTTTGTATCGCCTATTGCGGTATTCTGAGCAAGCACAACCTGTGCGCCACCAGTATCACCGCCAAGTACATTTCCGAAGCAACCGGCCTGAATATCGAGCGTTTCCTGACGGGTGAGCAGGGCGGTGAGCAGCAGATCGCCTCTCGCATTGCCTATAACGAGATCGACGTACTGCTGTACTTCCGCGACACCCGCCCCACCGCAGGCTACGACGAGACCGAGCACGAGCTGCTCCGTATGTGCGACCTGTACAACATCCCCGTGGCCACCAACATCGCCACCGCCGAGGTGCTGATCATGGCCCTGGACCGCGGTGATCTGGATTGGCGCGAGGTCATGAACCCCCGCTCCGAGTACAACCGCCGCAGAAAGTAAGACCCGAGCGGACACCCGCTCACCGAAAGGAATATGTCCGCCGAGAGGTAGCGACAGAGAATGGGAATAGCTCCGCAAGCGGAGCAGCTGTGAGTTCCCTCGTGATGGCTTGGATGGATACCGCCCTTTCGTATGCAACTGAATAGGGGCACCGCGCCCATTTGGCGCAGCCCTGTGAGTGAAATATTCGGGTGGAACCGTGTGTTTTTCAGAAATGCACCCCGGAGGCTGTTTTGTGATAGCCTTCGGGGTTTTGTTTTAGGTGTGGGAGGACGCGTGTATTCGTATAACAAAAAGCTGATCGCCAACGCGCAGGAGCTTCGGCGGAATATGACGGCTGAGGAACGACACCTTTGGTATGATTTCTTGAAGAGGTTGCCGATTCCTGTAAAGAGACAGAAGAACATAGAGAATTACATTTTGGACTTCTATATCCCAAGCGCGAAGCTGGCGATTGAGATCGACGGGCGGCAACACAAGCTTCCCGAGCATTTTGAGCAAGACCGGATTCGGGATGAGTTTCTGAATGGATTGGGAATTGCGGTTGTTCGGTATAGTAACGATGATATTCGTAACCGATTTCAGGCTGTGGCGAAGGATATTCTCAATCGGCTTGGGTTGGGATTTGAGGATTTGAAGAAAGGGTAAGAGGTTCATTTCCCTTTGGGAAATGTCCATTGATCGGCTACTCATCCGTCGCCTTCGGCGCCACCTTCCCTCACAAGGGAAGGCAAAAGAGGTTCATTTCCCTTTGGGAAATGTCCATTGATCGGCTACTCATCCGTCGCCATCGGCGCCACCTTCCCTCACAAGGGAAGGCTCTTGCAGAGACCCAGCGTTTGTCTACACCCAATAGGTCTCCGATTACTTTTCGGGTATGGGAAGACGAAAAGCATACCACGTAAAGCCTTCCCTTGTGAGGGAAGGTGGCACCCGCCTTTGGCGGGTGACGAATGAGTAGCCACCCGAAAGGTTTCTGATCGCTTCCGTCATACAACGATTCAAGGAGCAAAAATATGATCGACAAAACCCCGAAATACTGGACAGGCGACTCCCCTGATGACATAACAGAATGGCTTCACGAGTACACCGAGGAGCCGTCCTTGGAGGTTCATCCCGTACTTTGCCGTAATTGCGGAAGTGACACGCTTGAAGCGAGGATCGACGGTGATGAGGGTGTTGTCCAGATCGTATGTCCCGAGTGTAAAACCAAGAAGATTCTTTTGGATGGCGAGGAACTCTGGTCGGAGTGCCATCCCAAAAAGAGAAGGTGTGTTGTTTGTAAAAACAACCGCTTCAGCATTCGCGTCGGATTCCTCCGCAGAGACAACGGCGATGTCAAATGGGTGTACATTGGCGAGCGTTGTACCCAATGCGGGACCTTGGCATCCTACGCGGATTGGAACATCAATTTCGGTCCAACCGCCGAGATGGAACAAAATATATAAAGTATTTGATGCAAAAGGAGATATTTTACCATGCAAATCAATTTCAAAGAAAAATCCCTGACCTTCGACGCCCCCCTGTCGGTCTTTGACGCCGCGGCCGCCGCCGAGCTGGTCACCCGCGCCCACATCGCCGCTCACGTCAACGGCAAGCTGGTGGGCATGACCCACGTCATCGACGCCGACGCCGACGTGGAGCTTCTGACCTTCGCCGATCCCGACGGTAAGCACGTCTTCCGCCACACCGCCTCCCACATCCTGGCCCAGGCCGTGAAGCGTCTCTACCCGGGCACCAAGCTCACCATCGGTCCCGCTATCGACAACGGCTTCTACTACGACTTCGACTCCGACGTGGCCTTCACCCCCGAGGTGCTGAAGGCTCTGGAGGGCGAGATGAAGAAGATCGTCAAGGAGAACCACAAGATCGAGCGCTTCGAGCTGCCCCGCGAGGAGGCCATCGCCTTCATGACCGAGCGGGACGAGCCCTACAAGGTCCAGCTCATCGAGGAGCTGCCCGAGGATGCCGTCATCAGCTTCTACCGCCAGGGCGACTTCGTGGACCTCTGCGCAGGCCCCCACCTGTTCTCCACGGGTGCCGTCAAGGCCTTCAAGCTGACCCAGTGCACGGGTGCTTACTGGAAGGGCGACCAGAAGAACAAGATGCTCCAGCGCGTCTACGGCGTGGCTTACCCCACCAAGGACGAGATGAACGCCTACCTCACCGCCGTGGAGGAGGCCCGCAAGCGTGACCACAACAAGCTGGGCCGTGAGCTGGAGTACTTCACCACCGTGGAATCCATCGGCCAGGGCCTGCCCATCATCCTGCCCAAGGGCTCCCGCGTCATCCAGACCCTCCAGCTCTGGATCGAGGACGAGGAGCAGAAGCGCGGCTACCTGCTGACCAAGACCCCCCTCATGGCCAAGCGCGAGCTGTACAAGATCTCGGGCCACTGGGATCACTACCTGGACGGTATGTTCATCCTGGGCGACCCCTACGACGAGACCAA
>JAFULU010000332.1 GCA_017483125.1 Clostridia bacterium
CATTCACACCGTAGGGCCGCGGCACCTGCCGAACGATGTCTCGGATCAGGTCATAGGGGATCGTCCCCTCCCAAGTCCCGTCAGAGGGGTCAAAATTCCCCACCGATTCACGCCCCATCACAAAGCCTTCTTCTGTTTCGGTATGGCTCCCATGATGAAAAGCCTCCAGCTCGGGGTGCCGCTTCAAGAGAGTCTTGACCGCGTTTCGGTGGCGGTTGGTGTGAAGCTTCCCTTCGTGCTCAAACTCACTGAGATAGACCTGCACACGAAAAAGACACGCACCGAAGCCCATCGAATGCCGATCCAAAAGAGTCTCCAGCGCATCCAGGACCTCGGCAGGCTTGACCGTTTTCCTGATCTTATAGGAAATCACATGGTATTGCTCCGTCATGGCAATCGCACCTCCTTCAAGCATTTTTCCTTTGATAATTTTGAGTTTTTTACCGATCAATCACGGATCACAGATCCGCATTGCTGTATGAACACATCCGTCATCCCCGCGAAATTGTGGTCCGCCCCGTCCACCGTCACGATCTCCGCCCGCGCGAGGTTTCCCTCCTTCGAGCTTGCGTTCCTCAAAAAGGGGACGTAGGAAATGGACGGATCCCCCTCCCCGTACACGAAACGGATCTCGGTGTCCGCGCGGGTCAGAGCCTCCTTGATCCTGTGAAAATTCAGCATGAGGGGCATATTGACCAGCACCATGCGCCGAAAAGCAAAATACTTGGTAGCCGTCAGCAGGCCCTGGGTGGAACCGTTGGAATTGCCGATATAGTAGAGCTCAACCTCACCGCCCATTTCCGCGATCAGCTCCCGAATCACCGCCACATCCCCGCGCGCAAAGGAATCGTTCGCGTAATTGGACAGGCAGAGCACCGTACAGCCGTAGGTGTCGTGGAGAAGCCGCGCCATTTTCAGGTATTTTTCTTCTGCACCAATACAGTTGCCGCCGGCCCCCGCCTTGATGATCACGATGCGATCATTGCCGTGTATGAGACCGTACCCGATTTTGAGTCCGTCCTCTCTGACGGCTGTTTTCTCTGTATCAAATATCATATATCTCTCTTTTCACACAAACCATCCTGTAAATACCACGCGCCCATCCGCTGTATCGACCACAAAAAATCTAACGGGCTTGTTTCCCTGTGTCTCAAGCTTCAGTTCAGTATGATCGGATGCGGACTTCACCAGATCCTCGATCCGATCCAGCTGGTCTGTCGTGTACCAAAACTTCAGTTTTTTGTTATTCTTACGGACAGCCATACCGACCAGGGCGTTGTATAACTCATATCTCCACTGTTCTTGCTCCAACGGTGCCGTGATCGCCACCCGAAAGGCTCTTGCAAGGAAGAACACGGCAAGAGCGATACACATGATCGCCACCAAAAAGTAACAAAGGGCAAATTCACCGTCCGACAGATCGGCCAGCGCAACACCTTTCTCATACAGCATGGGCATGACGGCAAGATCGGCCAGCCCCAACACGCTCATGGCGATCACAAGGGCGACGTAGACCGTATACCGAGCGGAATGTTTGCTGCCCATCCCCTTTTCTGCCTCCGCAAAGGCCCCGACCAGCTCAAAAGCGGCTTTATCCCCCCGTCGGTTTCTTCCGTAATACTCGTCAGAATTACTTTCGGTGAAGTAACGGTCGGAGTTGAACAGCGCGCGTCTGATCCTTTCGTATTTGGGGAACCGACGAATGACCAGCAGCTCCAGGAATAAATAGACAGCGGCGAGAACAAGAGCGACCGCACCGAAAGCGGCGATCAGTAAACGCTCTCCCATAGAATTGCTCTTCATCCCCCATATGGCCGCGCACACACATAATACGCCCACGCCTACGAGCAAAAGGAGGAAAAAGATCATATAGACAAGGATGTATGAGAAATACTCTTTTTTGATCTTTCCGTGAAATATGTCTCTCTTCATAATTCTTCCTCCTTTCTGTGTTTTCATTGTATCATAAAGGAAGGGACCTGTCAATATGCTCCCTTGGGGAAAAAGAGGACTTTTGTGTTAGGGTGCAATTTTGTTGCGCCAATATGGCTTACCTTGTAGGACTTGAACCCCGCGCCGTATACCCTCTGATTAAGAGTCTCTTGAGCCGGAAAATACAAAAAAGCCATCCAAGTCTTGTGGTGCACCTTCAGGGATTCGAACCCCGCGTCAGCATACCCTCTGATTAAGAGTCTCTTAGTCCCGGAAAATACAAAAAAGCCATTCAAGTCTTGTGGTGCACCTTCAGGGATTCGAACCCGGGACCCACTGATTAAGAGTCAGTTGCTCTACCAACTGAGCTAAAGGTGCATATAGACTTGAATGGCTTTTGGCTCCCCCTGTTGGACTTGAACCAACGACTCCCTGATTAACAGTCAGGTGCTCTACCGACTGAGCTAAGGAGGAATACAACTCCTCGATCGGCGGTTTTTCACCGATGAGGTATAAAGACCAATAC
>JAFULU010000333.1 GCA_017483125.1 Clostridia bacterium
AATGCGGCGGTTCTGCTTGCAAACGGCCACTCGGTAACGGATGCGTGTATGCGCTCCGGATTTTCAGATTGCTCCCATTTTATCGTCCTTTTCAAAAAGAAATTCGGAGAAACGCCGTTGAAATATAAGAAAAAAGTAAATGTCGGCTCATCTTTTCAAGCGTGACTTATTGTCAAATTGTTGTTGGTATTTTTTAGACCGATTTCGGCGTTGTGTTTGGTGCCATTACAGCTCTTCAAGGAATCACGAATATTGCCGCTTTGCAAGTCGGACCGATGTCCTACACCTCGGTTATCATTTCTTTTTCCACACTGATATCCGCTCTGTCAGGCGTATTGTTTTTTGACGAGAGCTTAGGGTGGGCGCAGATCGTGGGAATTGTACTGATGCTGGTGAGCTTTATTCTTGCCGCCAAAAGTGACAGCGGTGAAAAAAGGCAAATGTAAAATGGCTGTTTCTGTGTCTTATAGCCTTTGTCGCAACGGGCGGTATCGGCGTTATGCAGAAGGTGCACCAAAGCTCTGTATACCGCAATGAGCTAAACGCATTTTTGATCATCGCTTTTGTCTCATCGGCGGTCTTTTGCGCAATTTTCGCTCTGTTGCTGAAACGGCGCGAAGGTTTATCTACAAACGAGAAAGAAAAGCGAAACAAGAGCAGAATGCTGATTTGGCTTTTGATTGGAATTATGGTAACAAACGGTGCTTGCGTAGCTGTAAACAACAAATTTAATCTCTATCTTTCGGGGGTCATGGATAGCGCCATCTTTTTCCCGATTGTCAATGGCGGAGGTCTTGTGCTTACCACCTTGGCGGCCGTACTGCTGTTCAAGGAACGGCTTTCCGTAAAGCAATGGATTGGTGTGGCCTTCGGTATTATTTCGGTTGTATTTTTGTGCAATCCGTTTGCATAAAAGCGGCTGATAATCAGCCGTTGAATCGTACATTTCAACATGGGAAACCCGTTTTTCGAGGTTCCCTGAAAGGAGTAAAAGCATGAAAAAAAATCTATTTCTCCGAGTCATTGCTCTTTTGCTGATGATCTCCACCCTCGCGGGTTGCTTGGCGGCCTGCCGCGGTAACGGCGACCCCGCCGATACCGACCCGTCCACTCCCCCCGGTGATACCCCCACCCAGGGCGGCGACGCCGAGACCGATCCTCCCTCGAGCTGGGGGGACTATGTAGCGCCCGAGGGAGCCGACGTAACCGATCTTTCGGTATCGGGCACCATTGCAGGCAGCGGCGGCTCTGCCCCCCAGACCGTGACCTATACCTTCTCCGCCAATGACCCTGCCTTCAGTCTCGGTGAGGCCGACGTGGAGGGGACACGGGTGACCCTGCGTCAGTCGACGGTCAGTTCCCTGACTCTCAATAACGGCCTGGGAAGCCCTGCCACCTATGAAGCCAAGATGCACATCACGGGCAAGAACGAGGGCGCACCCTGGTTCACGCTCTACATCGGTCTGCGCCTCCCCAATCCCGGCGGAGATGCAACAGGTAAGGGTGGCATCTGGATCGCCCTGCGGGAAAAACAGATCGGTATCCGCACGGGTGAGTGGCCTGAGACTTCCTATATGACCATCAAGGAAAAGGGCGTGGACTTCAAGACCGAGCGGATGCTTTGGGTGGAGGACAGCGGCTCTGTCATCACGATCTATGCCGAAAATGACAGCGGAAAAAAGGTGGCTTTGGCCGAGGTGAAGTGGGAGGGAGACACCGTCTCCATGTACCACCCCGGGGAAAGCACGCCTGCCCTGACCGACAGCGGCGTGACTATCCCCGATGCCGGCTACTTCAATCTCTGGCTCCACCACATGAACACGGGTAACGTCTACGTGACCGATTTCAAGGCCACCGGTATCGCGGGGACCAAGAAAACCGCAGAGGACGCCAACATGATGAATTCCGCGGATGTACTGTCCGATACCTGGATCAGCGTGGATGACGTAGGCCGCGTGACGGGCACCGACAACGGCACCGTCAACGACAAGAAGGTGGGTATTTTCTACTTCCTGTGGCACGATGTCAACATCCACGGCGGTCACAGTACGGTCTACGATCACACCAAGACCTACTATGAGGGCGGCAAGGATGCCCTGATCGATGTCATAACCCAAGGCCCCCTGGGCTTTGGCCACTACTGGGCCGAGCCTTATTTAGGCTACTACCGCTCCGACGACGAGTGGGTCATCCGCAAGCACACCTATCAGCTGGTGGCCGCAGGCATCGACTTCATCTTTGTGGATGCCACCAACGGCCTCACCTACGAGAATACCTATGAGACCCTTCTCCGGGTCTGGTCGGAGATGCGGGCCGAGGGTCACGATACCCCTCAGCTCTGCTTCCATTGCGGCGATGAAAGAGATATCGCCGCCAACTCCTTCAAGGCTCTTTGGAATAACCTTTACTCCACAGGCAGATACGAGGATCTGTGGTTCAAGCACAACGGCAAGCCCCTGATCTTCCTGCCTAAGTCTCTCTTGAACACCCTTCCCCAAGAGCAGCGGGAGTTCTTCACAGTCCGTCACAGCTGGGCCTACACCAGGGACGGCTGGTATCAAAACCTCCAAGGCAAAGCCTGCTGGCCCTGGGCGGATATGTACCCTCAGGGTAAGGGTCTCTCCGAAACGGGAGAGCTGGAGCAGATGGTGGTCATGAGCGGC
>JAFULU010000334.1 GCA_017483125.1 Clostridia bacterium
CCGCCTACGTCTTCGCCTTCATCGACGCCATCTGTCGGGGAGCCACGGCCCAGGGGCTGGACGGGGATGCCCTTCTGCCCGCCGTGTGCGACATGGTCATAGGCTCCGCCACCCTGCTTCGTGACGGCGGCCTGACCCCCGCGGAGCAGATCGCCCGCGTGACCTCCAAGGGGGGCACCACCGAGCGGGCCATGGCGGTACTCAACGGGGCGGATCTGGCGGGCACGGTAGAAACGGCCATGAAGGCCTGCACCAAGCGCGCCGACGAGCTGGCCACCCGAAACTGATACAGAAAAGGACGAATATCATGGCACTGACAGGCAAGAAAAAATTCAAGCTCCTCGACCCCATGCGGGACGGCAAGGGCGTGGAGAAGGGGGAGGACACCACCCCCACCCTCGGCCGCTTCTTCAAGCTCTGGGGGCGCAAGTTCTGGAAGCTCATTTCCCTCAATCTCCTGATGGTGGTGCAGGTCATTCCTCTGCTCCTCATCGCGTGGCTGTACTTCGCGGGCCCCAAGGTCCCCACCCTGTACAGTCCCCTCTACGCCCCCCTTCTGGGTGCCCAGACCGCGGCTCCCACCACCGTGGGCATGACCCTCTTCAACAGCGCGGCGGGACTCATGCACCAGACCCCGGTGTTCAACTCCTGGGCCAACTGGGTCATGGGGGCTCTGGTTGTCATCCAGCTGGTCACCTACGGCTGGCAGAGGACCGCCACCACCTACATCCTGCGGAATCTGGTGCGGGGCGACGGCGTTTTCATGTTCTCGGACTACTTCTACGCCATCCGCCGCAACCTGAAGCAGGGCTTTGTCATGGGTCTCATTGACTGCGCCGCCCTCTTCGCTCTGGGCTTTGACCTGTTCTACTTCCTGAACGCCCCCACCACGGGTTGGAACAACGTCATGTACTTCATGATCTTCGCCTTGGTCTTCATCTACGGCGTCATGCGCTTCTACACCTACCTCATGATGGTGACCTTCGACATGAAGCTCTCCAAGATCTTCAAGAACGCCCTCATCTTCACCGTCATGGGCTTCAAGCGCAATATCATGGCCCTTCTGGGTATGGGTACCCTGACCGCCTTCTTCGCCGTGCTCATCATCTTCTTCGGTCGTATCATTCCCGCCTTCTTCATCATTCCCTTCCTCTGCCTCCTGGGCTTCTGCGGCTTCATGTACACCTACGCGGCCTACCCCGTCATTGAGAAGTACATGATCGCGCCCCCTCCCGCCAAGGCTACCGTGACTACGGAGAGTGAGGAGACCCCCGCAGGGGAGGAGTAAGGCGTCCGTCCGCGGCATACCGCGTGTCCTTTGGACAAAAGGGCACCTCTAAAAAACCCCTCGCACGGCGAATCGGCGGAATCTTTTCCGTCATTCGTTACAAAAATCCTTCGCATAGGATCAACTATTCGTGCGGATTTTTGATTAGCGCCCGCAAGCGGGCCGACGAAAAATATTCTCGCCGCTCCCCGCACGATGAGTTTTTAGAGGTGCCCAAAAACATTCGGAAAGGAGATCGCTATGAACAAGCGACTGTCCGCCTGCCTGCTCCGCGATCTGCTCTGTGCTCTGCTCGCTGTCCTGCTTCTCGTGACGGTATCCTGCCGCCGCGGTGCCGATCCCAACGGCGGAGGAGAGCGTACCGACCCCTTTGACACGACGACCGACAGCGAAACCGCCACGCTCCCTCCCCAGAAGGGGCCCGAGGACTCCGAACAGAACGAGGATCTCGTCGCCGCCCGCTTTGAGTCCTTTACCCTCAACGGAGAGGACTGCTTTGAGGGGGAGATCCTCCCCTCGCTGGAGGCGGCGGACTTCACCCTGCCCGTTCGGGACGGTACGCCCCTCACCTCCCTGTCCCTTTCGGGCTGGGTGGGCTACGTCATGGCGGTGGATGCCTTCGGCTACTCGGTTGACGGCGGCGAGACGGTCTACGGACTCTTCGCCACCCATACCGAGGAAGCCGTCAAGGAGGAGGGCGGGGCTTACGCCCTACGCTTTACGGTCACGGTCCCCCTCATGGATCTGAAGGCGGGATCCCACACCGTCACCTTCGTGGCGCGGCTGGCTGACGGCCGTGTTCTGCCCCTTCTGCCTACCTTGAACCTCCCCCGTGAGGGTCTGACCGTGGACGCGGCCAGACCGTTCCATTCCTCCCTGACCCACATCAACGGCCAAGGCCCGAACGGCAGTCTATCCTACGAGGGCCGCGGGGGGAATCCCGACCGCGGCGTGGACATCCTGGACGCCTCCCTGGACGGTCACAAGGTGGATCAGGACCGACTCCTTCGCGTCAGCGGCTGGCTGGCGGTGGAGGGAGGCGTGGATCGTTACGTCTGGTCCGCCGACGGCATCTGCTGGTATCCCGCCGAGACGAATGGCTCCGCAGGTGAGCCGTCCGAGGGGTATTTCACCCAGCTGGGGTACGGAAACGCCACCGAAAACGCGGTCTTTACCGATCTTTTGCTGGATCTCACCCCCTTCCAGAACCGCAACGTGGCGGTGACCGTGGGCGGGGTGCCCAAGGACTCCCCCGACAAGGTGGTGCCCTTCGTAACCGTGACGGGACTGAACGTCCCCCTTCTGCCGCGGGATATTGAAGTCTCCTACACTTCGGATATTCAGCGCGACTCGGTCGGCGCGGATCTGGCCTCCTCGGATCTGGCCCATTTCTTTGAGTTCGCCTACGGCGCGGGAGACCTCCGCCACGTCATCGAGCAGGACGGTCAGCCCCTCTACGCCTATCAGGGCATCCACTCCTTCCAGGCCTCCATGAAAGGCCGCTTCGCCATGACCGCCCATATCCGTGAAATGACGGGCTGCTCCTTCCTCTTTGTCCGAGGCACCCGCGCGATGGTGTCGGTGGCGGAGGTGCCCATCCCTCTGTACAATTTCTACGAGACCGACGGTCTGGGGACCTGCGGCGGCGCGGGGATCTACGCCTCCCTGAAGGAGGGCACCCTCACCGTGATCATCAAGGGTCTGGATCCCACCGCGAGCTACCGCGTCCAAAACCACACCTTCCGCTTCCCCGCCGAGGGCTCCGAGCTGACCATGGCCGACGACGGGCATTACATCCACGTTCTGGTGGACGGACGGGAGATCACCTCCATCCGCCTGAACGGGGAGACCGAGTACCCCGAGCATTTCTCCCATATCGCCCCCTATGTCACCTTCGCCGAGACTGCCGTCATTGTGCTGGAGGGGGGACAGACCGCCACGGTTGAGAACACCCTGGTGGCCTCCACCTGCAACGCCCAGTGCGGTATGGCCATCCGCGGAGGCACGGTCCTCTTCGATCGGATGGAGGTTTTCCCCTACTCCGAGGCCTTCACAGAGGCAAAATAATACAGCTCCATACGGATGATCCCGTTTTCACCGCGAAAACGGGATCTTTCCTTTGGTCATAATGCCAATTTTTCAAAAAGCACTTGCTTTTTTTGTCGATATATAGTATAATGTATGTACTGCTGTGCCTACGGCACAAAAAAAGAAAGGAAAGAAACATGAAGAAGCTGCTTTTGATCGCAATTCTCATGCTCGCTCTGGTTTTCACCGTCGTGGCGTGCACCGGTGGCGAGACCCCCGATGACACCACCGTCGGCGATACCACCGTCGAGACCCCCACAGAGGCTCCCACCGACGAGCCTGACACTCCCGCTCCCGACACCGACGAGCCCGAGACTCCCGCTCCCGACACCGACGAGCCCGAGACTCCCGCTCCCGATACCGATGAGCCCGACACCCCCGCTCCCGACACCGACGAGCCCGAGACTCCCGAGCCCGAGACCGCTGATCCCGCTGATCCCGTCTGGATCATCGACGCTGACGGTCTGGCCGCTATGACCAACGCCAACGCCGCCACCGTTGAGAAGAACGAGGCGGGCTACGCCAGCTTCACCGCTACCGGCGGCGACCCCTGGTTCCTGGTCTGCGGCAACATCGGCGAGATGCCCGAGTACATGGTTATCCGCTACCGCACCAACGCCTCTCAGGGCGGTGAGTTCTTCATCGGTAACGGCACAGGCCCCGTAGGCGGCGAGTCCTTCCTCTTCAACTACAACGCCAACGGCGAGTGGAACCTTCTGATCTTCCACCTGCCCACCGTGGCTTCCTACATGGCTACCCCCACCGTCGGCTACATCCGCTACGACTTCTACACCGGCGGCGCCGATGAGGGCTTCCTGGACGTGGAGTACATCGCGTTCTTCAACACCGCTGAGTACGCTCAGGCTTACGACTTCGAGCTGCACAAGGCTCCTCACTGGACCGAGGCTACCGACCAGGTCAAGCATCAGTCCTTCGACCAGCTGTACGCCGGTACCGGTGACGCCGATAACGGTCCTGAGAATATCTTCACTCCCGGTGCATCCGCCGATTGGGACTTTGTCGTGGACTACTCCGACATCGCTTATGCTGACTTCACCGTTGACACCCTGACCTACTGGGGCTGGATCGGCTTCATGGGTGAGAAGGGTCAGTTCGGCTACCAGATTGACATGAATCCTGCCGTCTACAACGACGAGTGGGCCTTCGTCGGCGGCGACCACGAGGGCATCATCGGAGCCGCTCAGAGTGTCGGTGCCGACAGCGGTCACAGAATGAAGATCGCCATCTCCATCGCCGGCCTTGAGGGCGAGCACACCGTCCGCGCTATGTACAAGACCGCTGACGGCATGGAGATCTGCCTCAACGAGTTCACCGTCATTCTTCCCATTCCCGTGGTGATTCCCGATACCGCCATGAACGTCACCGTCAACGCGGCCGATAACTTCGCCGCTGACACCCCCGTTGGCCACGTCGTGGATTTCGCCGATTCCAACCTGAAGAACGTCTTCCCCTTCATGGCTCACCCCG
>JAFULU010000032.1 GCA_017483125.1 Clostridia bacterium
GTTTATCGACGAGTTGGGTTTCCTCGTGAGCCTTCCCCATGCGGTGCCATCCGCAAGCGGATGCGGGGGACCACCGTAGGTGGTGGATGAGGAGAGCGGGCTTGTTTTTTCGTACGGGTGTATACGGAAACCCCTTGATACACCAAGAAAAATCATACCCGATACCGAGCGGAAACTTGCTCTCCTCATCCACCGCTTTGCGGTCCCCCGCATCCGCTTGCGGATGGCACCGCATGGGGAAGGCATAGAACGAGGAAACCCAACAGCTCGATAAACCCCAATTACATGATCCTCACTCTTGGATCATCGCCGCAACCGCGTCGCGATAGTCCTCGATCACGGTATACCGGCCCATGCCGTCGTCCTCCAGGATAATATCCCCGATCTCCCCGTCGGCGGTGAGAGCGTTGATCTCGTCGGCCAGGGCGTCGGGCATCTTGCCCAGTGCCTTGGCGGCGGCACGGAGGGCGGCAAAGTCACTGTCCAGAGCGGCCTTGATGAAGGGGGCGTAGGGGGCGAGGGGGGAGTCCGCGGCAGGCGCGGTGCTCTCGGTGGCATCGCGGGCAGGGACGGACACGGGGGTAGCGGCGGGGGTAGGATCAACCGATACCGCGGGCGCGGCGGGAGTCTCTTTGGCGGAAGCCTGCTCCGCGGCGGGGTCATTCTCCACGACCAGGACATTCTCCGCGGGCTTTTCTTGGTGGTTCCCTTCTCCCTCGAAGGCCTCCACCAGAATACGGGTGGTCTCCCAGGAATCCGCCTCAATGGCCGCGGCATCCTCCAGAGATACCGCCTTGCGGGGCAAATCGTACAACGCCTCGTAGGAGGGGCGGGGTTCTTCCTTTTTCTTGACAACTGTAGCCGATTTCGGTGGCTCCAGGGGGTTGAGGTAGGCGTCCAGCGCATCCCGCAGAGGGAGGGGCAGGGACATGACCGACAGCTTGGAGCGCACCCCGATCCAGCCCCGCAGACGGTTCTCCACGTGCTTGACCATGTCCCCCATGAGGAAGCGCAGCTCGTGAGAGCGGGAGAAGGAGGTGTAGGAGACCTCGATCTTGCGCTTGTTGCGGTAGGAGCAGAGAGCCCCCGTGTAGGCGTCGCGGGTGACGGTGGAGTCCAGCATGGAAATCGCCGGCTTCTGTCCGTTGGCTCCCAGAAGCAGGGGCAGAACGTGGGCCACGGCGGCGGGAATGGTGGAGTCGAACAGCTCCTTATGATCTCCGCTCGCAAACTTGGACTTGCGGTAGTCGTACTGACAGCAATGTCGCATCAGTATGCGGGCGGTCTGGAGAGCGGTGGGGTCGGCTTTCCCCGCGGGCGCGGTTGCATCCCCCTCGGGGAGACGGACGGCGGCGGAGAGGTAGAACTCCTTCAGTCGGCTCTCCTGAATGATGAGATCCAGGGCGGGGGAAAGGAGATCCACGGGAGCGATGAGGCCGTGGATCAGGCAGTAGTCGCAGAGCCACTCGCACATGTAGTGATCCAACTGGGGGAAGGGCTTGCGGTAGGCCATCCAGACCTTCGCCATGGCATCGCGGCGGTCCATGGCCTCGGTCGGCTCACCCACGGGGAGGTTGATCAGCTCAAAGAGGTAGAGCAGGACGTAGGCGTAGTCGGTGTCGGGGTACTGCCCCTGCCGCACGTAGGCCCGCCAATAGAGATACCAGGCCTCGGAGCGGCGGTTCAGCTGGGTATACTGGGGGAAATAGGAAAAGAAGCTGACCTTCTCAGCGGTCTTGGGAGGCTTCATGCCATCGTAGCGAAGGGCGTCCTCCACGAAGCTGTCGAAGTAGTGGTAGCCCGTCTGCCAGCCGTAGACCTTGACGCTGTGGA
>JAFULU010000033.1 GCA_017483125.1 Clostridia bacterium
GACCTGGAGCTGGGGCGAGTCCACCCACTACCATAAGTCCGCCTGCGGCCATAACGTCAAGCAGGACGAGGCCAAGCACATCGATGAGAACAACGACGCCATCTGCGACGTCTGCACCTACGACTACGACCATACCCACACCTATGAGGAGGTATGGACGGCCAAGGGCGAGGATGGCCACTGGCATCTGCCCTCCTGCGGTCATACCGTGGACGGTGCCGAGCTGACTTCTCACGTGGACGAGAACAACGACGGCGACTGCGACGTCTGCGCCTACAACGGCGGCCACGAGCACACCTACGCCGAGAACTGGACCACCACCGAGGACGAGCACTGGCGTGAGGTCACCTGCGGCCACAGCGTGTCTGTCGCCGATAAGGGCGTGCACAGCGACGGAAACGGGGACACCACCTGCGATACCTGCGGCTATACCCCTCCCCACTTCCATACCTTCGCCGACACCCTCACCTCCGACGGCGTCAACCACTGGTATGCCTCCACCTGCGGCCATGAGGTCAAGAAGGACGAGGCCCCCCACAGCGGTCACGAGGAGGACGGCGTCTGCGATATCTGCGCCCATGTGGTCTTCCGCCTCTTCACCGTCACCGTGACGGTTCCCGAGTACGTTACGGTCATCGCCCCCGACGGAACCGAGACCAACAGCTTTATCCTGAAGGAGAACACCTCCGCCGCCTTCACCCTCCGCGTGCCCACCTACGCCGAGGTGGTGGCCGTTACGGGTGCCAAGCAGGAGGGTAAGCCCACCCCCGACGGTGAGTACAATATCTATACCGTCAAGATCAACGGCATCACCGCCGACACGACCGTCACGGTCACGGGCAATAAGCTCTCGGCCATTGAGATGATTATCTCGGACGGAAAGGGTTCTCTGAACATTGAGGGTGCTTTCAAGTATGCCCTTGAAGACATCACCTTCGAGGCTCCCTCCGCGGGTCGTTACATGATCTTCTCCACCAGCCACGAGGCCATCCAGTTCGGTCTGGGCGAGATGGGCGAGGACGGCTACCCCATCTACACCAAGGTCTACTATATGGATATTACCGAGCCCGGTAGCGTCACCCTCCAGTCCCGCTACTTCCCCTGGGCTGTGCCCGAGGGCGGTAAGATGGACTACACCTACATCGTCGCCAAGATCGACTCCGAGATCACCCTGAGCTCCCTGCGGGCCGAGGGCTATACCCTCCCCACCAACGCCGACGTGACGGTCTACTTCACCGCCCCCAAGGCAGGCCGCTACCAGATCAGCTCCTCCACCCTGGGCCTCTGCTGGAACGACTTTATGCAGGATTCCATCGTCCTCACCGCCACCGAGGACAACCAGCTCATGTCCTTCACGGTGCGCTACGAGAACACCACCGCCCCCTCCTACGTCTTTGACTGCGATATCGTCTCCATGGAGGCCGCACCCCTTGAGGAGGGCGAGAACACCGTCACCGCTCCCTACGGCTCCTATCTGGCCGTGGGCGTGACCGCCGCTCAGGAAGGCTCCTACATGATCCGCGCAAACAGCCCCTACTTCCGCTTCTTTGTCTGGAACGAGAGCACCGGAACCATGAACGGTCTCGGCAATATTCACACCGTCACCATGAAGGCGGGGGACAAGTTCACCTTCTACATCAGCGTGGATATCTACGAGTACGACGGCACCGACGATATCACCGATACCGTCACGGTTACCTACCTCGGCTACGTGCCCTCGGGCTCGGGTGTGTACAACGCCAAGGTGGATACCGTCAACAGCTACGTCAGCGAGTTTGAGGCCTCCGACTTCGTCCTGACTGCCCGGAACGGGGACATGATCAGCGTGGACGGCGGTAAGACCTGGGCCGAGTCGGTCCAGATCTCGGTCTCGGACTTCGGCTTCATTTCCTACCTGGTCAAGTCCGCCTCCGAGTCGGATACGGTACAGGTCACGGTGGAGCGTATCGCCTACGAGTTCACCCTGAACGTGGGCACCCACACCCACACCATGATCCCCGACAAGACATATACCGTATTCTTGCGGGGTACCGCCGACGAGGCTCACTACGTCAGCTACATCCTCATCTGGAACAACCCCGATCTGTCGGTTCAATTCGGCACGACCCCCATTACCTCGGGCGGTAAGATCGACCGCTATAGCGAGTACTACAGCCTGACCATGGTCTATAACGGCGCGACCTCCGCCGAGGTGACCTTCACCCTGGAGGATCCCTACGTGCCCGACGGCGGCGAGGATACCCCCGATACAGGGGATACCACCGCGCTGAAGGTGGGAAGCAACGCCATCCGCGTCACCGTGGAGAACAATTTCTGCGCGGGCACCGCCGTTACCTTCACCGCCCAGACTGCGGGCACCTACATCATCTCCCCCGCTGACGGTGAGATGAACGCCGACCTGGTGATCGCTGACGATTTCACCGCCGAGAGCGTGGTCATGCCCTACATGTTCACCCTGGACGCGGGGCAGAGCATCACCTTTACCGTTTACACAACCGACATCATGAACCTGACCGAGGATACCATTGATCTGGTCATCACCCAGAAATAAGCATTCCGAAAGGATACCACTACCATGAAACAATTCCGTTTGATCGCGGCTCTGCTGGTCCTGCTTCTGTCCGTCATGGCATTCGTTGCCTGTAACGGCGGTCAGACCACAGAAAGCACCCCCTCCGACACCACCGCGGAGGTCAACGGTGCCGCTACCGAGACCCCTACCGACGCCCCCGCCCATAAGGTGGAGGTCACCCTGACCGTCAAGGATCAGGAGGGCAACCCCATGGCCGAGGCCGTTCTGACCATTCTCCCCGCAAACGGGGAGGGTGAGTCCGCTACCCTGACCGCTGACAGCGAGGGCACCGTCAAGGTCTCCCTCCCCGAGGGCGAGTACACCGTCCGCTTTGACGTTCTCCCCGAGTACGTGCTGGGCATTGACACCACGATTACCGTTGCCGCGGGCATGGAGCCTGTGGTCCTGGAGGTCACCGATAACACCCCCAACGGATCCGAGGAGCGTCCCTTCGTCATCAACGAGGACAGCCTCACCGTGACCGTTCCCGCGGGCGTGACCTACCACTTCACTCTCTTCGGCGGCTATAACCGTACCCTGCACGTCACCGACGCGGGTGCCGAGATCCTATTCCGAGACGAGACCTATACCCCCGACGAGAACGGCTCCATTGCCGTGCGTATCATCACCGATTCTCCCCGCGACCACGCCTACGTGGCCATCACCAACAAGAACGGTGACACCCGTGAGATCACTCTGACCCTTGTCTCGGATCCCGGTGCTATGGATAACCCCATTGTCATTGAGCAGCCGGGCGAGACTATCACCGCCAAGGTGCCTCAGGACGGCATGGTCTACTACAAGTGGACCGCCACCGCTACGGGTACGGTCACCGTGCTCTCCTCCGATACCATCAACAACATCAGCCTCAACAACCTCACCACCTCCCAAGTGTCCGACTTCTCGAACGGTGCCGAGTCGGTGAGCCTGGACGTCAACGAGGGCGATGAGATCACCGTGGTTGTCTCGGTTCTGGGCGGTGACAAGCAGGCCGAGTACAATGAGGTCAGCTTCAAGCTGTCCATGGGCGGTGAGGAGGCAGAGCCCGAGACTCTGACGGTGGAGCTGGAAAACTGCACCATTTCCAGCAGTCTCCCCCTCTTTGAGTCCCATTTCACCACCGCTGACAAACCTGTGTGGACGATCTGGTGGATATGTTCGGTGACCCCGCCATTCAAGACGGCGTCAAGATCCCCCTGATCTATCAGGGTGCCCTCCATCTGGGCAGTATCGACCTGTCCAAGTACAAGAAGGTGACCATCACCTACTCCACCAGCGCAAGCCCCGCGACCGTCGCGGACTACGAGACCACGAAGAAGCGCGTCATGCTGGTCAACACCGACACCAAGGGCGATCTGTCTCCCTTTGACGACTTCGTGGTGGCCTCCGCGACCTACACCATCCCCGCCACCACCTGGATGCTGACCACCGTGGAGATCGACCTCACGAATGTGAACTACAGCGGAGACGTGTATCTGACCTTCGACTTCACCGAGGGCGTGAACCTGTATCACGCCGTGACGGGTGTTGTTTTTGAGGGGTGACCGCTGTTTACCGCGGTAAAACGTCGTAAACAGCAACAAAAAGAACGCCTCGCGGTTGCGGGGCGTTTTGCGTTAAAATGGAATGACACAGGACCAAGAACCGCTGGTATGCGAGAAAAACTCAGCAGAGGCCACCCAATGATCCTGTGTCGTGAGCCAATACCCTATTGATGTCACTCAGGGTACAATTCCCGTCAGACCAACAGGCGCATGGCTTGATTTACATTATAACACAATGAAAGTGGTTTGTCAAGTTGATTTTCCGAACATCTTTAAAGGAGATCTTGGAGCCGGTGACAGGAGTATGAACCTACACCTCGCCTTCGGCGATCCCACCTCGCTAAAGGCGAGGTGGTCAAGTTGCTATCCGCTCCCGTTGGTCGCTACAGTTAGAAGATTTCTTCTTTATTTTGCAACTTGAAGCAGTCTCTTCTATCTGTCACCAGCCCAATACAAAAGCCACCCGGTAGGGTGGCCTTTGTATTGGAGCTGGTGACAGGAGTCGAACCTGCAACCTGCGGTTTACGATACCGCTGCTCTGCCATTGAGCCACACCAGCAATATTCACAACACGATTATTATACCATAAACCCGTGGATTTTGCAATAGGTTTTGCGAAAATATTTTAGGGAATTTTCCGCAATATTTCGCCACTTATGCAAAACACATCTTGATTTTCGGCGCAAAATATGTTAAAATAGATATAGTATACAAACCTCAGAAGAAACGGAACAAAGCTGTATGAATCTCACCGACATTCGCACCATCAAGGACATCATGTCCATCCACAATATTCACTTCCGCAAGGAGTTCGGACAGAACTTCCTCACCAACATCTCGGTGGTGGAGGACATCGCCGACTCCTGCTCGGATACCCCCGACGCCACCGTCCTGGAGATCGGCCCCGGTATCGGCGTGCTGACCCAGGAGCTGGCCTTCCGCTACCGCAAGGTCATCGCCGTGGAGATCGACAACGGCCTCATCCCCGTACTGCGCCACACCCTGCAGGATTGCCCCGAGGGGGTGGTGGAGGTGGTTCACGCCGACGTCATGAAGGTGGATCTCGGCGAGCTGCTGAAGCCCGCCTTTGAGGCAGGGAAGGTCTCGGTCTGCGCCAATCTGCCCTACTACATCACCACCCCCATCCTCATGGCCCTTTTGGAGTCGGGTCTGCCCTTTGAGTACATCACCATCATGATCCAGTCCGAGGTGGCCGACCGTCTTTGTGCCAAGGCGGGGAGCAAGGAGTACGGAGCTATCACCGCCGTGCTGAAGTACTACGGTGAGGCCGAAAAGCTCTTCAAGGTCTCGGCAGGGAACTTCATCCCCGCCCCCAAGGTGGACTCCACCGTGGTCCGCATCAAGCTCAACAAGCAGAAGCCCTACGTCCCCAAGGACGAGGAGACCCTCTTCAAGACCATCCGCGCGGCCTTTGAACAGCGCCGCAAAACCCTCCCCAACGCCCTCTCGGCGGGCTTCCCCGAGATCCCCAAGGAGACCCTCACCGCCCTCATCGAGGAATGCGGCCACCGCCCCGACATCCGCGGGGAGAGGCTGGATATCGCGGATTTCGTGGCTTTGGCGGATAAGATCTTCGAGGTGAAGAGTGAGGCTTGACAGGATCTTTCAACCCCCGCAGATCAAGAAAAACAGGATGTACCCATATTGAAAAAAAGGAGATCGACGACCATGAAAAGCAAGAATTGCTCGTTTGACAAGTATCCAACCCCCGTATTCGGCGGCGAGTCCACGGGCACCGTGTTCGATGCTTACGTCTGGGAGCAGAACGGCAGACTGCGTATGGATTTTTCCTGGAGACCCCGAAAGGCTCTGGGTGTGACCTTCTCGGATGACGGCATACACTGGGAAGAGCCTGTTGTCACGCTGGACCTCTCCGAAGCCAATGCGTGGGAGAATAACCTCAACCGCAACTGCGTCATCCCCGACCCCAAGGGCGACGGATACCTTATGTGGTACACCGGCCAGTGGTGGGACGAGAGAGGGGGATTTTCCAAGATCGGTCTGGCCCACTCGGAGGACGGTATCCACTTTGTGCGTTGCGGCAAAGAGCCTGTCCTGGTCCCCGAGGCAGACTTTGAAGGGGCATCTGTGATGAACCCCTTCGTGATGTACGAGGACGGCAGGTTTCGTATGTGGTACGCCGCAGGCGAGACATACGAGCCCAACGTCATATGCTACGCCGAGTCGGAGGACGGCATCCACTGGGAGAAGTACGCCCAAAATCCCATCTTCAGCTGTAACCCTGAAAAGGAGTACGAGCAGAACCGCATCGGTGCCTGCCAGGTGCTTCATGAGGAGGGTGGCTACCTCATGTTCTACATTGGCTATCGGGACATCCATACTGCCTGCGTCTGCGCCGCCCGCTCAAAGGACGGCATCACGGGCTGGGAGAGAGTCCCCGAGAATCCCCTGGTCATGCCCACACCAGGCTCATGGGACGAGTTATCCTGCTATAAGCCCACCGTCATCCGCGGCGCGGACGGTAGCTACCGCCTGTGGTACAACGGACGGAGCGGTTGCGCCGAGTACATCGGCTACGCAAGCGGTACGCTGGATGAGTGACACATACGTCTCATATTCAAATGTAAAGGAGGACCCATGAAGTTCAAGTACATTCTCGCCACCCTCTTGACCCTCTGCCTGCTCCCCTCCATCGCCGCATGCGATCAAGCAGACGATCCTCCCGCAAACGACACCACCGCCGAAATCATCACCGAAGCCCCCACCGAATCCATCACCGAGACGCCAACCGAAGCCCCCGCCCCCGAGACCTACCCCATCACGGTCCGAGTCGAGGGAAAGGGCACCGTCACCTTTAACGGCGAGGACGTAGCGGAGACCCTGACCAAGGAGCTCACCATCGCCGAGAGCATTTCTCTCACCGCCGCCCCCGCCGAGGGCTTTATCCTCAAGGGCTGGTTCGAGGAGACCGACGGCGAGAGGAAGCTGCTTCACGACTAGGGATCGGTTACCTACACCGTTCCCGCCCGTGAGGCGACCCTGGTGGCGGTATTTGAGAAGGCCTACCTGCTGGACGTTTTCACACCCGAACCCGAAATGGGCTTCTTCACCGTTGACGGCCGCGAGGAGGCCTACACCAACTGGGGTGCCTCCGCGGCAGGCCCCTACACCTACTCCGTCACCCCCATAGCACCCGTGGGCTACGTCTTCGCGGGCTGGTATGAGGTCATGGGCGGTGATATTGAGGATATACTTCTTTCCGAAGGCGTGACCTACAGCGTCACCGTGGACGGGAATGACCGCGTGATCCTGCCCCGCTTCACGGTGGCCGAGGACGTTCTGTTTACCCTCCGCGTCATGGACGATATGGGGGCAAGCTTCCTCTTGGGCGGCGAGGAGATCCCCGGCGGCGGCTGGGAGACGGACGTCCCCTACGGCTCCACCATGACGGTCACGGTCATCCTCGAGGAGGGCTACACCTTCGAGGGCTGGTATATCGAGTATTACGACGAGGAGTATCAGATATACTATGCCTTCTACTCCGACGAGCTGACCATCACCTACACCTGCCTGGAGGAATACTGTACCCTTGTCGTCTTCGTGAAGGGCGGCCCCACCCTGGAGGGGGATATCCCTCCCGTGATCAACTGACACCCGTTTCCCCTAAAACTCAATAACAAACGTATAAGGAGGCTACCATGAAACTCAAGCACATTCTCGTCACCCTTTTGACCCTCTGCCTGCTCCTCACCTTCGCCGCCTGCGACAAGACCGGTGATCCGCCCGCAAACGACACCACCGCCGAGACCCCCACCGACGCTCCCACCGAAGCCCCCACCGACGCGCCTACCGAGGCTCCTACCGAGGAACCCACCGAAGCTCCCACCGACGCACCTACCGAGGAACCCACCGAGGCTCCTACCGACGCGCCCGACGATCAGCCCACCGAGGGCAGCGGTACCATCGACATCACCAAGAAGTACCGTGAGGACTGGGACGATGACGATCCCAACAACCCATTCTACAACCTGATCCCCGTGGGCACCAGCTACGACGGTAAGACCACCGCCTACGACGGCCGCTACGACTTCTGCTACGCCATCCGCCAGACCAACGACGGTGAGTAC
>JAFULU010000335.1 GCA_017483125.1 Clostridia bacterium
GGCACCGTCAACGAGGTGGCCGCCTCCAAGCTCAACGAGGTGCTGTTCTCCCAGGACGCGGGCATCTACGATAAGTCCTTCATCCTCAACCTGTCCGCCAAGAGCGGCTACACCATCTACTACACCACCGACGGAACCGATCCCTCCCTGGCCTCCAACCGCAACCGCAAGAAGTACACCACGGGCATCATGCTCAGCGACACCTCGGCTATGGGCTGGGGCCCCCTGACCCGCTCCTGGTCCTCTCCCTCCGTCTCTACCCAGGTGGGTGCCCACGTCATCAAGGCCTACGCCACCAACGGCAGTGAGTCCACCGACGTCTTCACCAACACCTACTTCATCACCGACGATCTGGAGAAGTACGGTGTCTCCATCATGTCCTTCTCCATGCCCAAGGACGAGGTCATCGGCTCCCAGGGCTTCTACAACAACTTCCTGCTCACAGGCTCCATTACGGGCGAGCGCCGCAGAGGCGTGGCCATCATGGAGGTTTTTGATCCCGAGGGCGAGCGGGTGGGTAACTCCCGCGTGGAAATGGCCGTCAGCGGAAACGGCTCCTCGGGCTGGGGCATGAAGTCTTTGCGCATCTACCTCAAGGGTGCCATGAATCAGGACTGCGGTCTGGAGTCCAACCTCAACTACGACATCTTCGGCGGCGCCGCCAAGGACGCCTGGGGCCAGGCCATCACCTCCTTCTCCCGCTTCATGATCCGTAACTCGGGTAACGACTGCGGTACCTCCTACATCCGCGACGCCTACATGCAGTCCACCGCCGCGGGCCTCAACGTGGATATCATGGCCACCACCTCTACCCTGGTCTTCATCAACGGCGAGTTCTGGGGCGTCTACAACTTCCGCGAGCGCTACTCCCCCGAGTACGTGGAGAGCCACTACGGCGTGAACAAGGACAACGTCACGGTCATCGAGAGTGACTACAGCCAGGTCCATACCAATACCAACGCCGACTTCGTGGTCTCCTCGGGCATCGAGGGGGATCAGGATCCCTTCAACCAGATGGTGCAGTATATGCGTGAGCACAATCTGGCCGACCAGCAGCACTACGACTACATCGCCTCCCAGATGGATATCGACTCCTTCATTGATATGTGGGTGGTGCGCCTCTTCTACGTGGCCCGCGACTGGCCCGAGAACAACATCAAGATCTGGCGCAACAAGAACCCCGACGATCCCTCGGGCTTCGATACCAAGTGGCACTTCACCCTCCTCGATCTGGACATGGGTCTGTCCTTCTACGACTTTACCACCGAGCGGGAGAACTTCTTCTGGGCCTTTGACAGCAACTCGGTCTGCGGTACCATGATGCGCGCCCTCATGAAGAACGAGGGCTTCAAGCAGCAGTTCATGCTCCGCTACTTCGACGTGGTCAACAATCACATGACCCCCGAGTACCTCACCGCCATGTTCGACGAGATGTACGCCGAGCGCGATCCCCTCATGAAGCTCCAGCAGGGAAGATGGAACTCCGACGCGGGCTTCACCTACTCCACGTGGCAGACCGAGTGCAACAAGATCCGCAGCTTTATCAAGAACCGCGTGCCCTACGCCCTGGATCACTTCTACCGCTACTTCGGCATCTCCGAGAGCGACATGGAGCACCTGGCCCAGAAGAAGGTCACGGTCAGCTTCCACTCGGGCCGCGCCGACGTGACCATCAACGGCGAGGCTGTCCAGAACGGCACTGTCATCAAGCTGGAGCAGGGCGAGACCAAGACCCTGAACATCGAGGCCATCCCCAAGGAGGGCTACGTCATCACCTCCATCACCTTCACCGACAAGGACGGAAACGTCCATACCGTTGAGGGCGGTCAGCTGGTCCTCAAGACCGGCAAGTCCGGCTCGGTCTCCATCGCCTCCCAGCGGCTGGTGTCGGATCCCGACGCCTTCAAGAACGCCACCCTCGTGGCGGGCGCCACCTATATGTTCTACCTGACGGGTGACGGCGACCTCTACGCCTGGGGCGATAACCGCTTCGGCGTGCTGGGTATCGGTCCCTCTCCCACCGTGGTAGAGACACCCACCTATGTCATGAGCGGCGTAGCCAAGGTGGTCACCTCCGCCGCCAACGCCTACGAGAACGGCGACACCACCTTCAGCACCGCCATCCTCACCACCGACGGCCGTCTCTTTACCGGGGGTCGTAACACCTGCGGTCAGTTGGGCCGCGGCGGTACCTCCGACGACGCCAATCTGGGCCTGGTGGAGCTGAGCTTCAAGGTTAAGGACGTCTCCCTGGGCCACGACCATATGCTCCTCGTGGACGAGAAGGGCAACCTGTGGGGCATCGGCTCCAACGCCTACGGCGCGCTGGGCACCACCAATCTGGGCGGTAACGTCTCCTCCTTCGTCAAGCTGGATACAGGCGTGGCCTTCGCCTCGGCAGGCCGCCGCTCCACCGTCTACGTCAAGAACGACGGCACCCTGTGGGGTGTGGGCGACAACCGCTGGAAGAAGCTGTCCCAGAACCACGGCGACCAGATCCATACCCCCGTCCAGATCGCCAAGGATATTGAGTTTCTGGATTCGGGCGAGCACCAGGTGCTGGCTGTGGACCATACGGGTCAGCTCTACTACTCGGGCTGGCGTACCCTCCATGGCTTCAACCAGGGCGGCGGGAATAACCCCACCTTTGTCCCCGTCATGAAGAATATCAGAAAGGCCGACATTTACTTCGGCAATATGGTGGTCCTGTCCGAGGACGGCAAGGCCTACGTCTACGGTCTCAACACCGAAAACGGCCTGGGCAATAACGCCTACACCGACGGCACCCCCAGACAGGTGCTGGAGGGTGTGCAGGACGTGGCCGCGGGCTACGGCTTCACTGCCTACCTCATGGAGGACGGTACTCTCCGCGTCCAGGGCAACAACAGCTACGGTCAGGCGGGTAACGGCACCACAGGCGGCACCGTCCATATGTCCGAGATCGACATGCCCCAGTAAACAATGAACCTCGCGCGGAGCGGTGCTTGCTTTTCGTAAGTGCCCTCCGCGCAACCGTATGAAGCGGTAATTCACCGACTTTTGAGGTCGTGACCGCTCCCCCATGAAAGGAGTTCCCATGCACGAGCTTTCCGTCCGCCTCGCGGATTTCGACATTCTAATCCGCGCCCGCCACGCATATGTGGTAGCGCAGTGCAAAGACTATCTCTGCCCCACCCCCCTTACCGAGGAGACCGCAGACCTGACGGTGGAGGCCTCTGAGGAGGAGCTGGCCGAGGAGAAAAGCAAAAACCCCCCCTATATGCAGGAGGGGTATATGGAGAGCATCTGTATCTACCGCGCCATCTGCCGTAAGCTGCCTCTCAAGGGGGCCATGCTGCTCCACGGGGCGGTGATCTCGGACGGTACCTACGGGTACGCCTTTACCGCCAACAGCGGCGTGGGCAAGACCACCCATATCAAGCTCTGGCAGAAGGCCTTTGGAGACGGGATCACCGTCATCAACGGTGACAAGCCCATTGTCCGTAAGCTGGACGGGAAGTGGTATGCCTACGGTACCCCGTGGTGCGGTAAGGAGGGTTGGAACGTCAATACCCGTATCCCCTTGGCAGGTATATGCTTCCTTCGCCGCGGCGAGACCAATACGGTTCAGCCCTTCCCCGTGAAAACGGCGGTTGTGGATATTATGCCTCAGCTTCTGATCCCCGATGAGGCCGACGCGCTCATGGCAACGCTGGACCTTCTGGACGGTCTGCTGACCGAAATTCCTCTCTTTGAGCTCCATTGCACCATCTCTGAGGAGGCGGCCCGCATCGCCCGCGAGGCCATGACCCCCGCTCCTCCCAAGGCTCCGACCCTTAAGGAAAGACTGACGGGACTGCTGACGAAAAAGTAACGCCCGACCGAGTTTTTCGCGGATTTCGCGTGAAGTTTTTCAAGGCTTTTTTCAAAAAAGACTTGACAAATGCGCGTCCATGTAGTATAATATACTGCGTGAGTTCTGCAAACGGCCGCTCACGCAGGTACACGGAGATGTACTCAAGAGGCCGAAGAGGCGCCCCTGCTAAGGGTGTAGGTCGGGTAACCGGCGCGAGAGTTCAAATCTCTCCATCTCCGCCAATCAAGTCCACAACAGCGATGTTGTGGACTTTTTCTTTTGCTATCAAAGGATTTTTGGGGTCTGGGTGTTCGTTTTGAGGGCAAAACGGGAGGGTTTGGTTTCAGCGGTAAAAGGGACATAAACCGATTCGGAGACGAAAAAAAGCGAAAATGGGGCAAAAATGGTCGAAAATCGTGTGAATAAATTGTAAATTCTGAAATTTTCTCATAATTAGACTCTATTGAGAGTCCTTTTTTTGAGGAGAAAATTGTAAATGTTTTGTGAATGAGAGAGCTATCGTATTGCGTTTCTGCTTTTTCAAGGATATAGTAACAACAATAGTGAAGTTGTTTCAAATAAAAGTACATTAATTAACTAGGAAATATTTACATTTTCGGCTCTTATCAGAGGACTACGGTTAAGAGTAAAAGGAGCAGATAATTGCTACGTTAATATTTACTTTATGCTAAATGTGTGGTATAATCAATGCGTGGAAACCATTGCGCTTTTAATAGATATGAATTGTGGGATTGTTGCTTTAAAGGAAGGAAGACTGTTATGCTAAACTATTGGAACTTAAATGATGTGGAGTTTGAATATTTATGTCAAGATATTATGCAAGAAAAACTTGGCGTTGTATTACACAGATTTGCCCCAGGTCGAGATGGCGGTATTGATTTGGCGGACGATGTTAATACGAAAAACATAGTTGTTCAAGTTAAACACTACATAAATACCCCTGTCCCTCAACTTATGGCGGCGTTAAGTCGTGAGGTTGAGAAGGTAAAAGAACTTGCTCCTAAAGAGTATTATATTTGTTGTTCGGCAAAATTGTCACCTCAAAAGGTTAATGAAATTTTTCAGTTTTTTTCGCAATACATGGGTTCGCCAGCAAATGTAATCACTTTGAATGAGATTGATGACTTTTTAAATGATCCTGCGAATATTGAAATTCTAAAAAAACACTATAAACTATGGATTGAGTCAACGGGAATACTAAATGATATTTTTAACTCGGATATATTTGTCGATTGCGAGACACTGCTTGCTGATATAGAGAATCAGAAAAAATTATTTGTCCAAACTTCGGCTTTTGATAGTGCGCTGAAATGTTTAGAGAAGAACAAAACTTTATTTATTACTGGAAATCCTGGAGTTGGAAAAACGATTACTTCAAAAATGCTGGTGCTTTATTTCGCAGCTATGAAGTATAGAGTTAGATTTTCAACTAATACGAACGATTTAGGTGAGCTAAAAAAATCTCTGTCACGAAATGCAGACATTAAGGAAATAATTCTTGTGGATGATTGCTTTGGACAGGCATATTTTAACATGAAAGAGAGTCAAAATGCAGAACTTCTTGCGTTGATAAACTATGTGAATGCCTCCCCAAACAAATTACTGATACTCAATTCTCGGATTACAATCTACCAGGAAGCTAAGGAACGCAGACTAGACTTGCTCAAGTGCTTTAAGGGGGACAAATGCAAGGTCTTCGTTTTGGACATGAATGCAATTAGTTTCGTTGAAAAAGCAAAAATTTTTTATAATCATATTTCCTTCAGCGGTATGGGTAACGAGTATTTTGCGGAAATAAAAAGGAATTATCGCTACAATGGGATTATTAAGCACCCCAATTATTCGCCACGAATTATGGAGTTTATTTGTTCCCCAAATCAATATAAAGTGGTTCAGCCTGAAGATTATTATGCATTCATAATGCAGCAACTCAATAATCCCAAAGAAATATGGAAAGATGAATATGAACGTAGGCTTACCAAGGTCGATCGTATTCTTCTTCAAACAATTTATTCGCTTTCGGATGAAATTGTTAGTGAAGATAAAGTAAAAAACTGTTTTGAACGAAGAATAGCCTGTGAAGCGAGTATTGATACGACAATTAACCAATATGAAGCCTCTTTATCTCGGCTTTTGGATGGCTTTGTTCATCATGTCTATCGTCATGGAGAAAAAATGATTGCTATGATCAATCCATCTGTTAATGATTATTTGGATGGGCGTTTGATTGCCAGCAAACTTGAAAGGGAACAGCTTATTAGTACTGCCTTTAGTATTCAGCAGAAAGAACGACTGTTGGGTAAAGATGAGTTTGAGACTTTTACTCGTGATGTTTTAAAGAGCCATCAGATCGGTGAATATCAATTTGACGATGAGTCACAAAAGAATGCTTTCATTGCTGTTGGCATTGGCAAATATCATATTCTCGATGAGACATACATGATTAACATTTGGAATTTTTTGAGTAACCCGTGTCCTTACAAATCATATAGAAATGAAATTGTCTGCGCAGATGATATTACTAAAGGGATTCTCCAAAAGGACATTTGCGATTATTATTGCATTAAAGATTTCTTGAACAGTGAATGTAATTACGCAAGGATGCTATATCCATTTGCTTTCGAAGATATGGTTGAAGTGCTTTGTCGAATTGAATGTTACATTGCGGCCGAAAAAAGAGAAGAATTTGTTTCGGTTGCTTCCAGCCAACTCCAGGATGTAATCTTGGAGTATTGTAGTGATCTGGACGCGGATGACTTTTCGCCAGATGTTGAGGGGGCGATTGAGTATGCACGATACAATAATGGCGATTATGAGGGGATTGACATCGCATGCGCCATAAGAGACATTGAGGATGAGATTATTTCAATCGTTGAGGAGGAGATTGACGAGGCGCTGGAGTCATTACCTGCGGACATAGGATATCATCATGATTAGAAAAAAAATATTGATTATTGTATTTTTGGAACGGAGGATATTGTTAACTCGTATCTTGATACTTACGAGGATTATGACGATGATGAGCACCCCATAGCACATGGTGATTATCAGCATTCTGGTTCGGAAATAGATCGGATCTTTGATAGGTCACTAGACTAACCGCAGGAGATGTTGCGCAGTTTCGAAGATTATTAGAAAGATTGGACGAGTAGGTTGAACTCTAATAATTTAACAAAAAGAAGAGACCGCCGAAGCAATCTCTTCCCAATTCAATAACCGATCTTGAAATAATCCAGATACCCCTTAAACGTATCCTGCGCCGCAAGACAAGTATCTCTCAGATACCCTCGCTCCCGCGGCCACTCGGCGAGTCCGCGGTAGTAGAACATCTTCAGCTCCTCGTCAATGATGAAGGGAACGATGTCGTTGCGCAGACACTCCTTGAACAGGATCAGTCGCCCTACACGGCCGTTGCCGTCCTGGAAGGGGTGGATGCGCTCAAAGCGGTAGTGGAAGTCCAGGATCTCCTCAAGGCTCTTTTTCTTCGTGGCGTTGTAGTCCGCCAGCAGAGCCTTCATTTCGGCGGCCACGTCCTCGGGGAGGGTGGTATCCCTACCGCCGACCTCGTTGGGGAGCTTCTTGTAATCCCCCACCGCGAACCAGGACTGGCGGCTGTCTGAGGTGCCGTTCTTGAGGATACGGTGCAGCTCCTTGATGAAGCCCTCGGTCAGCATACCCGTGGCGTTCTCAATGACCAGATCTATACAGCGGAAGTGGTTGGAGGTCTCCACAATATCGTCCACGTTCATGCTTTCATGGGTCACGCCGAGGGTGTTGGTCTCAAAAATATACCGCGTCTGGTCGTGGGTCAGGCGACTCCCCTCGATATGGTTGGAGTTGTAGGTCAGCTCGATCTGCACCTTGTGGTAGATGCCACCCGACAGAGCGGTGTTCTTCTCTCGGCGTAGGATGTCCAATAGGGTCTTGGGAGCGGCGTCACTGCGGGTCTTGCGAATGGGTTTTTCGGTATTCTCGGGGATCATCCAGGTCTTGCCCACCAGGATCGCGCCGGACACACGCCCCTCCGCGCAGTAATTGCGGACACTGCGTTCGGACAGACCCCACTTCTTCGCTGCGGCGCTTACCGAAATATAGTTCATAGGAATACCTCCCTCAATCGTCATGGTATTATTATATCATATTATCGGCAAAATATCAATATAAAAAACAAAATAAATATAAGGATAATTTGCCGATAACGGCATTTTACTTGACAGGTTGCACAAAAATGAAAAAACGGTATTGACAGAAACAAATATTGATGGTAAAATGAAACCGACCCGCTGATCTGTGTGTCGGCGGCTTGGTTTTCCCGTATAATTGAATAAAATTTTGAAAAAAGATTTTGGATGAAGAGAGTTAGAGAATGTGGTTTTGATGAAACAACAGGCTAACTCTCTCTTTTTTTCTCCAGTACCTCTTTAACCTCAAAGCCCTCCACGAAATTCAGCACCACCTCCACCCGATCGGGATACACCACCACCTTTTTGACGTACTGATCGATGATCTTTCTCCGATTGGTCAGCGTACCGTGGCGAAGCTCCTGCTCGGCCTTGCGGAAGAGGTTTACCAACTGCTTTTCGGTGATACGGGCGGTACTCTCGGCCACAAGAGCCTGCTTGAGCTCGTAGGATAACTGCTCCTTGGACTTTTCCAGCTCCAGAAGCTTGTCCTTCAGGGCGGACGAGCCAATGTCTACCATCAGGTTTACGGTGTTTTTGATCTTGCGCTCCACCGACTGAAGCTCTGTCCGCAGCGTCTCGGCGGTATTCCGCGCGCTGTCCGATTTCTCGGCCACGTAGCGGTTGTACCGCTCCAGCAGGGAGGGAATGACGCGGGGATCAAACAGGGAAGAGCATAACCGCTCCAGCACCATCTCCTCCAACACGTCGCGGTTAATCTCAGGATTCTTGCAGGTCTTGACCTTCTGATTCCGTCGGGTGCATTTGTAGGACACGTACAGAGGATGGCCCGGGCGGGGCCTGCGGGAGTTGCCCGCGTAGGGGTTCCCACAGACACCGCACGTAATCTTGCCGCTCAGTAAATACTCTTGCTTGGCGGAGAACTGCGCAGACTTGTGCCGCCGCTGGGCCATCCTCTCCTGCACTCGGTGGAAGTCCTCCTCGCTGATGATGGCGGGCATACCTCCCGGCACGCGGATGACGGCATTCTCGTCGTAGTTTCCCGACCGATCGTACCGTCCCTTGGCGTGCTTGGCGGAGTCGGCTATGTAGATGTAGACCCCCGTATACCGCTCGTTGCGTAACAGAGCGTAGAGGGAATTCTTACCGAACAGATCACCTCGTCGGGTACGGTAGCCCCTGCGGTTGAGCTCGGCTATGGTCTCGGTGTAGGAGCTTCCGTCCAGATACATACGGAAGATCATACGGATGGCCTCGGCCTCGTATTCGTTGATCACGTAGCGGTGGGTCTCCTTGTCCACCGAGTATCCCAGCGGCGGAGGGCCCCCTGTGGCCTTACAGGCCAGAGCGTTTTCAAGGAGCCCCTTCCGAACCTCGCGGGAGAGGTTGAGGGAATAGTATTCGTTGATGCCCTCCAGCACGGATTCAAGGATCACGCTCTCAGGGGTATCCTGAAGATTCTCCAGCACCGAGATCAGTCGGATCCCCCGCTTCTTGAGGTGGTTCTTGTAGATCGCGGAATCGTAGCGGTTGCGGGCAAAGCGGTCCAGCTTGTGGACGATGACCGCGTCAAATTCGCCCTTATCCGCGTCGGCGATCATGCGCTGGAATTCGGGGCGGTTGTCCGAGGTGCCGCTGATGCCCTTGTCCGCGTAGACTGTGAGCAGGACGGCGTCGTGCTCGTCGCAGTATTTTCGTATCGCGCGCAGTTGGGCATCGATGGACTCCTCCCGTTGCAGCTCCGACGAAAAACGTGCGTAAGCAACGGCTCGCAGCATCCTGCTCACCTCCTTTCTTCAGATTTTTTTGCCAGCCGATGGCCTGGACTCAGGCGGCATCAACTGAGGCTTCGTCCGGGGACGCGGGGGGATCCTCCTCATTAATGGCATCCAGCATCTCACAGAGGAGAAGCAGATGGGTGTCGAGAGGGACGGGGGTCGTAGAACGGTTAACGAAAAGTGGACGATACATATTAAACCTCCTTAGCCTGCCATGCCACGCCATCAATGCAGGCAGTAGGATTCTTGGCTCCTACCCGTCTGCGGCGGATTTTCTTGGCGCGGAACAGGTCTTGTGTGATATCGGCGAACTGGATAAAGAAGTGACGGTCGTCGAGGTCGGTGATGGATTCGGGGAACATCTGACGGAATGCCAGCAACGCGTCGTCGCTGTAAACCTCTCCCTCGGGACAGTACACAATGCGCTGTTTGACAAAGGACAGGACGCGCTCGTCGGGATCGTCCTCGGTCACGGAATCCACGGAACCGGCCGAGGAAACGCCCCCATTGATGGCAAAGTCGCCCGCGAAGCAATAATTACTCCTGCGAAGCTCGAAGTATTCCTGGAGGGCACGCGAGACGATCACGCTCAGCTCGTCGGTCAAACGGTCAAGCAGATAGGGATCCTGCTGATCGGGAGGCGTGGAGTACAGGAACGGGACCGTGACCAGACGGCGCAGGAACGCGGGGTCGTTTTCGGTCAACTTGAGCGGGTGGTTGGTCACCAAAATGAAATTGGAGCGGCAGAAGAACTCGGTGTAGGCCGCGTACTTCCGGTTCGCGGTGATCAGATCGTGACCGGACAGCTGTTTCAGAACCGAAACAGCCTTGGTGGAGAGAGGCGTTGCGGGCATGTCTCCCGAAACGCAGATCCGACGGCCCTGGATGTTGCCGGTGGCGAATTTATCCCCTAGCTCGTGGACGTTCAGGGAAGTCCTCTGCTGGGAGCCGAACACTCTCATGATCAGGCTGCAAAGGACGCTTTTTCCCGAATCGGGCACACCCTGGAACACGAACAGAAGCTTGCCGGACATGTCGGTGGCGAAGACGTAGCCCAGCACCTGCCAGATTCGCTTCGTAAGCAGCGGATCACCGCGGGTGACGGTCCACAGGAAGTTCTCAAAGACGGGGCACGCGTGCCGATTCGGGATGTAATCGCAGTTGAGGGAGAACGTGGTCAGGAGCTGCGGGTTCGGCTCGTGGAAGCAGCCGGAAGCAAGCTGAAGGGTGCCATTCCGGAAGGTAATGAATCCGTCGTCCAGATATTCCTCTTCCTGGCACAACTCTGGGTCGGTGATGATCTGTCGGTAGATCTCTGTGAAGATCGTCATGGGAATATCCGAGATCCCTTGTTGGCGCAAAACTAACTTCGCGATGCGCGTGAATTCAATTTGCGAGGTTATGTTGTAGAAGAGCCCGTTGTAGACAAACAACTCCTCGTTGACCACGAGACAGCGCAAAGACTGTTTGAGCTGGTGGAACAGCTGATTCGCGTCGGGCTTGGGTGTACGGCGCAAGGATCTCAACGAATTCACCGAGTCGATCGAATCCGCCTGAGGATACCGCGAGGAACTTACAATGGAGGCGGGAACTACGGAAGGGAAAC
>JAFULU010000336.1 GCA_017483125.1 Clostridia bacterium
GGAAGAGGTTGGATCTCGTCCAGTCGAAGATGGGCATGAAGTTGTAGCAGATCACCTTCACCCCGAATTTCGAGAGGTTGCGGATGCACTGCTTGTAGTTTTCAATGTACTGATCCCTTGTGGGCAGACCGATCTTGATGTCGTCGTGGACGTTCACCGACTCCACCACGTCCATGTTGAAGCCGTACTGATCCAGTTGACGCTTCACCTCGGCGATCTCGGACTCCTCCCAGATCTCACCGGGCATTTTGTGGTGGAGCGCCCAGACAATACCCGTCACACCCGGAATCTGTTTAATGTCGGACAGCGAGATGCGGTCGTTTCCCTCGCCGTACCAGCGGAAGGTCATTTGCATGGCGTTCTCCTTTGATTAGAAAATTTCATTGTAAAACTGTTAAACTCGTTCTGCATTGTTTACCCTCTCCGTCACGCCCAATGGGCGTGACACCTCCCCCGGAAGGGGAGGCTTGGGGAACTGTTATGGCTCCCCCTTTGGGGGAGCTCCCGCGAAGCGGGTGAGAGGGCTTACAGCTCCAAGAACTCCTTGACGTTCCCATAGCAAACGTCATACATCAGCCCCTCGGCGTGCTTCATATCGTACTCCCCGTTCTCCACCCACTCGCCGACCACATCCGCCAGAATGCGGCGGAAGAAATCGAACCGCGCGTAGCTGGCGAAGGAGCGGGAGTCGGTCAGCATACCCAGATTGGTACCCAGAGCGGCGTACTCGGCGGTGAGCTTGAGCTGACGGCGGATGCCCTCCACCGAGTCGTTGAACCACCAGGCCGCCCCCACGCGGACGTTCGGGAACGCCCCCGACAGAGTGCAGAGAGCGGGCACGCAAGCGGGATTGAGGGTGTACAGCACCGTCTTGGGGAGCCTGCCGTCCTTGTTCAGAGTGTCCAGGAACACCACCAGACGGTCGGTATCCACGCCCCCGCGCATGATGTCAAAGCCCGCGTCACGGCCAACCTGCCCGAACATGGCGGTGTTGACGTTTCTGTAGGTGGCGAAGTGGAGCTGCATCACCATATTTCGCTCGGCGTACAGAGCGGCCACGAAGTGCAGAAGATGGGAGGTCAGGGTCCACTTGTCCTCGGCGTCCAGCTCGCCTCGCTTGGCGTACAGCCGGGCGGCGGCGGTCTCACCGCAATCGGCGGCGGGAAGCCAGTCCATGCCGTGGTCGCTGATGCGGCAGCCGTGGGCCACGAAGTAGTCCAGTCTTGCGGTCAGCGCGGTCTTCAAGCCCTCCAGCGTATCGGTGGCGATGCCCGAAACGGCGGCCAGCTCGGAGAGAGCGGTCTCGTCCAGACCAATGATGCGGTCGGGACGGAAGGTGGGGGATACCTTGGTGTTCCCGTAGGTGCCGTGAGCCGACAGCTCCGACACGGGATCGTCGGTGGTGGCGATGTACTCCACCTTGAACTGCTTCAGAAGATCGCTGACATGGATATCTGCCAGCTTGGCATTGGCCTTGGCGCGAATGCCCTCGGCGGTGTCGGGGCCAAGAGGCTCATGGATACCGAAGATCAAGCCCAGCTCCATCTGGGTCCAGTAGTACAGGGGATTGCCCGCCAGTCGGGGGAAGATAGACGCATACTTGGTATACTTCTCGGAGAAATCAGCATCCCCCGTGACATATTTCTCGTCAACCCCGCACATCCGCATGGCGCGCCACTTGTAGTGGTCACCCCCCAGCCACAGCTCGCCCAGGTCGGAAAATCCGCGGTCAGCCGCGATCTCCTTCTCGTTCAGGTGGCAATGGTAGTCGATGATGGGCAGATCCTTGACAGTCGCGTAGAGGGCCTTGGCCGCTTCGGTGCGAAGCAGAACGTCGGGACCGAAAAATTCTTTCATGGGGTGCTCCTTTCTGTGGCACTTTCCCTGCGGACGATTGGGGCGAAGCGATCCGATCACAGACGCAAGATGAGTGCCTTTTTCTGGCTCTATTATAGCATAAAGGAGGAAAAATGTAAAGAATTATTTTCACTTGCATGGAAAAAAATGTGACTTTGCCAAGGATTCCGTACCCTGCTGCCCCCGTCAGTCATAAAACCCACCTCCCCCCGCATAGGATGCGGTAAATCCAATCCATAAGGGGGAACCACCGTGAAATACCGTTACGTCATCCGACAGCAATGGGCCTTGCTCCTGCTCACCGCTATTCTTCTCATCGCTCTTGCCATTCTTCCCGCCGCCGCCGAGGATATCATTCCCATCTCCGAGACCGAGTCCACCACCCAGCCTCTGGGCAGTACCTCGGTAGGCCTCCACACCGTGCCGAGCCGCGAGACCGCCCTTCCCGTGTCCTACGGTCTCCGCGTTCTGGCCGCCCGTGAGGAGATGGTCTTCGCGGGACTCCTGGGTAACGAGATCTCCTTCACCGCCGAGGATATCAAGCGGGCCATGAACCTCTCCGAGCTGAACTATATCACGGTTCGCAGTCTCCCCGCACCCGGGGAGGGGACCCTCTTCGTAGGCTCTGTGGGGGCCGCCGAGGGGCAGGTCATCTCGGCAGGGAGTCTGTCCCTCCTGTCCTTCGCCGCCGCTGACGGAACAAAGCCCTCCGAGGCCGCCATGGAGATCTCGGTCAACGGAAGCGACTATACCGTGACCTGCCGCCTCTGTATGCTGGATCGCCTTAACTACACCCCCACCGTGGCCCTTGCCCCCGCCATCTCCCTGCAGATCGAGACCTACAAGGATCTTCCCACGGCGGGCACCGTGTCGGCCTACGACCCCGAGGGGGACGAGATCACCTACGAGATCACCCGCTACGCTTCCCACGGCCGCGTCAGCCTCACCGACCGCCATACGGGTGCCTACGTCTACACCCCCGACCCCGGCTTTACGGGTCAGGACAGCTTTGACTACGTGGTGAGAGACCGCTACGGCAACTACAGCACCTCGGCCACCGTCAGTATCCAGGTCTCCCCCCGCCCCGCCACCGTGACCTACGCCGACGTCGACGGGGAAGGGAACGCCGCCGCCATCCTGACGGTTTCGGAGTGGGGACTCATGAACGGTACGCGGGTGGGGAGCGAGACCTACTTCAAGCCTGCCGCCGCCGTCTCCCGCCTGGAATTCCTCGTGACCGCCATGGAGGCCGCGGGCATCACCGCCGAGACCGTCGCCGCCGCCCCCCTCCCCACCTTTGCCGACAGCGAGAGTATCCCCGCCGCCATGCGCCCCTACGTGGGCTACGCCGTGCAGAAGGGCTATATCGGCGGCAAGACCGTGGACGGTAAGACCTGTTTCAAGCCTGACGAGACGATCACCCGCGCCGAGGCCGCCGTAGTGCTGTCCAACATCATCGGCTATGCCGTGGAGGACACCGTCACCGCCTTCGCCGACGAGGCCGCCCTGCCCGCTTGGTCGGGGGAGGCTTTGACCTCTCTGCGCGCGCTGGGGGTTCTGCAATGTCCCGACGGCAACGCCCGCGCGGAGGAGACCATGACCCGCGGGGACACGGCGGAGTGGCTGTGCAGAACCGTGAGGCTCATGGAAGGATAAATTTGGGTTTGGCGGTGTGTTGGGTTTCCGCGTTCTATGCCTTCCCCAGCGGGGAAGGGGGACCGCAAAGCGGTGGATGAGGAGAGCAAGTTTCCGCTCGGTATCGGGTATGATTTTTCTTGGTGTATCAAGGGGTTTCCGTATACACCCGTACGAAAAAACAAACCCGCTCTCCTCATCCACCACCTACGGTGGTCCCCCTTCCCCGCTGGGGAAGGCTCACGAGGAAACCCA
>JAFULU010000337.1 GCA_017483125.1 Clostridia bacterium
CTCATCCGCCTCCCGCCGCAGGGGCTGGTCGGCACCTTCCCCCAAGGGAAGGCAAGGGTGTGTGGAAACCCCTCTTTTTGTTGATACCAAAAGGAAAATACAGACTTTTTAAAGGGCAAGCTCCCATTTCCTCGTGCTTGCCTTCCCCTCAGGGGAAGGTGTCGCCAGCTCCTGCGGCGGCGACGGATGAGGGTCACACAAAAGGTTTCCTCTTGGTTCAAATTGTCCGATAAACTGCAATTTAGAGAGTGGCTGGATCATTAAGTCTTCATTATGAGAACTCTATCGGCAGGGAATCGGGGAGCAGACGGGGCAGCGCGGGGGCGTTTTGCAAGGGGGCGCAGAGGGCGACCGCCGTCTCTGTTTCGGCCAGATGCCCGCTCCACAGCATGATCCCGTCGGGGAGCTTCGCCGTATCAAAGCGCAAGGGCATCCCCCCGCCCTCCTGCTTGGCTATGGCCTCCCGCTCCACCCACGTGGAGGTAAAGAATCGGGCGGTGAGATCTTCGTCGTCGGGGAGGTCTGCCAGCATGGCCAGCTCTCCCTCGGTGCAGAAGCGGCGGATGAGGGGCAAGGCCCGCTTGGGGGGAATGAGCTCCTCCACGTCCACCCCCACCTTGCCCTCTCCCACCAGCAGAGCACCCGCGATATGGGCATCCGCGTGGGACAGATTGAAGTCAAGGCCCACGGGGGAGCCGTCGGAGAACACGCAGTAGGGTCGGCCCCGGCCGTCGCGGCGGAGGATGAGGGCGGTGGAGTCCATGCCCGCCGCCGAAAGCAGGGCGGGAAGCAGAGCCAAGGCCCCCAGCCGTCGGGCGGTCACGCGGGGGAGGGGACTGCTCTCCAGGGCGGTGAGGTAGGGAAGATTATCCTTGTGAGGAAAGGACTTTTCAAGAAATGACCGCAGGGAGGGGATGTCCTCCTCGGCGGGGATAGGGCGAACCGTGAGGCAGAGGCGGTAGGCCATCAATCCAGACCCATCTGGCCCATGAGCTTCTTGTTGAACTCCTCGGCGGTGTTGTAGCCCATCTTCTTCTGGCGGTTGTTCATGGCGGCGATCTCCAGAATGATGGCCAGGTTACGGCCGGGCTTGACGGGGATGGTAATGGAGGGGATCTCCAGACCCAGAATGTTGGTGGTCTCCTCGTCCAGACCCAGACGGTCGTACATCTTACCCTGGACCCAGGTCTCCAGGTTGATGATGAGGTCGATGCGCTCGGTCATCTTGACCGCACCCATACCGAAGAGGCGGCGGACGTCCACGATACCGATACCGCGGAGCTCCACGTAGTGGCGGATGATGTCGGGGGCGGTACCCACCAGCGTCTTGGAGGAGACCCGCTTGATCTCCACAGCGTCGTCGGCGATGAGTCGGTGGCCTCTCTTGACCAGCTCAATGGCGGTCTCGGACTTACCTACGCCGCTGTCGCCCAACAGGAGCAGACCCTCGCCGTAGACCTCCACCAGCACGCCGTGACGGGTGATACGGGGGCCCAGGTGGTTGTTGAGGGAGGCGATCATAGTGGCCATCAGAGGGCTGGTCTTCTCCTGGGAGCGCAGAAGGGGAACCCCTACGCGGGCGGCGGCCTCCAGCATCTCCTCCATGACGGGAGCACTGCCGGAATGGACCACGGCTACGGGGTTGGCGTTGATGTAGTTGGTGATGTTCTGCTTGCGCACCTCGGGGGGGAGGGTCTCGAGGTAGCGGTACTCGGCGTAGCCGATGATCTGCACGCGGGCGGCCTCAAAGATCTCAAAGAACCCTGCCAGAGCCAGACCGGGGCGGCTGATCTCGGGGGTGGTGATCATGATCTCCTCAAAGTGCTCGGGAACGTAGACCTTCTCCAGAGAAAACTCCTCGCAGAGCTGGGAGAGGGGAATGGAATAGACCTCTTGCATGACGCGTCCTCCTTTGGGTTGCGGTTGGATCCTATCACCCTATTATACCATAAAATTCCTCGGAAATAAAGGGGGAAAGTCACATTTTTTGAAAATATTTCGCTTGGCGGGAAAAACGCAGGAAATATACGGTTTTTTCGCAATCCCCGTCCTCCCGTCTTGACATTTTCAAAAAAATGCGGTATAATATAAAGAAGACTGTTTTTTGCAAAGGAGCCGCTATGGCAACAAAGAATATACTCCCCCCCATCAGCCTCGCCGAGCGCAAGGACTATACCGCCCGTGTCCGCGCGTGGAACGAGACCCACACCGCCGAGACGGGAAGTCCCCGTAAATGCTTCGTTCTGACCTTCGGCTGTCAGCAGAACGAGGCCGACAGCGAAAAGATTTCGGGCATGGCCGAGGAGATGGGCTACGAGATCACTACCTCCCCCGAGGAGGCCGACCTCATCATGGTCAACACCTGCGCCATCCGTGAGCACGCCGAGAAGAAGGCCCTGTCTATCATCGGCCAGTACAAGCACATCCGCGCGAAGAATCCCGACCTCATCATCGGCGTCTGCGGCTGTATGACCGCCCAGGAGCACCGCCGCCAGGAGCTGAAGATGAAGTACCCCTACGTCACCTTCACTCTGGGCACCGCCTCTCTCCACCATTTCCCCAAGGTGCTGTGGGACGTGATCGAGCAGAAGCGCCGATTCATCACCGCCGAGAGCGAGGAGGACTTCACCAAAACCGTAGCCGAGGGCGCCCCCATCCGCCGCGAGTCGGGCTACCGTGCCTGGGTCTCCATCATGTACGGCTGTAACAACTTCTGCTCCTACTGCATCGTGCCCTACTGCCGAGGCCGTGAGCGGAGCCGCGCCAAGGAGGACATTATCCGCGAGGTGCGTGAGCTGGTAGAGGCAGGCTACAGGGAGATCACCCTGCTGGGTCAGAACGTCAACTCCTACGGCAAGGGCACCGACTGCGACTTCGCGGATCTGGTGGCCGAGCTGGATACCATCGAGGGCGACTGGTGGCTGTCCTTCATGACCTCCCACCCTAAGGATGCCTCCCGCAAGCTCATAGACGTCATGGCGGCAGGGAAGCACATCGCCCGCCGCTTCCACCTCCCCCTGCAATCGGGGAACGACCGCGTACTCAAGGCCATGAACCGCCACTACGACATGGCCAAGTACCTGGACACCGTCACCTATATGCGGGAGAGGATGCCCGACGTGGTCATCACCTCGGATATCATCGTGGGCTTCCCCGGGGAGACCGAGGAGGAGTTCCAGGATACTTTGAAGGCCCTGGAGACGGTGCGCTTCGATATGCTCTACTCCTTCATCTACTCCCCCCGCAAGGGTACCCCCGCCGCGGAAATGGAGCAGGTCCCCGACGTAGTCAAGGGTAATCGCTTCGACCGCCTGCTGGCCACCCAGAACGCCATCGCCGCCGAGAAGAACCTGCCCATGGAGGGGCAGACCGCCCGTGTCCTCTGCGACGGAGTCAGCAAGGCCAACCCCGCCGTTTACAGCGGCCGTACCGAAGGCGGGAAGATCGTCTTCTTCCACGGCACCCCCGATATGACGGGGAAATTCGTGAGCGTTCACATCGACCGCACCGAGGCCTTCGCCCTGTGGGGTGAGATCGCGGAGTAATTCCCACGATATTTCCCCCAATATTTCCCCCGCAAACAGAGCCCGGAGATCCATCTGAATTCCCCGCAAGGCAAAGCCAAGGAGCGTGGGGGATGGGGCACAGAGACCAAAAGCACACCGAAAACGTCCCCGGGGAAGGGGGCGAGAAACTTCGGCGTTTGAGATGGTTCTCGCCCCCTTCCCCAAGGTAACGCA
>JAFULU010000338.1 GCA_017483125.1 Clostridia bacterium
ACGAAACCGAGCGGAAATGGGTACGGTGACCCTCATCCGCCTCCCGCCGCAGGGGCTGGTCGGCACCTTCCCCCAAGGGAAGGCAAGGGTATGTGGAAACCCCTCTTTTTGTTGATACCAAAAGGAAAATACAGACTTTTTTAAGAGAAAGCTCCCATTTCCTCGTGCTTGCCTTCCCCTCAGGGGAAGGTGTCGCCAGCTCCTGCGGCGGCGACGGATGAGGGTCACACAAAAGGTTTCCTCTTGATTCAAATTGTCCGATAAACCCCAATTTTCACCCTTCAGGATTCAACCGTATCCGCTCCCCCGCCCACGTCTCGTGGAGGTTCAGCCACAGCCGACGGTTATAGATATGGAAGATCAGATAGGCGATAGGCGCGTAAATAATCGCCCCGATGCTGAACTGCATGAAGAACTGCACGCAAGCCACCACCGCGTAAGCCAAAAGCTCCGCGCGGTAGGTCTTGTCATGGGACACCAGCTTGCGGTCGGCCTTGCGGCTGTAGACCTCGCCCCCCACAAGGTTCAGGTACTCCCGCCGCGCCTCGGAGTCTCGGGGCTTGCGGATCCGCCACACGATGAGGACCGCCCCCACCTGTAGGATAAACAGGAACAGCGTGTAAGGCAACGCCGCCCACTTCTGCCCCACCAGGGCGCAGGCTACGGTGAACAGGATGTCACCCAGGATCAGAAACATCAGAAAATGGGTCACGGCGGCCGTAATGGCCATGGGGATGATGGATCGCACGAACCGTTTCATAAATACCTCCGTCTGAATTCACCGCTCCGTGTGGGGCGGTTCTTTTGCTTTGTGGTATCTTTATTATACGGTATTTTACAGTCCTTGTCAATGATTTTCCAGTCATTTCATTCTCTACCGTTTCGGCAGTCGGATTCTCTGTTTGATTGAGTCGGCCACCGCGCCAATTTCAACCATCGGTTTAAGTGATTAGAAATTTATCAAAACACTCTTGACAAAAAGTGATTAGACGCGTATAATATCAGTGTAAGCTCCCAAGCCCGACCGCGGAGGCTTGGAAACGAACATGAAATGACACCTATGAAAGGAATGAACCTATGAACCATCCCCCCAAAGCCCTCGTGGATGCCCTGATCGCCATCGCCCAGGACATGATCGAGGAATACGACCAACAGATCAAGGCCTTGGAGCCTACCGCCAAGACCGAGAAGAAGGCTCTCATCATCCAGCGGGAAATGGCCTCCCTCTGCAACCGTGCGGGGTTGGTAGGCTTTGCCCATCCCAACTACTGCGAGGATGCCCGCATCCCCGACAGCCGCTTCCGCACCACCACCGCCCACTATCCCGCTGTGACCGCCTACTACGGATCCCTGTCCGAGGACGACCGCCGTGTGGTCCTTCCCTACCTGCACAGCTTGTATTTCATGAGCATCAATTTTCTGATCCCTTGGAAAGCCGAGCTGATCCGCGCCGAGGGAGCAGGAGATGCCGCCGCAGCCTTTGAGCTGGGACTCAAGATCCACACCGTCACCCGCGTGTTGGAGGCTCGTCGGAATTGGTGGAAAGAGAACGCAGACCGACTGCCCGCCATGCCGGCGGATATTCGGGACGGAAAGGAGCTGAAAGCATGACCGACACGAAATTCTACAAGCTGGCCGACGAGGCCCTGTCCCGTGAATGCGCGCGGATCGAGAGCTTCACCGACGCGCTGGACAAAGATCCCGCCGCCAAAAAGGCGCAGATCGCCGCATACAAGTGCGCCAAGTACCGCTACGCCACGGTCTCCCTCATCCATTCCACCATCCACAATATCAACCGTTGCCGCGGCCTCCACGACATGAGCGCCTTCCACTACCTGCTCCTTCCCTTTGACGAGCTGTTCAAGCAGCACGAGGACTACCTCGCCCTGTACGACGCCGCCAATGACGCAGACAAGCCCGATTACAGCCTGTACTACGCCATGCTGGCCTTCATCGAGTCCGAGACCGCCAAGCTGGAGAGCAAGCTCCCCCACGCCTCCGACTGGGAGACCGTAGAGCTGACCGAGCGCCTGGGGGGCCTGCGCTTCGCCAAGGTCTGCCTGGACGAGGCCTGGAGCCAAAGAGAGGTGTGACATGACCGAAAACCTCACCCTCCTGAAACTCCTCGCCGACGAGACCCGCCTCCGCATCATCAACATCCTGGCGGAGGGGGACTCCTACGTGGAACTGATCGCCACCAAGCTGGAGCTGACCCCCGCCACGGTGTGCTACCACCTCAAAAAGATGGAGGCGGCAGGCATGGTGAACTGCTCCCGCGCCCAGTTCTACATCATCTATTCCCTCAACGGAGATATCTTCGACCGCCCCCTCCGCGACCTCCTCATCACGGGGGACACCACCGCCGACAAGGAGGCCGCCTACGAGCGAGAGGTGATCTCCACCTTCTTCAAGTACGGCCGCCTCACCCGCCTTCCCGCCCAGCGAAAAAAGCAGGAGATTATCCTCCGAGAGATCAGCCGCCGCTTCGAGCGGGACCGCGACTACCCCGAGCCCCAGGTCAACGCCATCATCGAGCAGGTCTTCGACGACTACTGCACCGTCCGCCGCGAGATGATCGCCTGCGGGCTCATGACCCGCCGCGCCGTCAAGGGGAGCTTTGACGTGTACCGATTGGTGTAAAGATCGGCAACTGACGACCGATCATCCCAAATCGCGACCGATTATCCCACTTTTTCGTTTTTGATCAGATTTTGTGTTATACTGTAGATACCGACAAAGCCACCTGACACTTTCGCTTTGACGGGTGGATGTATATGATATTAAATTGGGGTTTATCGGTGTAACAAGATGAAAACCGTCCCCTTCCCCTCATCCACCGCTTCGCGGTCCCCCTTCCCCCGAGGGAAGGCTCATTGAGAAGACCGCACTCCCGAATACACCATAAAGAGAATTTGATTATCGGGTGTGGGAGGAGCAGGGTTTCCACAGTAAGCCTTCCCTTGGGGGAAGGGGGACCACCGCAGGTGGTGGATGAGGGGAAGGGGTTCATGTCTGCTCCTGATCTACCGACAAACCCAAATTTGAAACCTATTTCAAGAAAGGAGCCCCCTATGAATACCGTTAACAGCCTCCGCATCTCCGCCTCCATCCGCTCCTATCGGCGGGAAAGATCCATGAGCCAGACCTCCTTCGGAGAGCTGTTCGGGGTCTCCGCCCAGGCCGTGTCCAAATGGGAGCGGGAGCTCTCCTGCCCCGACATCACCCTGCTCCCCGAGATCGCCCACGTCCTGGGGGTCAGCATCGCCTACCTGCTGGGAGCGGAATGATCCCACCATAAGAAAAGCCCGCCCGTTGCCGTCAAGGCGCAGGCGGGTCTTTTTGCGCGGTCACTCTGCCACAGATCGCACCACGCGGTGAGACTTCCCGCTCTTTTCGCAGGCGTTTATCACGAAACGGCTCCCCCGGGAGGTGCCGTCCCAGAAGATCAGCACATGGTCAGCATAGTCCACGATCTCCAGATTCCGTTTCAGGGGCGCGCCCTTGCCGTACCGCCTGTAATCGGGCTTGAACTCGGTGAGGGTCAGACCGTGGGCTTTGGCGTAGGCCGCCGCGCATTGGTCGATGCCCCTGGCACCGCCGCTGACGATCTCGGTGGTCTCGGGGGGCAGATAAGGGGAGAAATCCTCCACAGACAGGCCTCGGGAGCCTACAATTGCTACTTTCATGGTCACCTCCAAACACATTTTGAACATATTTTGTATTCATTTATCACATTATAACACAAAGTAGATGTAAAGTAAATACATAATATGTTAATTCGGAGGCTATTATGGCTACAAAAAGTTTATCCATCCGCATCGACGAGACCATGCTGGACAAGCTCCATGTGATCGCTGACTATGAAGGAAGAAGCGCGAACAGCCAGATTCTGATCCTGATCCGGGATTGTATCGAAAAATATGAAGATCGACATGGCGAGATCACAGTCGGGAAACGGGACAAGAAGGACAGCTAAAAAATAGTGTACTCATTTTAAGTAGACTCACAACACAGCGGCACATTTGTTTTGTATAATGGTATACAGGTAACTCGTTCACACACTACAAGGAGGAACACCTGTATGAAAACCAAAGACACAAAACACTTTGCCATTCGTATGCCGCATATACTGTACTACAAGCTACAATATGTTGCCAAGCACGAAAAACGAAGCGGCAACGGCCAGATCCTCTACCTCATCCGCAAGTGCATCACCGAATTTGAAAAGCAGGACGGCGAAATTCAAGTGCCCGATGACGTGAAGAAGGAATCCTGAAAGCATACCCGATCAACGATCACACCGTAAAGAGTATTTTGAAAGAACCGTTTTTCTCCCGTTCCATCGCGCTCCAATTTTGCATTTTGCATTTTGCATTTTGC
>JAFULU010000339.1 GCA_017483125.1 Clostridia bacterium
CCGTCAAGGACGGCCGCCACCCCGTGGTGGAGCGCTTCGTCAAGGACAGCTACTTCGTCCCCAATGACGTCCTGCTGGACACCCGCGACAACCGCCTCATGCTCATCACGGGCCCCAATATGGCGGGTAAATCCACCTATATGCGCCAGGTGGCCCTCATCGTCCTCCTGGCCCAGATCGGCTCCTTCGTCCCCGCCGTAGAGGCCTCCATCGGCGTGGTGGATAAGATGTTCACCCGCGTGGGCGCGTCGGACGATCTGGCCTCGGGTCAGTCCACCTTCATGCTGGAGATGAACGAGGTGGCCTACATTCTCCGCAACGCCACCAAAAAGAGCCTCATCATCTACGACGAGGTGGGCCGTGGTACCTCTACCTTCGACGGTATGTCCATCGCCCGCGCCATCATGGAGTACACCGCAGGGCGCAAGATCGGCGCCAAGACCCTATTCGCGACCCACTATCACGAGTTGACCTCCATGGAGGAGTCCTACGACGGCATCGTCAACTACCACATCGCCGCCAAGAAGCGGGGGGATTCCATTACCTTCCTCCGCAAGATCGTTCGCGGCTCCACCGACGACAGCTACGGTATCGAGGTGGCCAAGCTGGCGGGTCTTCCCAATGAGGTCATCAAGCGCGCCCGCGAGGTGCTGGCCCACGTGGAGGAGTCCTCCAAGGCCGTCCGCGACGCGGTAGACGCCTCGGGCACGGGCACCAAGAAGCCTGTAGTAGACGATGGCGCCATCACCATGGACGATATGCTGGATCAGCAGCTCATTGAGGAACTGCGGCAGGTGGATCTCAATACCCTGTCGCCCTTTGAGTGTATGTCGCTGATGTTTGAGTGGAAGAAGAGATACAGATAATATAGGCAGCGATTTTGTCCGATAGGCAATCATTTCGACTGCCATGACGTATGGTTAGGAGTGTAACAATGCAACCGAAAATGGTGATATTTGACGTTGGGCGCACATTGCTGGAATACTCAGAGTTTGATTCTTTGAAAGGTGTCAGAGCCTTGATGCCATACATTTCAGAGAACCCTCATGATTTGACGGCGGAGGAGATCGACCAACGCACCAGTGAAATTTTTGCCCTTTTTGATGAGAGTCGCAAACAGCTTTTTGAAGTTCCCGAAAAGACGATACTCACATTGGTATACGATGTTTTGGGATTGAAATTTTCCATTTCTATTGACGAAATCGAGCGTATCATTTGGACTGAGGATGTAGTCAAGGTTCCGATCCCTCATGCAAGCGAGCTACTTGACAAACTACATGAAATGGGAATACGAACGGCTGTTATTTCCAATATCGACTTCAGTGGTGATCTGCTCCGAAATACTCTTAACGAATTATTCCCCCATCATCACTTTGAGTTTGTCATTGCATCCAGTGATTACGGCGTGCGTAAACCGAATCATTATATATTTGATGCCGGCATTACAAGAAGCAAGCTGTCGCCTGCGGATATCTGGTATGTTGGAGACAAAGTGAAAGTAGATGTGGAGGGTAGCCGATCTGTCGGGATGACACCTGTTTTGTATAAGTTTGAAAGGAACACATACGGTGAACTTCCCGAAGGATTGATTGTTATTGACGATATGATTGATTTGCTTAAATATATGTAAACAGTATCGAGGTAGCCAAGCTGGCGGGTCTGCCGAACGAGGTCATCAAGCGCGCCCGCGAGGTGCTGGCCCACGTGGAGGAGTCCTCCAAGGCCGTCCGCGACGCGGTGGATGCCTCGGGAACGGGTACGAAAAAGCCTGTCGCTGATGATGGAGCCATCACCATGGACGATATGCTGGATCAGCAGCTCATTGAGGAGCTGCGGCAGGTGGATCTCAATACCCTGTCGCCCTTTGAGTGTATGTCGCTGATGTTTGAGTGGAAGAAGAGATACAGATAAGTATTCGGGAGGTATTCATGTCCAACCGTTGGGAAATGTGGGATGACCACGAAGAGCTGATCTGGGATTGCCAAAAGCACCCCGAGGATCATACTGATTTTCTGGAAATGAGCGGATCGTATACCTCCGCTGTGATCACATACGGTATTCGTGGCGGGGAACTGTGTCTCCACCGCCACACCGTGTTCCCCATGCTCCGTATTTTCCCGAACAATACCCATGGCTCCCTTCAATGCGATGTGCCGGATCATGCGGTACCGAAGCTTTTTGTCAATGGAGTGTCCATGCGTGAGCATCCGGAATCCATCAGCTTGCACAACGGTTTCTTGGATATTACAAGCCGCTGTGCAGACCTGCAAGTGTGCAGAACCCTGTTTCCCAGTCCTGCCAAAGCCGCGTTTTGTGAACATATCCTTGTCGTGCATACGGGAAATAAACCCGTTACCCTGTCTGTTTCAGAGTTGGGAACAAAGGAGTTCTACCGGGTTCGCGGTCCTTACGGGATCAATATCGTGGAGCGCACGGTTTCGTGGACGTGTGATGGTGACCGTATTGTTTTGGGATCTGATGAAGCGGCTGCCATAACCGTCAGTTATTCTGCCCGTCTGGCTCATGAGCCAACCCTTACGGTGGATGTGGGTGAAGAATGGCAGGCCCGCGCGAACCGTGTAAACGCCCTCACCACCCCCCTCACCCTCACCACCCAAAGCCCCATCCTCGACACCATGTTCCACTTCGCCAAACTCCGCGCGGGTGAGAGCATCTTCCGCACTCGGAACGGTGACGTCCACTCCCCCGGCGGCACCTCCTACTACGCCGCCGTCTGGTGCAACGATCAGGCCGAGTACGCGGGGCCGTGGCAGGCGTGGACGGGGGACGAGCTTCAGCTGAACGCCGCCTACAACGCCTACGCGTGGTACTACCCCCACATGGACGACCGCTACGAGCCCATCCCCTCCTCCATCATCGCCGAGGGGCTGGACTACTGGAACGGCGCGGGGGACAGAGGCGACGCCGCCATGTACCTCTTCGGCGCCACCCGCTACGCCCTTGTCAGCGGTCGGCTGGGGGAGGGTAACGCCCTCTGGAAGGCCATCCAATGGTGCGCCGAATACAACCTCCGCAAAATGGATAACCCCATCCACAGGGGCTTGATCCCCTCGGACTCCGACGAGCTGGAGGGCAGACTCCCCACGGGGCAGATCAATCTTTCCACCAATATGCTGGCCCTGGGGGGCTTCAAGACCGCCGCGGTCCTGGCCGACGAGATGGGCGAGCCCCATCTGGCCGAGACCTACCGCAAGGCCGCCGCCACCATCGAGGCCGAGACCGAAGCCTACTTCGCGGGTGAGGTCCACGGCTTTAATACCTACAAATACTACGACGGCAACACCACCCTCCGCTCCTGGATCTGCCTCCCCCTCTGCATGGATATCGCCACCCACGCGAAGGGTACGGCGGAGGCCATTACCTCCCCCTACCTCTACAGCGAGGCGGGACAGCTCTCCGAGGAGGGCACCGCCGTGGCGTGGGATCGCTCCACCCTCTACGGCCTGCGGGGGATGTACCGCGCCGCCGTGATCCTCTCCGAGACGAACCCCGAGGCGGGAAAAGCCCTCCGCAAGACCGCCACCGACTACCTCTTCGACTACTGCGAGAAGCGACTGCTGGGCGATCACGTCCCCTACGCCGTGGAGGCCTACCCCGAGGGCGGCCAACGTCACCTGAGCGCCGAGAGCGCCCTCTTCTGCCAGATCATCACCGAGGGCATCCTGGCGGTACAGCCCCTGGGCTTCCGTAGATTCTCCTTCAACACTATCATCCCCGAGGATCTGGGGCGGTTTGCGCTGACCCATATCCACGCCTTCGGGGAGGTCTTTGACCTCTGCATCGAGGCGGGGAAATGGCGGCTTGCCACCGAGAGCGGGAAGAGCTATGAGGGGGAGTGCCACGGGCGGGTGACGGTCACTTTTTAAGGAGCTGCCATGAAAATACCATGCTTTTGGGAGCATAACCGAGGCGATACCCTTTTGTACGCCGTTGACCTCCCCGGCGCGTTTACGCGGGGAGAGAGCCTTTCCGTGGCGATCACCAAAATGCCCGCCGAGATCAAGTCCTATCTCGTGTGGAGGGGTGACCCTGTCCCCGATCCGATCGAAATCGTGATCGCCGAGGAAAAGGAGTCCGAGCTGGATATCCGCGACGCTGATTCCGACGCCATATTTGACCGTGAAAAGGCTCCTTTGACAAGGGAAGAATACGAGATGCTGAAGTCCCTCGCCTTGCGCTCCGCCAAGGATTTTCAGACTCTGTACGAGTCCATCCCCGACAAGGATGCGGGTCTGTCTCCCCTCCGCAAGACCTTTTACGGTCAAGTCCCCCACACCGCCCGTGAGATGTACGTGCATACCAAGAGTGTCAATACCTACTACTTCGGGGAGATCGGTGTTGAGGCTGACAACGAGGGCGATATCTACACGTGTCGCAAGCGTGGCTTTGAAGCTTTGGAAGCCCAACCCGATTTTCTGCAAAAGCCCGTGATCGAGGGAAGCTACGGTGAATACTGGTCGCTTCGCAAGATGCTCCGCCGTTTTATCTGGCATGACCGCATTCATGCGAGGGCTATGTGGCGGGGAGCGTGCCGCGTGTTCGGAGTCAACGAGATTGAGAATCCGTTTCGCTTTGTCTGAACCGCATTTTTGAGTTTCGGTATACAAACCATAGAAAGGAGCCCGCCATGTCCGACGAAGCCCGCGCTGAACAGCTTGTTTTGAAATACGGCTTTGATCTCACAACCATCGACAAAGCCGAGATCGTAGCTCTGCTTCGGGATGAGATCAAGGAATTGAAGGAGCACGGCTCGGACGGGCATATCTACCTGCGCGTCCTGTGCGGCTACCTGTTCTGTTTGGGTGACGCGGAGGATATCCCCCTCCTTTCCTCCGCCAAATATGACGTGAGCTTCGACGCGGGATGCATGGTGGACGGCGCTTGGATCGACTGTCTGAAGCAGGACGGCGACCGCCGCGAGCTGACCGAAGCGTTTATGGAAGAGACCAAGCACTATTTCGGTATGGTCGGTGAGACGAAAGCCCGCCCCTCATTTTTCTCATTATTCAAGAAAGGAAAACGCCATGGGAACCATCCAAGTCCTATCCTTCGAGGTCGCCAACCTCATCGCCGCGGGTGAGGTGGTGGACCGCCCCGCCTCCGCCATCAAGGAGATGATGGAGAACTCCATCGACGCGGGTGCCAAGCACATCACCGTGGAGATCCAGAACGGCGGCGTCACCTTCATGCGGGTCACAGACGACGGTTGCGGTATGTCCGCCGAGGACTTGCCCATGGCCATCCGCCGCCACGCCACCAGTAAGATCAAAAACGCCGAGGACCTGGACGGCATCCTGACCCTGGGCTTCCGAGGGGAGGCTCTGGCCGCCATCTCCTCGGTCTCGGATATGCGGATCATGTCCAAGCGCCGCGAGGACGACATGGGGGCCATGCTGGAGATCAAGGGAGGCCAGATGGTGGGCATCTCCGAGCGGGGCTGCCGCGACGGCACCACCATCATCGTGGAGAACCTTTTCTCCAACGTCCCCGCCCGCCGCAAGTTCTTGAAGCGCGACGCCACCGAGTCCATGGCGGTGTCCGCCAACGTGGAGCGGGTGGCGCTGTCCCACCCCGAAATTGCCGTCCGCCTCATCACCGACGGCGTCACCAAGCTGGAGACCGCCGGGGACGGTCAGCTCAAGAGCGCCATCTGGGCGGTTTTCGGCAAGGACTTCGCCTCCCGCCTCCTGCCTCTGGACAGCGAGCACGAGGGCATCCGCATCACGGGCTTCATCGGCCGCTCCGACAACGTCAAGGCCAACCGCAACGGCCAGAATTTCTTCATCAACAACCGTTTCGTCCGCAGCCGCACCGCCCAGGCCGCCCTGGAGCAGGCCTTCACCTCCTACATCCCCCCCGAAAAATATCCTTGCTGTGTCATGAATATTCACCTCAACCCCGCCCGCGTGGATGTCAACGTCCACCCCGCCAAGCTGGAGGTGAAGTTCTCCAACGAAAAGCCCGTCTTCGAGGCGGTCTACTACGCCGTCCGCCAGGCCCTGGAGCAGAACGTGACCCGCCCCGAGTTCGCCGCCCCCGAAAAGAAGCCCATCGCCCCCGGGGGAGGTCGGGTGTCGGACATGACCACCCCCATCGAGACGAGCCGCCCCGAGTCCCTGGGCAAGCGGCAGGTGGCCATGGACATGAACCCCGCGGGGAAGCCCGCCGATACGGTGGATCTCACCCCCAAGACCACGGTCCACCCTCCCCAGGAGCGCATCACCGCCGAGGATTACATCAATTATTACGTAAACCGCAATAAAAAAGGACAGGGAAGCACCCCCTCCTCTGTAGGGACCGGCGTCCCCGACGGTCCGCGTCCTGTGCCTGCGCCTGCCGCCCCTGTGCCGCCCCCCGCCGAGGAGATCCCCATGGACCTCTACGAGGCCGAGGCCAAGGCCCTGTTCGGTGACGTCCCGCCCCCCGAGGAGGCGTATTCCGCGGACACTGCAACCGTTCCCAACGCCGAGGAGATCCCCGCCGCGCCCGTCACGGATGCGGTCACGCCGATCCCCCCTGTGGAGGGATCCCCCATCCCTGTAGAGTCGAGTGTCCCCGATGCCCCCATCCCCGAGGCGAGTGTCCCGCCCACCCCCGAGGAGGTCACCGCCCCCGCCGAGCCGTCCCCCGCACCCCCTATCCGCCCCCACGCCCCCGTCCCCGC
>JAFULU010000340.1 GCA_017483125.1 Clostridia bacterium
GATCAAGCGCAGAAGCACCTTCTCGGAGCAGTTCCTGCCCTACATATTCGCGGGTCTGGCCCTCATCTTCTCGGTATTTCTGGTGCTGAACGCCCTGGGAGACGCCGAGACCGCCGCCGATCACCCCGCGGGCTTTGTGGGCTTCTACTTCTGCCAAGTCCTCTTCGGGTGCTTTGGCTGGGCTGCCTACCTCATCCCCCTGCTCTTCGTGAACCTCTCTGTCTTTTGGCGCCGCTACTGCGAGGAGAATCTGGTGGCGGTGAAGGTGATCCTCTCTGCCTTGCTCATGATCATGATCTCGGCGGTCATCCACGTGGGGGTCTGCACCAAGGATCCCGCCATGGCCGAGATCTACGCTCCCGACCATCTCTACCGAACGGGTGCCGTGTTCGAGAGCGGCGGCGTGGTGGGCGGTCTGGTGGGCTTTGCCCTCTACGCGGGACTGAAGCTCCCCGGCACCGTCGCCCTGGCCGTGGTGGCTCTTCCCCTGATGGTCATGCTGCTGGTGGGCGTGACCCCCGCCTACGTCTTCGGTAAGCTCTGGGCCGTCATCAAGGCATGGCGGGAGAAGTCCGCCGAGGAGAAAGCCCTCCGCCGCGAGGAGAAGGAGGCGCAGGCTGAGGCCGACCGCAAGGCCGCTACCCAGGACGCCTACCGCGAGAAGCGGGCCAGGATGGACGCCGACCGCCGCCGTACCGAGGAGAAGAGTGACGACCGAGACGGGGAGAACGGGGAGGAGACCGCACCCGCCGTGCCCGATCCCAAGAACAGCCGCAACACCGCCCGCCGCGTGGCTCTGGTGGATACCGAGACGGGGGAGATGCTGGAGGAGGAGACCGAAGCCACTCCCGTTCCCGATGCTCCCACCGCTCCCGCGGACGACGAGGATCTGCCCCGCCTGTCCTTCTACGAGCCTACCCCCGATCCCACCGCCTCCGCCGAGGCGGAAGGGAAGGATCAGAGATACGACGCCGCCGAGGTGGACTGGAAGGAGACTGATGCCGACGACGGCTTCGTGGCCAAGGAGTTCACCGACCGAGGTGCCCGTCCCGTGGCCGCCGCTACCCCTGCTTCGGCCGAGGCACTGGTGGATGACGGTGAGGCCGAGTTCTACGACGGCACTCCCGACGCCATGGCCACCGATCTGGAGGAGGAGGCTCCCGCCGCTCCCGCGACGGTGAGTGACCTTGAGGACGACGAGGAGGAGCTGACCGCCGCCGACGAGCTTCCCCCCGCGGGGAACTTCTCGGTGGTCTATTCCGCCGAGGAAAAGCCCAAGGAGAGCGTGATGGTCACCATCAACAAGCAGGAATTCGCCGCCGTGGCCGAGTCGGGGCTTTCGGAGGAGGAGCTGGTGCTCTCCACCGCCCATGCCCCCGCCGAGCTGCCTGCCGAGCCTGCCCGTGAGTATCGGTTCCCCTCGGTGGATATGCTGACCCGCGGAAGCTCCCGCTACGAGGCCAACGACGCTGAGATTGCCGAGAACACCCGCCTGCTCCGCGAGGTGCTGGAGAGCTTCCACATCCGCGTCAAGGAGATCTCCTGCTCCTGCGGCCCCACCATCACCCGCTTTGAGGTCAAGCCCGATACGGGTATTCGCGTCCGCTCCATCGCCAATCTGGTGGACGATATCGCCATGAATCTGGCCAAGGCAGGCGTGCGTATCGAGGCTCCCATTCCCGGTAAGGCCGCCGTGGGTATCGAGGTGCCCAACGCCGAGCCCGCTACGGTCTACCTCCGCAACATTCTGGAGACTCCCGAGTTCCGCAACCACAAGAGCCGCATCGCCGCCTGTCTGGGTGCCGACGTGTCGGGCCGTCCCGTGATCCTGGACATCAACAAGATGCCCCACCTGCTCATCGCGGGTGCCACGGGTATGGGTAAGTCGGTGTGCATCAACTCCATCATCATGAGTATCCTCTATAAGGCCAAGCCCGACGAGGTCAAGCTCATCCTCATCGACCCCAAGAAGGTGGAGTTCGCCATGTACCGAGAGCTGCCCCACCTGTTCTGCCCCATCGTCAGCGACCCCAAGCAGGCCGCGGGTACTCTGTACTGCGCCGTCAACGAGATGGAGCGCCGCTTCGGCCTCATCGAGGAGGTGGGTGTCCGCAATCTGGCGGGCTACAACGAGATCACCGCCGACGATCCCGAGCGTCCCGCCCTGCCCCAGATCGTCATCATCATCGACGAGCTGGCCGACCTCATGATGACCGCCCCCGCCGACGTGGAGACCGCCATCTGCCGTCTGGCCCAGAAGGCGAGAGCCGCGGGTATCCATCTGGTCATCGGTACCCAGCGTCCCTCGGTGGACGTCATTACGGGTCTGATCAAGGCCAACGTTCCCTCCCGTATCGCCTTTACCGTGGCCTCCTCGGTGGACTCCCGTACCATCATTGATACGGTGGGTGCCGATAAGCTCATCGGCCGCGGCGATATGCTCTACGCCCCCGTGGGTGTCAACAAGCCCATGCGCTGTCAGGGTACCTTCGTCAGCGAGTCCGAGGTGGAGCGGGTGGTCACCTTCATCAAGGAGAACAACGAGCCCGTGGAATACGACGATGAGTTCGTCAAGAACATCGCCGTGGAGGCCGCCCGCTGCGGTGTCAACAAGAAGAAGGGCGAGCAGGTCTCCATCGACGACTTCGACGGTCTGGAGGGCGGAAACCAGCTCTGGGGCGAGGATCCCATCTTCTGGAAGGCTCTGGATACCATCGTCTCCAAGGAGAAGTTCGGCACCTCGGCTCTCCAGCGCGCCCTCCATCTGGGCTACGGCCGTGCCGCGGCTCTCATTGACAAGCTGGAGGAGTACGGCTTTGTGGGTCCCGATCCCGGCAACAAAACGGGGCGCGACGTCCGCATCACCCACGAGCAGCTGGCGGATTACAAGGCCAACGGCCTACCCGGCCACCGCGGTGGGGACGATTGAGAAATATGCCCCAACGGTCTTAATATTAACACTTAATTCATGAATTATCTGTTAATAATCCAAATATGAATGCTATAATAAACCTGCCCGTTCCGTGTGGCTCTGTACCGGGGCGGGCAGGCCCCTTTTGGGGAAAATCCATTCTTACGGGAGGTTTCTTATGAAACGCAATATTCGTGCTTTGGTATGTGTTCTGCTCTGCGCGGTCATGATGATCTCGCTGGCATCCTTGGGCGTATCTGCCCTGTCCCCCGACGTCACCGCCGACACCTGGGGCACGCTGGAGCTGCAGGCTCTCTACGTCCAGTCGGGCGGCGACGTTTATTCCGATCTGAACGACGACTACTTTGAGTACTGGTGGGAGGACGAGGTCCCCGAGCTGGACAACTGGTTCCAGGCCTGCACCGTCAATATGCGCGGCTTCGGTATGTCCACCGACGGCCGTTACCTGTACATGGGTACCCTGAACGGCGGTACCGGTGTCCGCGGCGTGGTGGTCTATGATACCGAGCGGTGTGTGGTCACCGATCTGTACTACACCTACGACGGCGAGGCAGGACTGGAGGGCTCTCCCTTCTCCTACGCCAAGGGTATCGACGCTGACGACCGTGGGTACGTTTACGTGGGCTTTGCCTTCTCCAAGAACTACAACGTGGTCAATCTGGGTATTGCCCAGCAGAAGGAGGACGGCACTCTGGAGGAGGTTTCTCTGGAGTCTGTATACGAGTTCGGTGAGCCCGGCGACGAGGGCGGCATCCACGTGGGTGTCAACGGCGTGGACGTGGCCAAGGTGGGCGACAAGTACTACTGCTACGTCATGGTCAACTACGACTACGACGCTTTGTACTGCCTGGACGTCACCGACCCCGCCAACCCCAAGCTGAACAAGGATTTCGGTACCAATGGCTGCATCATCTTCTCCGAGCCCTCCAACACCGTGGCGGGCAGCGGCTTCACCCTCAAGGAGGGTCAGTACATGGACGTGGATGACGACGGCACCATCTGGCTGGTGGTCAACGCCAACGAGGGCACCGACGGCATCATGAAGATCGCCCCCGACGGCTCCGCCTGTGTGGAGGTTGTCGAGCTGAAGGGCATCTACTCGGTTGAGCATGAGGGTGCCTTCCTACTGTGCGGTATGAAGGACGGCTCTGCCGTGGTTGTGCTGGACGATTCCTCCTACGAGACTGTGGCCTCCATCCCCCTGACCGCCGACTACGGCGACCGCATCACCCGTATGCTGGTCATCAACGACGTGCTCTTCGTGGCCGACGCGGGGAACGACTCCACCAACTTCAACGCGGTCCACGCCGCCCCTCTGACCGCCGCGGGCCAGGAGTTCTTCGACAAGCTGGTGGCCAACCTGAACCAGAGCGGGGAGGACACCGAGGCTCCCACCGAGACCTCCGACGCGACCGAGGCTCCTACCGAGACTTCTGACGCGACCGAGGCTCCCACCGAGGCTCCCGATGAGACCGAGGCTCCCACCGACGCAGGCACCGAGGCTCCCACCGAGGCACCCACCGAGCCTGTCGAGTCGGGCTGTGGCTCTGCTCTGGGCTTTGGCGTGGTGGCTCTGCTGATAGCCGCCGCCGCGGTGATGATGACAAAAAAATACCCCAACGGTCTTAATGTTAACATTTAATTCATGAATTATCTGTTAACAATCCAAATGTGAATGCTATAATAAATCTGCCCGCTCCGTGTGGCTCTGTACCGGGGCGGGCAGGCCCCTTTTTGTGGGGTAAATCCATTCTTACGGGAGGTTTCTTATGAAGCGCAATATTCGTGCTTTGGTATGTGTTCTGCTCTGCGCGGTCATGATGATCTCGCTGGCATCCCTGGGCGTATCTGCCCTGTCCCCCGACGTCACCGACGATACCTGGGGCTCTCTGGAGCTGCAGGCACTCTACATCCAGTCAGGCTACGATATTTTCTCTGATTTGAATGAAAACTATTACGAGTTCTGGTGGTATGGCGAAGTGCCCGAAGCGGGAGGCGAATGCTACTCCTGTACCGTGAATATGCGGGGCTTTGCCATGTCTCCCGATGGCCGTTACCTGTATATGTGTCATCTCAATGAGGGAACCGGTGTACGCGGCGTGCTGGTCTTTGATACCGAGCAGTGCTTGCTCACCGATCTGTACTATATCTATGACGGTGAGACCGGCTTGGATTACGCTCCCTTTTCCCACGCTAAGGGCATAGCTGCCGATGACCGAGGCTACGTTTACGCGGGCTTCTCCTTCTCCAAGAACTACAACGAGGATAAGCTGGGCATTGCCAAGCAACAGGAGGACGGCACTCTTGAGGAGGTTGCCCTGGAGGTGATCTGCAGCTTTGGCGTGCCCGGCGACGAGAGCGGTATCCACGTGGGCATCAACGGCGTTGATGTGGCCAGAGTCGGCGATAAATATTACTGCTACCTCATGCTGAACTACGAATATGACGCGCTCTACTGCTATGACGTTACCGATCCTGAGAATCCTAAGCTGAACAAGGACTTCGGCCAGGGCGGTTGCATCATTTTCTCCGACTCCTCCAACACCGTGGCAGGGAACAACTTTACTCTGGATGAGGGTCAATACATGGACGTGGATGATGATGGCGTCATCTGGCTGGCGGTCAACGCCAAGGAGGGTGTCGACGGTATCATGAAAATCACGCCCGATGGATCTGCCTGCGTTGACGTGGCCATGCTCAAGGGAGTTTACTGCGTGGAGCACGAAGGCGGTTATCTGTTGTGCGGTCTCAGGGACGGGTCTGCCGTGGTGGTTTTGGACGATACGACCTACGAGACCGTCGCCACGATTCCACTGACCGCCGAGTATGGCGACCGTATTACTCGTATTCAGATTGTGAACGACATACTGTTCGTGTCCGACGCCGGCAACGATGCCACGTTGTATAACGCGGTTCAGGTTGCGCCCTTGACGGACACCGGATATGAATTTTTCAACAAGCTGGTGGCCAACCTGAACCGAGCCGCAGGGGACACTGAAGCCCCCACAGAGACTGAGGAGCCCACCGAGGAGGTCACAACCGAAGCCCCTACCGAAGCACCCACAGAGACGCCAACCGAGGAAGTGACCGAGGCGCCCTCCGAGACGCCTACCGAGGCACCTACCCAGGCACCCACCGAGCCTGCCAAGTCGGGCTGTGGCTCTGCTCTGGGCTTTGGCGTGGTGGCTCTGCTGACAGCCGCCGCCGCTTTCGTGGCGATCAAGAAGGACTGACCGCAAAAAGCGGGTTTGTAGCCCCATAAAAACAGAAAAAAGCCGAGGGAACCCCACAGTTCTCTCGGTTTTTTTCAAAATGGTCAAGGTGTGTTCATAATCTTGGAGTATAATAGAGGGGATCAAACCGAAAACTCGCAAAAGGGAGAAGCTTATGTATCCTTACGAAATATTTTTGGGCATGGATCTCTATTCCATCCTCATGGCCGTGGGCGTGATCTTCTGCATGGTCTTCATCCGCCTCCAGTCCGACTGGCGGGGACTGCGCGCAAGGCTCCAGAATCTGTATCTGTTCAACTCCATCGCCGCGGTGGTGCTGGGCTACGGCGGAGCGGTGCTCCTCCAAGCCTTCTACAACTTCATGGCCAAGGGGAAGTTTGAGATCACCACCAGCACGGGTGCCACCTTCTACGGCGGCCTCATCGGCGGTACCGCCATGTTCATCGTGATCTACTTCATCGCGGGGCATTTCCTCTTCAAGGACAAGTACCATATCCCCCACCTCCGCACCGCCTCGGACATTGCTCCCGCCTGCATCACCGTGGCTCACGGCTTCGGCCGCCTGGGGTGCCTCATGGCGGGCTGCTGCTACGGCGCGAAATGCGACGCGTGGTACGGCATTGAGATGGTGCATCTGGGCTACAAGGTGGTCCCCGTTCAGCTCTTTGAGGCTCTGTACCTCTTCGCGCTGTCGGTGATCTTCCTGATCTCCTTCAAGCGGGGCAAGAAGTACCTCATGCCCGCCTACATGATGGCCTACGCCGTCTGGCGCTTCATCGCCGAGATTTTGCGCAACGATTACCGCGGTGCGACCATCGTGGACTTCCTCACTCCCTCCCAGTTCATTTCGGTTCTGCTCCTGGCGGGCGGTCTGCTCCTCCTCGGTATCGAGCTGTACGTGGATAGAAAGAAGGCCAAGGCCTTGGCCACGGGCGGGGAAGCACCCGCGGAGACTGCCGAGACTGCCGAGAACGCCGATGCGGTGGAGTCCGCCGAGACCGTGACCGCTGACGAGTCCGCCGAGACCCCCGAAGGAGAGACCCATGACTAACCAACCCATGGAACCCGTCACCGAGGCCACCGCCCCGCAGAGTGACGGCCCCGCCGCTACTCCGCGCCGCCGCCGTTTCGTCTCCCGCAAGGTCTGTCTGGCGGTGATCTTCGCCGCCGTTCCCCTTCTGCTCTGGCTGGAGGTAGGGAAGCCTGCCCTCACCGAGGACCCCGTGCTGGCTCCGCTGATGAACATGACCCTCACCCGTCTGATGGGGGCGGCGGTGTTCTTCACCCTTCTGCTCCACGAGGGCTACCGTGTCATCCACCCCCTCCAAAAGCCCTTCTGGAGGTCTCTTCTGTTCGCCCTGCCTCCCTTTCTGGTGGTGGTGAACAATATGCCCATCCTCTCCATGATCCGGGGGGATGCTTATCTGGTGCACAACGCCCCCGTCTACCTCGTTTGGTTCGCCGCCGAGTGCCTGGCCATCGGGCTGTTCGAGGAGTTCGCCTTCCGCGGGGTGATCTTCCTCATGTTCGCCGAGAAGCGGCACACCACCCGCAAGGGGCTTTTCTGGAGTCTGATCCTGTCCTCCGCCGTCTTCGGCGGGGTGCATCTGGTCAACGTCCTCATGGGAGCGGGGATCGGACCCACCATCCTTCAGATCGGCTACTCCTTCCTCATCGGCGCCATGTGCTCGGTGGTCTTGCTCAAGACCCGCAATATCTGGATCTGTGTGATGCTCCACGCCATCTACGATTTCTGCGGCACCCTCATGCCCACTTTGGGCGCGGGGACCTGGTGGGACACCCCCACCGTGGTGTTCACCGCCGTGCTGGCCGTGGCGACGGCCGTGTATCTGGTGTGGCAGTTCTTTAAGCTGGATCTCGACGAGGTCGGGAAGATATTCAAGGCGTAAAGAAAAGAAAGGGAAGCATCATGAACAACGAATGGAAAAACGTCGCGGATCAGCAAGGGATCGAGGATCTGATGAAGACCTTCGGCGGCTTTCACGACAGCTGTATTACCTCCCTCTCCTATGAGAGCGGGCTGTTCGTGGATCCGCAGGGGGCTATGGGTATGGGAACGCCCGAGGGCTTTACCTTGCTCATGGTCTTTCATAGCCAATGGCATCCTCGCGCCGTGGAACTGTGCTTCTCGGGTGTCCGAAGTTTCCATATCGTGGGCTTGCAGGACAATTACATGAACGATATCTACGATGCCTACCTGGCCTTTCATGAGGGTTTGTTGCCCTCCCGCTACGGAGCCCCCGCCAAGGCCATCGTCTGGGCGGATTGGGCGGAGTTTGATCCTACCCATATCCCGAACCCGCTGGAGGAGCCGGGCACGTCCTACGTCATCGCAAGCGCGCTCCAATGGAGAGTCCTGGAGGAATGATACCCATAGAAAAACCACCGTCCGTGATGGGCGGTGGCTTTCGTTTTCAGGGAGAATCTTTCAAATTTGGGTTTATCGGTATCATCAAACGTCTGTAGGGAGCGGTGCCCTCCCCGCTCCGCCACATGAAACATACCGGCTTGTTTTTGGGTATGTAATTAGAGAAACATCTGTCTGACAGTAGAAAATGGAGCTTTTCAGGTTGCGGAGCGGTGAGGGCACCGCTCCCTACATGGTGTTATCAATTATTGTTCCGCTATGCCCGTTCCGACAGATAAACCCCAATTTAAAAACATCGGGGAAGCAAAAGCCTCCCCGATCTTGTATTGGTCATTCAAACGGGATCAAACGCCCAACCCCGCTCTGTAAGCCGCCATCTTCGCCACGGTCTCGTCCTTATCCTTGCCGATGAGCATGAAGTAGAACTTGATCTTGGGCTCGGTACCCGAGGGACGGGCGACGATGACGTCACCGTTGTCCAGGGTGAAGGACAGCACGTTGGACTTGGGCAGGTTGGTGGATTCCACAGTGCCGCTGACACGGTCCTCGATGGTCTGGGCCTGGTAGTCGCCGAACTTGACCACCTTGCGGCCCGCGATCTCCGCGGGGGCGGGGTTGCGCAGAGCGTTCATTTTCTCGGCCATGCGGGCGGGGCCGTCCAGACCCTCCATGTAGATCTCCACGTTGGCCTCGTAGCAGTAGCCGTACTTGGCGTACAGAGCATCCAGCGCATCCGACAGGGTCATGCCCTTGGCCTTGTAGTAGGCGGTCATCTCGCAGATGAGCATGGCGGCCACCACGGCGTCCTTGTCGCGGGCATAGGTGCCCTTGAGGTAGCCGTAGCTCTCCTCGAAGCCCAGCACGAAGGTGCCGTAGCCCTTCTTTTCGTAGTCCTTGATGACCTCGCCGATGAACTTGAAGCCGGTCAGCACGTTGTGCATCTTAACACCGTGAGCCTCGCAGATCTTGGCGGCCAGCTCGGTGGTGACGATGGTCTTGACGGCGAAGGGGATCTCGGGCATGGTGTTCGTCTCCTCGTAGGCGGTGAGGATGTAGTCCATGAGGAGCGCGCCCATCTGGTTGCCCGTGATGGTGGTGAAGGAGCCGTCGGGAGTACGGGTGACCACGCCCACGCGGTCGGCGTCGGGATCGGTGGCGACCACAAGGTCGGAGCCTACCTCATCGGCGATCTTCATACCGATGTCGAAGACCTCCTTGTACTCGGGGTTGGGCTTGGAGACCGTGGGGAAGTCACCGCTGATGACCATCTGCTCGGCCACGGTAAAGATGTTCTTGTGGCCGCAACGGCGGAGGATCTCGGGGACGAGGCGGTAGCCCGTGCCGTGGAGGGGGGAGTAGACGATTTTCAACTCGTCAGCCACGGCCTTGACAGCCTCGGGGTTGACGGCCTGGGCCTGTACACAAGCGAGGTACTTCTCGTCCATATCTCTGCCCAGCATGACGATCTTACCGGCGGCCAACGCCTCGTCGAAGTCGGCCAGCTTGACGTCCTCGAAGATATCCAGCTTCTGCATGGTGGCGCTCACCACGTCGGCGTGCTCGGGGGGCAGCTGTGCGCCGTCCTCCCAGTAGGCCTTGTAGCCGTTGTACTGCTTGGGGTTGTGGGAGGCGGTGATGTTGATGCCCGCCACACACTTCAGCTCACGGAGGGCGAAGGACAACTCGGGAGTGGGACGAAGCTCGTCGAAGAGGTAGGCGGGGATATCGGCGGCGGCCAGCACCCGGGCGGCGGTCTTGGCGAAGAGCTCGGAGTTGTTGCGGCTGTCGTAGGCGATGGCGACACCGTCAGCGGTGCGGCCTTCCTCGATGATCAGCTGGGCCAGGCCCTGGGTGGCGTAGGCCACGGTATGGATATTCATGGCGTTCATACCCACCTTCATGGTGCCGCGCAGACCCGCGGTGCCGAAGGAGAGGTAGTCGGTGAAGCGGAGCTGGATCTCCTTGTCATCGTCCTTGATGGAGAGAAGTTCAGCGCGCTCCGCGTCGGAGAGCTTGTCGGAGTTGAGCCAGCGGTTGTAGTTGTCGAGATAGTTGGGCATGGTTTCGGTTCCTTTCTTTATGTACAGATTTTTCAAACAAGAAGTAGCCTTACAGGTCGCGCTCAAACACGTGATACCCCGCCCCCACGGTAGTCACCTTGCCGTCGAAATCCACGTCGGCCGTCACACCGAAGGGGGTCTGGATAAACAGGTAGAGCTTGCCGTAGCGCTTGGACCACCGCACCGAAATCTCGCCCATGACGGTATCCACCACGGCGTGGCAGGAGGTGAGCTTCTCGGGGAAGTAGGGCTTGATGGAGACACGGGCAAATCCCGGCTCGGTGGGGATGATACCGCCGAGATAGGCGTAGAACCAGTAGCCGACTGCTCCGTACATGGGGTGGTTGTGGGAGTTCATGCCGGGGTTCTTCTTCATCTCGAAGCGCTCCCAGATGGTGGTGGCCTCGTTCTGGAACATGAAGCCGAAGGAGGGGTACTCGTCGGAGGTGATGACCTTCCACGCGTCCTCAATGTAGCCGTGCTTGGTCAGCATACCCATGAGGTAGCGGGTGTTCAGGTTGCCCGTGGTGAACTTGTAGTTCTTCTCCATCAAGTCGTTTCGCATGACCTCAGCGGCCTTGGCCTCACACTCGGCAGGCAGGATCCCCAGCCACAGGGCGAAGGCCTGACAGCCCATGGAGCCGGTAGCCACCTTGCCGGTCTCGGGGTCGAACCACTTGTCGAGGAAGGCTTTTCTCACGTACTCGGCACGCTCGGTATACTTGGCCTCGGCCTCGGTACGACCCGTGCGGCGGGCGAAGTCGGCCAGGAGCTTGCAGTTGTAGTAGGAGTAGCCCGTGGACATGACCACACCGGGGGTCACCGCGCTGGGTGCGCCCTCGTCGCTGAGGCAGGCGTAGGCGGGAGCCGCCCAGTCGCCGTAGTAGGAGTAGTCCACGGTGCCGTCGGGACTGCGGGACAGGAGGTAGTCCTCCCAGGCGGCCATGCCGTCGAAGAACTCGTCCACAGCACCCAGCTCGCCGTAGTGCATCAATGCCTCCTTGGCGGCCACCAGATAGGAGGAGCAGACGGGATCGGCGGGGAGTGCGCCGTAGATGAAGGGGGCACAGCAGGTGAACTGACCCTCGGCGCGCTGCTCATTCTTGATGTCCTGGAGGATCTTGGGGAGGATGCGGGAGGCGTCGAAGTTGTAGGGGGTCTCCTCAAAGCGCACCGTGGCATCGTTCATCCAGGCCATGCGCTCGTCGCGCTGGGGGCAGTCGGTGAGGATGGAGTGCATATTGTCCCGCTCGGTCATGACCAGGGCATACTGAATGGCGTTGACCATGGGGGAGCCGCAGCGGAAGGAGGAGCGGTTTTCCAGATCGGTGTGGATGAGGCACGCGTCGATCATTTCGGGCTCCAGGTAGTCCAGACCCGTGATCTGGCAGTAGCGGAAGCCGTGGTATGTAAAATCGGGTGTCCAAAGGCTCAAATCACGCGCGTCTCCTGCGGCGATATAAGTGTCGGTCTGTTTGGCACCGCGCAGAATGTCGGTGTAGACGGTGCCGTCTTCGTTCAACTCCTCGGTAAAGGTCAAAGTAATCACCTGACCCGCTTTCAGATTCTCGGGGAGGATCAGCTCTGCCACGCCCGAGACATTCTGCCCGAAGTCTACCACGAACACACCGGGCTTGGGGGTGGTGATTTCTTTTGGCTCCCAATAACCATGATTGGCGATCGGCTGAAGGACCATGGGGCGCATCTCTCCGCCGGGGGCGGCGGTGGTCTTGACGGGGATCTTGTCGCACTCGTCAAAGTCCTTGTTGAGGGATGCGTCAAAGGTCTCGCCGTTGAAGATGGAGGAGGTGCGGGGATCGAGGGCACATTCCCACGTTGTGTCGGTGGCAATATCCTCGGTGGTGCCGTCCTCATAGATAATATGGAGGTACGCCCACAGGATGCTGTCGCCGTAAAATTCGATCTTGCGCTCGCCCAGCATCTGCCACATGAAGTCGGTGCCGTTCTTACGCCAGCCGGGGGCGACCTGGATCTCCAGGCGGTTTTCGCCCTCCTGCAGATGATTCAAGTAAACGGGGGCTACGCGGTAGTAGCAGGTTTTGGCGTAATTGGCGTGGGCGGGATCCATCTTGACACCGTCCATGTTGTAGCCGTTGATGGTGGCTTGGTGATAACCCAGACCGCAGTAGTACAGCACCGCGTCCTTCACGGGCTTGTCTATGGTAAACTTCTTATGGAACCGCAATACCCGCTCACCCTGATCCTCAAAGGAGGTGATCCACTCCCCGGGGAAGGTGTCGAGTGTGCCGTTGAAGAGAACCACCTCGGAGGGCTCGGTCTGCTCGGTGGCGGATTCCACCGTGACCGTCAGATGGGCGTAGACCCCCGCGGGGAAGGTGAAGCCGTCCAGCAAAGCGGACTGGCGGGATGTTTCCACGCGGCCACTGTCAAAGACGGTTTCGCCGCCGATCTCTACGGTGAGAGTGTAGGAGACTTGTTTATCGTCGGGGTTGCCGCCGCCTACTGCCCAGGAGAGAACGGGGGTGGCGTGCTTGGAAGAAAATTCGCAGATGTCGGTGCAGCAGGGGGAGACGGGGGTGCCGTCCAGATAGATTTGTCGGATGTAGATCATGTCGGTATGTCCTTTCCAAAGCGGGCATAGTGATTCACTATACCTATTCAAGAACATCATACCACTTTCGGGGCGAAAAGTCAAGAAGAATTCGTCGTCGAATTTGCCGAATTTTTTTCTGTTGGGTTTTGGGGAAATTGGGCGAATCCCTTGACATTTCGGGGGGATTTGCGTATAATAGTAAGGTAGTCACTTTAGGTGATTGCAAAATGTCCAAATTGCAGTTTAGCGGTCTGCGACCGAATTCGTAATTCGTAATGCGTAATTCGTAATTGAGGAAACCTTTCGCTGAAGCGAAAGCTAATTTAATGGTATTCGGAACGAATCGTACACTCAAAAATCGTTGCCCATCAATGGGAATTTTGCTATAGTGAGCAGAACTCTCTTGACTTACCATATGATTACATTTTGCCAACGGCAAAATGTTTCGTTCATTACGAATTACGAATTGCGAATTACGAATTAGAC
>JAFULU010000341.1 GCA_017483125.1 Clostridia bacterium
ACTACAAAAACAAGTAAGTTCAAACCGACTTTACAATCATCCTGTATCCTATGAAAGGACACTCCATGGAACAGAAACGCTTTTCCAAGCTGGACGACGGCTTTGTCTGCGTCCATTGCGGCCGTGAGGTCCAGCCTCTGGGCTACTCCTCCCGCAATCACTGTCCCTTCTGCCTCTGGTCGCGGCATGTGGACATCAACCCCGGCGACCGCGCTAACCCCTGCGGGGGAGATCTGGAGCCCATCTCGGCCGAGCCGGATCCCAAGAAGGGGTATATCATCATCTCCAAGTGTACCAAGTGCGGGGAGATCCGCCGTTGCCGCGCCGCCCACGAGGCTAAGGTACAGCCCGACGACCTGATGCTGATTATTCGGCTGACGGCGAGGGGGAAGGCGGAGAGGCCGAAACGGTAAGTTGTAGTTTTTCTGTAAGATACAAGTTACAAGATACCAAGATACAAGATATGAAATAACCTTGCGGCATAATCCGTTCTGTATCTTGTATCTTGTATCGGCCGAGCTTGCTCGGCGCGTATCTTGTATCTCTTCGACAAACCCAAATTTGAAAACAAACAAAAATTAAGGATATATTCTCATGAACCAACTACTCGCAACCAAAGGCAAGCTCCTGGGCGTCGATTTCGGCGACAAGCGCACGGGGCTGGCCATCTCCAACGATATGCGCACCCTCGCCTCGGGGATCACCCAGATCTCGGTGGGGGGGATGCAGAAGACCGCCGCCGCCGTGGCGCAGGTAGCCAAGGATCGGGCCGTTGTGGGTGTTGTCGTGGGGCTTCCCGTCAACATGGACGGCTCCCACGGCCCCCGCGCCCAGCACGCCGAGAAATTCGCGGGACTGCTCCGCGAGGCCCTGACCGCCCTCTCGGTGGAGATCCCCGTGGTGATGCAGGACGAGCGCATGACCACCATGGCCGCCTCCCGCTACCTCAACGAGACAGATACCCGCGGCTCCAAGCGCAAGGGGGTCATCGACACCCTCTCAGCCGAGATCATCCTGCAAAACGCCCTGGACAAGCTCCGCTTCATGAAGGAGCGGGAGGCATCGGCCGCCGCCGCGGCAGAAAGTGAGGAGACAGTATGAGTGAGCGCATCCGCGAGCCGATCCCCGTAAAGATCGCCAAGATCACGGTCAAATCCGTGGGCTACCTGCTGGTCTTCGGCACCATCCTCTTCTTCATCTGGAGAGCCTTCTTCTCCACCGCCGTCCCCTCCGAGGTGAAGTACCTCTCCCCCAACACCCCCCTGCGGGACGCCTACAAGGCCGCCCTGGCCGAGGGACGGGAGGTCACGGTCTTCTACCAGCAAAGCCAGTACGACACCACCACGGTGCGGGACAAGAACTACAGCTACTTCTCGGCCAAGGAGGCGCGCTTCATTCAGGAGGCCAATCAGGTCCAGCTCCTGTTCCGCTACAACAACGCCACCATCCGCCATCTGGTGGAGGACTACGGTCTTACCGAGATCCCCGACCGCGCCGACGAGCTGTACGACGTCACCCTCTACGTGGCCTACGATCTCACCCCCGCCGACCTCACCGACAACGCGGGCAACGACCCGAGCGCGGTGAAGTTCGTCCGCTACCACGCCACCTCCTCCGAGCCTGCCCAGAGCCTCATGTACAACTACCGCCGCATGACCTTTGACGGGCTGGACATGACGGTCACCGACAACCCCGTGCTGGCGGTCTATGTGGACGTCTACTACCTGGAGGATCTGGACTACGAGGCCGAGCCCTACGGCACCATCTGTATTTATGACTATGCCGCCGAGAACACCTACGGCACCCTCACCAAGCAGGAGATCGCGGCCTTGGAAAGCCTGTCTTGACCCCCAACACGAACGGCTATCGCCCCATGGTAGCCGTTTTTTTGGTTTTTTTGAAACTTTTTCGGTTTTCCGTGACAGATTCGGCCTCGGTTTCCTGTCATACAGAGTGAAGGCCCATGACACGGCCTATCCTACGCAGGCGATTGCAAAATGCTTCAAATTTGGGTTTGGCGGGGAGTTTGTATAGCAGGAAGAGAATGCCCACCCAGATGTCCGCGTTCTCCTCCACCCGCTTTGCGGGAGCCCCCTCCCGGAGGGAGCCTTTCGTCCTGTCCCGCGGAAATCCGTTGCCCGACAAGCGATTCTTGCCCGCGCTCCTAAGGCTCCCTCCGGGAGGGAGCTCCCGCCCGCAGGCGGGTGAAGGAGAACGCGGACATAACGGTTTCCACTTTCTGCGGTTATCAGACTACCCGACAAACCCCAATTTCCCACAATTATGCAATCGGCTACCTATCCTACAGCAAAGGAGGAACCTCACCATGTCTTCTGCCCATACCGCCAAGCCCCTCAGCGACGCGGATATCGTCGCCCTCTACTTCGCCCGCGACGAGCAGGCCATCCGCCGCACCGATGAGAAGTACGGCAGCTTCTGCCACCGCATGGCCCTGCACATCCTGCACAACGAGCAGGACGCCGAGGAGTGCGTCAACGATACCTATCTCAAAGCATGGCACACCATTCCGCCCACCCGTCCCAAATCCCTGCAGGCCTTTCTGGGGCGCATCGTCAAGAACCTCTCCATCAACCGCTACCACGAAAGCAAGGCCCAAAAGCGCAATCGGGACTTTGACCTCTCCCTGGAGGAGCTGGCCGACTGCATCCCCGCTCCCGACGAGGCTTCCGATGCCCTCCCCGCCCTATTCAACGAGTTTCTGGGAGGTCTGGATCCCACCGAGCGCAAGCTTTTCGTGGGCCGCTACTGGCACAGCTACCCTATGGAACGACTGGCGCAGGCCTACGGGCTGACGGTCAACGCCGTGACCCTGCGCATCGCCCGCACCCGCGGCAAGCTCCGCGACTTCCTCACCGAAAGGGGGTACCACATATGAACGGCATTACCGCTTATCTGGCCTTCGATCAGATCGACGATTCCTACATTACCGAAAGCGCCCTTCCCGAGACACCCGCCGCGGTGATTCTGCCCGCGCCCACACCCCGCCGCCGCTTTTCCAGGGCAGCGGTCATCATCCTCGCCGCCACCCTGGCCGCCACTCTCCTCGCTGCCGCGGCAATGGTGGGTCTGTCCTTCCTGGATGGGTGGACCCCGCCCTTCGCGGATACCACCAACCCCTCGGACACCTCCGATCCTCCCCTCCCCGAGACCGAAGCCTACGAGCTGCTGGGTCCCGAGGACGCCGATATGATCGAGATCCTCAAAAAGGCTCCGCCTCCCGCTCCCGAGTTCCAGATCTCGGAGGACGCCACCGTGGTGGGCATGACCTTCACCCGCATACCCATCACCGACGGGCAGGGCACCCGCAACGCCGTGGTCCGCTTCACCCTCTATGAGGACTGGCGGGGTCGGGATCTCTTCACCGACGTGCTGAACACCGACGGCTCGGTTATGGCCTCCTACGTCCACGCCCTGAACGACGATCTCTTCCTCCTTCTGCAGAATACCGAGGACGAGACCGAGATCACCCTGATCACCCTCACCGCCTCGGCTTTCCAAGGAGTCGGCTCCTTCTACTGCTCTCCCGTAGCCTTCAAGTGGTGCTTCCCCTGCGATGAGGAGCCCGAGGTGAACCGCGTGGAGGGCAACCTGTGCGAAGCGGGCTACTGGTACAGCGGTGAGCTGAAGCTCCCCATGTCCCCTTCGTCTGTCACCGGTCTGACACAGCGGCTGAGTGCCTACTGGAATGATCTGACCCTGGCCTCTCTGGATGCCCCCGGCGGCTACCTCGCCCTCATGGACGGCATGAGCGACACCAAGGCTCCCCATGTCTACTCCCGCTCGGAGTCGGAGCTGAGCCGCGCCGCCGCCGAAGCCGTCTTCGCCACCCCCTTTGAGACTCTGATGGATAAGCTCTGCGAGGGCATGAATCTCTCGGCTGGAACCTACGTACCCCCCGTGGACGAAAACGGCAACGAGATCACCATCCCCTCCCCCAGCTACGATCCCTACCCCGACGAGGTCGCGGCCAAGGCCCCCGCCATGGCTCCCGAGGTGCCCGACCACGCCGTTCTTATGGGTACGACGGTCTGCAACACGCGGGTGACCTCCAATCAGTATAACGACAAGGCCAAGTACGTTTCCCGCGTGGCCCTGTACAAGGACGGAAGGGATCCCTTCCTCCGCTACCTGTACATGGACGTGCTGGATCAAAACGGACAGGTTCTGGCCACCTACCTCAAGGAGACCCGAGGCGTGATAGCTCTGTTCCAGAGTGTACAGGATCCCTCCGCGCTGGTGCTGTGGGAAATCACCGCCACCGTAAACGACAAGGGCAAGCTTCAGCTGGACGGCTTGTACTCTGAGATCTTCTGGACGGATATGTTTGATAGTCCCGTCCTGCATCTGTACGATACGCCCCGAAGCGTCAGCACCTACAACGGCTCCTGGACCTACACCATGCCCCCCCTCGACCCCGCCGAGGCGGACGTGGAATGGTATTGGAAGGCACACGCGCACCAAATCCGCAAGGCCCACGGCAACGCTATCGAGAATCTCATGGAGCGGAATTCCTCCAAGGACTACCGTATGCTGGTCAACGGTCTGACCGATCCCTACGAGCCCACGGTCTGCCCCTCTACCCTTGTCTCCACCGAGGGATATCTGGACTACTACGCCTACACGCAGGACACCGAGGAAAAGCTCCACGCGGCCTTCTACTACCTGATGGAATATCTGGGCTACGAGGTTCCCGCTCTGCCCGAAAAGCCCATGGAGCCCGAGCTTCCCAACGCCGAGGCCATCCTGTGGTCTGCCCAGCCCATGGCTCCCGATCTGCCCGCAACCATCATGCTGGACGGTGAGACCTACGTCTACACCCCCGTTTCCCGCGGCGGCCGCACGGTCTACGCAGTCTGCCGTGTGGCGGTCTACCGAAATCCCGACGATCCCCACACCCAGTACCTCTATCTGGATGTGCTGAACAGCGACGGCTCCATACTGGCCTCCTACACCAAGGAGCTGAAGGGTCTGTTCGGTCTGATCCAGGATCGCAACACCATGGAGCATCTCATGCTCTGCACCGCCGTCCCCACCGAAGAAAACGGCATCCCCGGCATGGCCTTTACCACGCTGGCGCTGACCTGGACCGACACCGATCCCGTCACGGGTCACGTCTCGGACACCCCGACCCTCTTTGAGAGTCCCGTGGAGGAGGCCACCTGGAGCATGGAGGCCGAGCCCGACCTTCTGGAAAAGGAGGGTGCCCACGCCTACTGGAACAACCGCTACGACAACTGGATGCCCAAGTGGAGCGGCTGCCTGCGCTACTGGGAGGCTATCTCCGACAACAAGAACTGCATCATGCCTGCAGGGAATCTGACCTGTGCCGAGATCATGCGGCAGGGAGAGGACGATTTCCACGTGGTCAACACGGTGGAGAACGGCTTTGACCCCGAGAACGTCTTCGACAGCCTCACCCACGAGAGCCGTATGTGGACGTGGATGTTCGGGTACTGCATGGATACCTTGGGGTATAGCGCGGAGTGAGAATATCAAATTGCAGTTTATCGGGCTGTTGGGTTTCCTCGTGAGCCTTCCCTTGTGAGGGAAGGGGGACCGCGAAGCGGTGGATGAGTAGCCGATAAATGGACATTTCCCGAAGGGAAATGATCTGCTTTCCTCCATATAAAAACCTTTCCTGATAGTGC
>JAFULU010000342.1 GCA_017483125.1 Clostridia bacterium
AATGCTTGTCCATGGTGCGGTAGGGATGAGCCCAATCCCCCACGACGCCCAGACGGCGGAAACCGCCCATCTGCTTCTGGATGAAGTCCTCGGCGAAGTCCTCGCAGGCCTTACGGAACTCGGGGACGGTCATCTCCTTGTTCAGCTTCTTCTTGGAGTTCTCAATGGCGCGCTCAATGGGCAGACCGTGGTTGTCCCAGCCGGGGACGTAGGGGGTATAGTGGCCCATCATGGCCTGGGAACGGACGATGAAATCCTTCAGGGTCTTGTTCAGGGCGTGGCCCATGTGGATGAAGCCGTTGGAGAAGGGAGGGCCGTCGTGGAGGATGAAGGGGGTCTTATCCTTGTTCTTCTCCAGCATGGCGTTATAGAGGTCGATGCTCTCCCAATACTTCAGGGTATCGGGCTCACGCTGAGGCAGGCCTGCCTTCATGGGGAAGGAGGTCTGAGGCAGATTCAGAGTGCTGTTGTAATCCTTGGACATTGGTTTTCAAAGCTCCTTATGTTATGTTAATGGTTACTTTATGAATATCGGCGTTTCGCTTGGCGAGGCCGCTATTTTCAATTTTCATATTAAGGCCACCGATAGGCATCTGCGCTGAAGATAAAGATCGGCTTTTCGGGGTGCTTGTCGAAGACCACAAGAAGGTATTCATCCCCCTCGCTGGCGCGCTCCGCTTCACTTCTTGACACGGGGAAACCCTCCATGCCGTCAAAGCAGAACTCGTCCCTGTATATCGCTTCACGGTAGTAGTGACCATGTCTGCGCTTCCACACCATTCCCTGAAATTCGTCATAGGAAACGGATCTCAGCTTGGCCTTGACGATGTGATAGGGGGCGCGGTAGGCCGAAAAGTCATTCCACGCATCACGACCAAAGTAGACGGTAACGCCTCCCGCCGCAAGCCAGACCACAGCCACGATCACCCAACAGATGACGTGACAGACGGGATAATTTCCCAGGACGGTATGGTTTTTTATGGAGATGGGAGCTGCCGTAAACACAGCGGCGGCCACCAGCATTCCACCCAGCATGAACAGGAAAAACGCAAAGCTGTCAAGAAAGCTCTTTTTCAGTCTTCCCCGTATCAGGTCATCGGTCAGACGGGGAAGCTCGTTCTCCGAGCTGTACTTATCGTAAGGGTTCATGGTCTTAATCCTTTCGGATCAGGTGTATTTCCCCGCCGCCAGCCGTATCCTTCCCTTTCGGGTGGTGCCGTCAAAGGCATGGACAGCGAACTTGCCATATCCCCGCACCGAGATCACCGCAGGTGCCTCCACGGTAGCCGAGCAGTCCTCCACCGCCTCGTAGTCCAGCTCCACAAGCCCCGATTTCACGGCCATCTGGGCCTTCTCGCGGGACAAATTGCAAAGTGCCGCCACCACGCAGTCCAGCCGCTCCGAGGCGACGGTGTCGGTGATGGGCTGGAGCCGTCTCGTCCCCGTGAGGGCGGTCCCCTCGGGGAGTCGGCTGACTCTCACGGTATCGGTGGCCACCTTCTCCATCTGGGTGGTAAGGAAATCCCCCACGCGGGTGTCGGTCAGGAGAATGGCCGAATGGGCATCGGGAATCAGAATATCCCCGATGGCGTCCCGCTCCAATCCCAGACCCAGAACCGAGCCGAGATAGTCGCGGTGGGAAAGCTCGCGGAAGCCCGAGCCTTTAACCAGCACAGGGCAGACCGCGCCGCGGACAGTCTCCGCTAAATCGTCCAGGCCTGCGTCAGAAAGAGCCGCCGCGGGGTCAGACCCAAGGGCAGTGGGATCCACCAAGCCCTCGGTATAGTCGGGCAGGATCACCACCCGTACCCGCTCGGCCTCGGGGTAGCCGCCCCACAGAACCGCCGTTCCCGCGCCGAGGCGGGAGGACAGATGGATACGGGCGTACTTGGCCTCACGGAGTGTGAGATAGGGACTGACCGCCGCCTCGCCCCGTCCGCTTTTCTTGACCAGATCGTCCAGGCGGGACAGGAGCAGGCGGATGGTCTCGTCGCGTACAGCCGTGTAGCTCATCCCAGAAACATGGTGTGGAGGAAGGAGCTCACCAGCATCATGAGCAGAGACGTGATGAGAAAGGGCATATCCAGAGGGACACCCTGAAACCAGCCGAAGCGGCCGCAGAGATTGCGGATGGGCATGATGAAGGGCTCGGTGACCACGTAGAGGAAAGCCCCGATACGGGTCGGCTCCTCGGTGGGAAACCAGCTCAGAACGGCTCTGCCCAGCATGGCGATGTCCACTACGTACAAAAAGATCACCACACACAAAGCAACAACGTACATACCGCCGCTCATAGACTCCCTCCTTTCAAAAGCCCTTGGGACGTGAATCGGAGGCGGGGGAGCTTACTCGACATCCGCGTCGGCATCCTCGTACTCGCCGTCCTCGTCATACTCCTCGTATTCCTCTTCGTCGTACTCCTCTTCGTCGTACTCCTCGTCCTCATAATCCTCGTCTTCGTCCTCGTACTCCTCCTCGTCGTCCAGCTCCAGCTCGTCCTCGTCCAGCTCCACGCCGTCGGGAACCAGCACCACGGTGGTGGCCTCGGGGCGCACCAGCTCGGCGTTCAGAGCCAGCACGGCACCCATCATGTAGTCGAACAGACGGAGTACGTCGGTAGCCTCCAGATCGGCCAGACGGACCACCACCACGTGGCCGGCGGCCAGACCCTTGACGATGCCCTCACGGCAATCGCGGTAGGTGGCGGGGGTGTAGTACAGGTACTCGGGAGCGGGCTCGGGGGTAAAGACGGGCTCCACCTTCTCCTCTACCTGCACGCGCTCACGGTAGGCGGGAGCATCCTCCTCCACGTAGAGGCCGCCGCGGGGAGCGTAGTAGCTGTCGTCGCGGTCGTATCTCTCGGCGCGGTCAAAGCGCTCGGGCTCACCCGCGGGGCGGCGATCGTCCTGACGGTCGTCCCGACGGTCGTCCCGACGGTCGTCACGGCGGTCGGCCTTATCGTAAGAGCCTGCGTAGTACTCGCTGTCGTAGCCGCTGTCCAGATCCTCAACCTCGGTCTGGGGCTTGGTGAACTTCTTGAAAAAATCCTTCATGATGGTATCCTCTGCCTTTCTTTTGTGGTAATGTATGTTCAGATATTGCTTACTTCTTCGGGAGTCTCCTTGACGAACAGCCCGCGGCCCACCCGCACCATGGTCGATCCTTCGGCGGCGGCGGGGATATAGGACTCGGACATACCCATGGACATGACCATAGGCTCGGTGTAGCCCAGCCGCTCCCAGATGCCCTCGCAGAGCCTGCGGGTACGGCCGAAAATGGCGCGGTACTCGGCCTCGGTGGACTTGGGGGCCATGGTCATGAAGCCCCGCAGACGGATGTGGGGATAGTCCCCTCCCACCACGTGGCGGGCGAAGGCCTCGGTGTCGGCAGGCTCCACGCCTCCCTTGCTGATCTCGCTGCCCGAGTTGATCTCAATGAGCACGTCCATGACCCGACCGACCTTGGCGGCCTGCTTCTCGATCTCCCGCGCCAACCGCTGGGAGTCCAGGGACTGGATCATGTCCACCTTGTCGATGATGTACTTGACCTTGTTGGTCTGAAGCGACCCGATGAAGTGGATGGAGAGTCCCTCCCGCTCCAGCTTGTCGTACCGCTCCAGAAGCTGCTGTACGCGGTTCTCCCCCACGTGGGTCACCCCCAGCATGGTGTGCAGGTAGTTGATCTCCCCCACGTCCGCCGACTTGATGGCGGCCATGAGGGTCACCCCCTCGGGGTCGTAGCCTCCCGCCTCGCAGGCCGCCTTCAGGTCAGCCCGCACACGGGAAAGATTATTGTCCAGATAGGTATACTCCATACCGATCTCCTTACTGTCCATTTGCATTTCTCTCACCCGATGACCTTGCCCTCGTAGAGCTCGTTGCCACCCGTGATGATGTTGTCGTTGAGCCGCAGGTAGCTCCACCCGTCGGCGGTGCGCTTGTCATACTCCTCCTCGGGGAGGGAGTCCAGGTAAGCCCTCACGTCCTCATAGGTCTCGGCGATGATGTAGCCGTCACGGCGGACGTAGACGCTGATCTTGCGGAACTCCACCACGTTCCCCGCCAGGATGTACACACCCGTCACGTCCTCCCCCGTCTCCTTGGAGCGAAGGGTCACAACGGCCTCCACGGGAATGCGGTAGCCCCCCGTCTCAAAGGCCACGGTCTCCACCGAAATACGGCGGGTGAAGTCAAAGCCGCGGGGCATATCCTGGGAGGAGAACACCACCAGAGCGCCTCCCTCGTCGGGCACCAGACGCTCAAGGGTCATGGAAAGCTCGGTCCCCGCGCTGTCGCTGCACCGCATGACGTAGGTCTTGTGGCGGGCGATGCCCTGCTGGAACACCTCGATGGCCCCGTCGGACAGGGGGATGTAGGCGGCGGCGTACCAGACCGTGCTGTACACCATCTTGCCCACCACCCCCTCGGACACGGTGCTTGCCTGTCGGGCGGTCAGCTCACGGAACTCGGCGGGAGTCATATGCATGGCGGCGGCGTAGTCGAAGACCGACTCGTAGCCGTCGCATTGGTAGTAGAAATATCCGCTTCGGTCGGTGGACATGGGGGAGATACGGGTCAGCCCCTCCACCAAGGCGGCCCGCTCGGCCACCAGCGCGGCCACGGACTGACTGCCCGAGGCTCCCGTGATAACGTCGTAGCGGCCCAGACCGTCCAGCATGGAGTCGGCGTAGCCCGACACCGCCGAAAGGTCACCCTTTCCCGCGGCGGCCAGAAGCCCCAGATAATCGCGGTCCACCGCGTCGGCCGTATCCCGCGCGTCGGCGGGGGTACCCGTACCGCCCAGCTCGCGGAGCAGAGAGATCCGCTCCCCATAGCCGTTGAGGCGGAGCTGAAGATCCGCCGCCCCCTCCTCGGCACGGTAGGCGGTGCCCAGGGAGTGACCCACCCCCATGCGCTCGCCGTTTCCGACGTCGTAGAGGTAGAGATTACTCCCCTCGGCGTACAGGGGCTGCTCGTCGCGGAACAGGTACAGCTCCAGACTGACGTAGGACTTGTCCTGAATCTCTTGGGTGCGCAGGGTGTTCAAGCCCACGGTCACGTGGCGGGCCACCTGATAGATGGCAAAGCCGATGACACCCAGCATGAGGATGATGAAGCCCGCCCCCAAAAGGGACTTGACCCGCTCTCCACCCAGCTTTTTGCGGGGAGCGGTCAGGCGGCGGGTAACGTCGTACAGGTTGGCCATATACTCTCCTTTCTGCGGGCTGCGGGGCGGCGTTACGGGATAACCGGGACCGACGGCGAACCGCCCTTCCCGACACCCTTTGCAAATGGGCATAGTTATCCCTATTATATACTACAACCTATAGTATAGCACAAAAACCCCCTTATGGAAAGAGGGTTTTCGCATTGTTTACAATATCTTCAAACTTTTTTACGGCAGCTTCCCCGCCCACCGACTCATCGCAGGTGACCCACTGCACGTAGGGCTTGGCCTTGAACCAGGTGATCTGCCGCTTGGCGTAGCGGCGGGTGGCCATCTTCAGGACCTCCACGCAGGATTCCAGAGTGGCCTCCCCATCCAGATAGGGGAACAGCTCCTTGTAGCCGATGGCCTGGGCGGCGGTGAGACAGATCTCGAAGACCCCCATCTCCCGCAGGCGGCGGGTCTCCTCCAGAAGCCCCTGCTCCATCATGATGTCCACCCGACGGTCGATGCGGTCGTAGAGGATCTGACGGTGATCGTAGTGAAGCCCGATGACCGTGGCGTCGTAAGGGCTCTCGGGCTCACGGGACTCCCGATCCAGATCGCTTTTCTTGCGCCCCGTGGTGCGGCAGATCTCAATGGCCCGCGCCACCCGTTTGACGTTGTTGGGGTGGACGGCCTCGGCGGTCTCGGGGTCCAACTCACGGAGCATGGCGTGAAGCACCTCCACCCCCTCCCGCTCGGCCAGGGCGCAGAGCTCGGCCCGCAGATTGGGGTCGCTGTCGGTGACCTCAAAGCTCCCGCCCCGCAGAAAGGCGTCCAGATACAGCCCCGTACCGCCGCACAGGACGGGGAGCTTCCCTCTGGCCAGTATGTCCGAGACCGCCGCCCGGGCGTCCCGCACGTAGTCCGCGCAGGAGTACCCCGCGGGATCGGTGGGATCCACGAAGTCCATGAGATGGTGGGGGATCCCCTGCCGCTCCGCCTCGTCGGGAGTGGCGGTGCCGATGTTCATGCCCCGATAGATCTGCATGGAGTCGCAGGAGACGATCTCGCCGTCAAGCTGCTTCGCCAGCTCCACCGCCAGGGAGGTCTTTCCGCTGGCGGTCGAGCCCACCACGGCGAGGATGCGGGGCTTGGTAATGTTATTGTTCATGATTGTCCTTTTTCAAATTTGGGTTTGTCGGTGGGTTCCCTCGTGAGCCTTCCCCAGCGGGGAAGGGGGACCACCATAGGTGGTGGATGAGGAGAGCGGGTTTGTTTTTTCGTACGGGTGTATACGGAAACCCCT
>JAFULU010000343.1 GCA_017483125.1 Clostridia bacterium
ACTCTTTCTTTTTGGCCGCTTTTTTGGTATAATATCAACGTGCAAAGGTGCGCGAACGGGCTCCTTGTACGCCCCGCGTTTTATCAAAATTTTATGTAAGATATTATTTTAGGAGGAAATCTCAAATGGCAAGTGTATCCCGTCGTCACATTTACAAGAAGTACCCCGGCGGCGTGACCGCTGTCTCCGACTTCAACCTTGAGATCAAGGACAAGGAGTTCCTGGTGCTGGTCGGTCCTTCCGGCTGCGGTAAGACCACTACCCTGCGTATGGTCGCAGGTCTGGAGGAGATCTCCGAGGGTGAGCTGTTCATCGGTGACCAGCTGGTCAACGACGTGGCTCCTAAGGACCGTAAGATCGCCATGGTGTTCCAGAACTACGCTCTGTATCCTCACATGACCGTGTTTGAGAACATGGCATTCGGTCTGAAGCTGAACAAGACTCCCAAGGAGGAGATCAAGCGCCGCGTTGAGGAGGCTGCCCGTATCCTGGATATCACCCACCTGCTCGACAGAAAGCCCAAGGCTCTGTCCGGTGGTCAGAAGCAGCGTGTGGCTCTGGGCCGCGCTATCGTCCGTAACCCCAAGGTATTCCTTCTTGACGAGCCTCTGTCCAACCTGGACGCTAAGCTCCGTGCTGCCATGAGAACCGAGCTGACCAAGCTGCACGCCCGCGTCGGTACCACCTTCATCTACGTTACCCACGACCAGGTCGAGGCTATGACCATGGCTACCCGTATCGTGGTTATGAAGGACGGTCTGATCCAGCAGGTCGATACTCCTCAGAACCTCTACGATTCTCCCTGCAACCTGTTCGTCGCAGGCTTCATCGGTACCCCCCAGATGAACTTCATCAACGGTACCCTGAACAAGAAGGGCGAGGATCTGTACTTCGACTTCGAGAACGTTTCGGTCAAGCTGCCCGCAGAGAAGGCCAACAACCCCGCTCTGAAGGACTACATCGACCAGGAGGTCGTTCTGGGTCTGCGTCCCGAGTGCATCTATGACCAGCCCGCACAGGTCGAGGCTCACGCCGATGCTTCCTTCGAGGCATTCGTTGACGTCACCGAGCTGATGGGTGCCGAGATCTACCTGTACCTGAACGTCGGTAAGTCCGAGGAGGGTGACGGTAAGATCAAGATCGTCAACGACGGTACCAACCTCATCGCCCGCGTTTCCTCCCGCTCCCAGTCCCGCGCCGGCGACACCATCAAGGTCGCCTTCGACACCACTCGTTGCCACATCTTCGACAAGGACACCGAGCGTTGCATTTGCCACTAATTCTTACATTTCGCTCCCCCGCTCTGCGGGGGAGTTTTTTATATGACAAAAGGGTGTCTCGGCTTGGGAGACACCCTTTGTATTAACTGTTGGTTGAGGAAAAACAGGAATAATAGGAGAATCGCTCCATTGACAGAACGCCCTTTGCATGGTATAATCAAGACGTGGCCACAGCAATACGAAAGGAGATTTTCCTATGAATCTGAATAAAACCATATCCGCTCTTCGTGCCGAGCGGGGCATGACGCAGGAAAAGCTTGCCGAGCTGGTGGGCGTTTCCACGGCGGCTGTGTCCAAATGGGAGTGCGGCAATTCGTACCCCGATATTACCCTTCTCCCTAAACTGGCCGAGATCTTTGATGTTTCCATGGACTATTTATTCGGCTACACGAAAGCCGATGAGAAGACAGTGCCCGAGACGGTGGCCGAAACCACCCGACTGGGAAAGGAAGGGAAGCGGGAGGATGCCATCGCGCTATTGCGGCAGACCTTGGAGCGCTATCCGCAAAACGAGGTTTTGACCTTTGAGCTGGCGCGCAACCTGTTCATATCCACGCGTTTTCGCTCGACGGCCAAGCGCAGGGAACGTATGAGCGAGGCGGCAGCCCTGTTCCTATTCGTGGCGGAGCGCACGACTGACACCAACCGTCGCGCGTGGTGCTACCAGTTCCTCACCACCATCTGTATGGTTAACAGTGACTACGCACAGGCCGAACAGTACAACAACCGCCTGTTGACGGGACGAGGCATCTACCCCAAGGTGACGGCGGCGGTGATCGCGCTCCGCCTTCGAAGCCCCGATGAGGCCGAGTATGCCATGAAAAACACTATGGCAGAAAGCCTGTATGAGTACCTGTATATGGGCAATTGGTATGTGGCCTTTTTGTTTGAAAACAAGCGGTATGAGGACATTGCGGCCGTTTGTGAACGCGCTTTACGGATCATCAAGGTGGGCCTTGATGCGGGACAGAATTATCTGTACAAGGAGGCGGCGGAATTTGCCGAAAGCCAAGCGTTGGCCTATGCCCGTATGAAACAGTATGCGGATAGTATAGAGGCATTGGAGGTTTCTTGCGCGTATGCTTGTGCCTACGACGCGCTGGACAATGATCTTACATACGATGTGTACGACATGACCGGAGAGATGCACCACATAGAGGAGAGGATATCTGCCCGTGCAGATATGCTGGGTACGCTTCAGTGTGGAGAGCGCGAATCGGACTATGGGCCGATACAGAGTGATCCGCGCTATCAGGCCATCCTTACCCGCCTGCAAACCTCATGATCCTTCCATAAAAGATCCCCGTGAGATTATTCCCACGGGGATCTTCTGTTTTATACGGGATAATTACACGATCAGATACTTGATCCCCTCCAAGGACTCCGCCCCATCGAGCTGTCCCCCGGGCGCCAGATTGTTGGCCGCCGTCAGCCCCGCCATGGGCGCGTGATACCGCTTGGCCACCGACCACAGTGTGTCGGTCGGAGCGGGGAAGCAGATGACGTACTCCCCGCGGCGGCGGGTGACCTCCCCTCCGTAGCCCACGTCGGAAAGGGCGGTGAAGGGGGCGGGGGCATGGGTGCGGAGGGAGACCGCCAGCTCGGCGTCAATACCCACCCGCTCCCCGTCCATGCGGGCGCGGCAGTTGACCACCTCCATGCTCCCGTCAAAGGCGGGGGGCGTATCGGGATCGCGGTTGACCGTTGGGGCATCCCGCAGAAGGGTCAGATCGTCGAACTCGTAGCGGAAGGGAAGCTCCAGCTCGGCGGTAGTGTACTCGTTCTCCTTGAGGAGCAGGAGATGACAGCGGCACTTGCCCGTCAGCAGGCAACGGCCCTTGTCGGGATCAGCGGTCAGCTCCTCGGGAGTGGCGGTGGCGGTGACATCCACCACGCGGGCGGCGGGGTCGATCCCCACATCGGCCAGGGGGAGGGAATCGCTGAGGGTGAAATTGCCGTTGAGGGCGCGGAGGGCCACCTCGGCGGGGTAGGCGGCGTAGCGGCAGGCCTCCTCACGGCGGGTGGAGTAGAGATCCGCCACGCAGGTCACGGCTTGATTCCGCTGGGCACGGACCTCGGTGACCACCCCCACCTCGGGATGGATCCGCCCCTCGTCCATCTGCACCGTGATCTCGGAGCAGTACCCTCGGGCGGTGGCGGCGCAGGCGGAGGTCACCCCCTCCACCCCCACGGTCTGGGAGAAGGGGATCTTGCGTTTCAGGATAGTCAGCTGGGGAGCCTGCTTTTCGGCGGGTGCCGACTCGGTGATCTCGGCCAACAGATCCCCAACGGTGTCGGCGGGGCAGAGGGTGAGCTTCACCGTCACCTCACCGCGGCAGGTCACGGTTCCCGCGGCGGGGGAGGCCTCGGTCATCATGACCTGCCCCTCGGCGCAGATCACCCGCATCTCTCCCTCGGCGGGGGAGAGAATGATGTCGTCCTCCAGCATCAGAGGCTCGCTCAGAGCCCGATACAGCCGTCCTACGGGGACTTCAGCGGTGAGGGTCTCTACCGTCGGATCATCCTCCCCGTCGGTGCTCCAGGGCCCCAGGGGGCATTCTCCGTAGGCTCTCACCCGCCCCTTGACCTTACAGCGGATATGGAGCCGTCGGGGGGACACCACCCGCCCCGCGGGTACCTCGGATGACAGATCGCAGAGGCAGACCGAAGGCTCCCCCATGGCGGCGGGAAGGCTCCCCGTATTTCCCTCCGTGGGGATCTCCAGGCGGTACTCGGTGGACAGGGGCGCGCAGTAGATCCCCCCGTCGCCCCCCACGTAGAGCACCGAGTAGTCCATGCGCCCTGTGAGATCGCCCCCCGCTTGGTCGGGGTCGGGAGGGAGGAGGTTCACCCCAATGCGCAGAAGCCGCTTGATCTCGGGCTGGTAGTCGGGCAGAGTAAAGTCCCCCGCCACCTCGGCGGTGACGGCTCGCAGAGGGTAGGGGAGCTGGACGGTTCCCCGCGCGGTGGATTCTCCCATGTATGGATTCGTCATATACCTTGTCTCCTTTGATGGTTTTTCAAGGAGAGTGTATGCGGCAATGAAGGAGCATAGAACCTGTCAAGACAGTCCTGCTTCATCCCATCAAAAAACACCGTTCCATCAAATAGAACGGTGTTCTGTCTCTTCGGTTACTGCAAATGCATACTGTCCGCGTTGAGGAACGCGTGCGCCGACAGCATGGAATCCGTGGGAATGACCGTGGAGGCTCCGCAGACACGGCAGGTGAGCTTGATGCCCTCCTCGGTGACCTCGGCCTCGTAGCGGCTCTCTGTTTCATTCCACTCGCCGTAGTCGGTGTCGGAGGCTCGCTCCTCGGCGGGATTCGGGTGTCCGCCCCCCTGAGGGTCAGGGTGGCAATGGCAGTAGATTTTCCCCTCGGCGTCCAGATCGTCGATGACGAAAAGGATAATGTCCAAAATCTGGGGATCGGGGAGGTCCTTTTCATCCCCGTGGAGAGCCGAGAAGTCGGTGATGCCGTTCTCCTCCAGCATATCCAAAAGCTCCAGCTCGGTGCGGGCCAGCTCGGCCTTGACGGCGTTCATCTCCCCCGTAAAGGCGATGTTGATGTCGGAGTAGGGGCAGGGAAGGACGAACAGCTCATCCGAGAAGAACAGGGAGGCGTTGACCGTAAAGGTGTGAGGCTGGGAGCAGATGAGGCAGGGGACGGTCAGACGGACGGTGCCGTCGCGGTTGTAGATAATCTTCAGCTCGCTCTCCCCGCAGGTGCACTTGAGCTTGACCATATCGGCCGACAGATTGAACAGACCCACGGCACTCATGATGCCGCCGCCGCAGTGAGGACAGCGGTAGGCCACGGTGGTGCGCTTTTCGTTGAGTAGCATAGATATTCCTTCCTGCCCGTAGGGGCGCCGCTCGTGGCGGGAATGGGGCTTTACCCATAAGTATATGCCCGAAATAAGCAGGGCGCCACGCCGAAGCGCGACACCCTGCGTGTGTTTGTTATGAGGGGGATTACTCGCCCTGAGCCTCGGTGGGAGCCTCAGTGGTCTCCTCGGTGGGAGCGGCGGTGGTCTCCTCGGCCTTGGAGGACTCGGGCTCCTTGGACTCCTCGGGAGCCTTGGTGGTCTCGGGGGCCTTGGTGGTGGTGGGAGCGGTGGTCTCGGGCTCGTAGTCGATCTCCACGTTGTACTTCACAACGGCGTCGTCGAACCAAGCCTGCAGCTTCTCCTCGGCGATGGCGTCGCGGGCGGTCAGCTTCCAGGTCTCCTCGTTCTCATCCTCGTACATAGCGACGATGTGACCGGTGACCTTCTTCTCGTCCTTGGTATCCTTCACGGGGATGTTGGTGATGTCGCCCTTGTTGCGGTTCTCCTCGTAGAGCCAGTTAGCGAAGTCCTCGCTGCTGGACTTCATGGACTCAAAGGAGATGCGCTCGGTGATGTCACCGGTGTAGCCGGGAGCGTACTTCTCCACCAGCTCGGCGAACTTCTCGGGGGTCTTGGCGTCCTTCAGCTCGTTGTAGAAGGCCTCGGCCTTCTCTGCCGCGGTCTTGCCGTTCTCCACGTCCTTACCGTCATCGGTGAGGTAGACGTAGTAGGCGTTCTTGGTGTGCTCCTCGTCCAGCTTCATGACGTCCTTGCCGACCACGTACCAGGTGTAGGTGGTGGTGGTAACGTCCTTACCGGTGGTGGAGTCCTTGGAGGTGGTCTTGGTCTCGATCACCTTGACGTCGCCCTCCTTGCGGCCCTCACCGAACAGCCACTTCTGAAGATCGGTAGCGGAGGTGCCCTTGGGGTCAGCCCACTTGGCGGTGGACTCGGTGACCTTGTTCAGCTCGGTATTGGCGGAGGTGACGATGTTGTTGCAGATGGTGTAGGCGGCCTTCTTGTAGTCGTCGGTGTCTTCCTTGGTGAAGACAGCCTTGATGTCGTTGCCGTCGGCATCCTTACCGGCCAGCTCCTTGAGAACCAGGACGGTGGTCAGAACGTCAGCCTTGGTCTTCTCGGCACCGGCGGCGTCCTCGATCTTCTTGTCGGTGATGTTGGTCTTGTAGAGAGCGTCGAACTTGGTGTCCACCATGTACTTGACGATGACGGTCTTGACCTCCTCAGCGGTCTTGCACTCGTCGATCTTGTACTCGGTCTTCAGCTTCTCGTTGACCAGCTTGTAGGAGGTGTACTTGGTGGAGTAGAAGGAAGCCTTGTTGTCGTCGCGGTACTTCTCGATCTCCTCCACGGTAGCGGCGTCGGAGTAGTCCTTCTGGAGCTTCTCGGCGTACTTACCGCCGATGAAGTAGTACTCCATAGCGGAACGGACGATGCCCTCGGTCATACCCTTGCCGATCCAGTTTCTGAGGTACTTGGAGAAGGAAACACCGTTGATCTTGGCGGTCTCCTTCAGACCCTCGATGTACTCGTCGATGTCAGCCTCGATCTCGGTCTTGTACTCGTCGTACAGACCTGCCTCCTTGGCGCCCTCGCAGTAAGCGAGATACTGCTCGGCGTAGGCGTAGGCGGAGGCGTCATAGGCCTCGGAGCCAACGGTGGAGGGGATCATGTAGTTGGCATAGTCTGCGCCGGATGCGAACATCTTGGTGACGCCGTAGGTGTCCTGCATCAGACCGTACTGGTAGTACATGAACTGGGTGTAGTACTGGTTCTGGGCGACGTGGAAGCGGTAGACGTCCAGCTCCTTCTCGTTGAGCTTGATGGTGTTGCTCTTGGCGGCGTTGTCCATACGGCCGATGATGCCGATGGAGTCAACGAAGGTGTAGCCCAGGATGGCTACGACAAGCACGAGAGTCACGATCAGAATGAGCGAGACGTAGGGAAATTCGCGCTTGGTCTTTGCTTGCTGATTCATTGTCGAAAATCCTTTCTTTTATCCCTGCCACCGGGGCGGCGCGGGGTTTTGTTTTGCGTGTTCCGCTCCTACGCCCGTCAAGGCATAGAACCAGACAATGTTACTATTATACCTCTACTTCATGTTCTTTTTATGAACGAGCCGTGAATCACCGTAAAACTTTTCAAAAATCGTCGAAAAATTTTTTCGGGCGGAGGTTTTTCATCCTTAAATTACACGTCCATAATGATGGGCAGGACCATGGGCTTGCGCTTGGTATTCCCGTAGAGGTACTTGGTGATATCGTCCTTGATGGCGTTCTTCATCTCAAACCAGTCCAGACCCGAGCGGCGGAGGCTGATATCAATGGCGTCCACGGCGATCTTGCGGACCTCCTCCATGAGCTCCTCGGACTCGCGGACGTAGACGAAGCCGCGGGAGACGATATCGGGACCCGCCACCCGCAGACCCGACACCGAATCCACGGTAGCCACCACCACGATAAGACCGTCCTGGGACAGATGCTTGCGGTCACGCAGGACAATGTTGCCCACGTCGCCGATGCCGTAGCCGTCGATGAGCACCACGCCGGAGGGAACGGTGCCACCCCAGAGGGCACCCTTCTCGTCGATCTCCAGCACCTTCCCGATGTCGGAAATGAAGACGTTCTCGTGGGGGATCCCCATGGCCACGGCCAGCTCACGGTTGGCGGCCATGTGCTTGTACTCACCGTGGACGGGCATGAAGTACTTGGGACGGGTGAGACCCTGCATGAGCTTCAGCTCCTCCTGGCAGGCGTGGCCCGAGACGTGAACCTCCACCGAGGCGTCGTTGATGACGGTGACTCCCATCTTGGACAGCTCGTTGATGATGCGGCCCACCAGCTTCTCGTTACCGGGGATGGCCGAGGCCGACAGCACCACCAGATCCCCGTACCCCAGGGTCACCTGAGAGTGCTCCCCGAAGGCCATGCGGTAGAGGGCCGACATGGGCTCGCCCTGGGAGCCCGTGGTGATGAGGGTCAGCTCCTGAGGTTTGTAGCGCTTGATATCGTTGATGTCAATGAGCACCCCGTCGGGCACCTTCATGTAGCCCAGCTCCACGGCGGCCGAGACGATGTTGATCATACTGCGGCCCGTGACTGCCACCTTGCGGCCGTGGCGCGCCGAGATGTTGATGATCTGCTGGACGCGGTGGACGTTGGAGGAGAAGGTGGAGATGACGATGCGGCGGTCGGTGTGCATGGTGAAGATGACCTCAAGGGACTTACCCACCTTGGTCTCGGAGGGGGTATACCCGGGACGCTCGGCGTTGGTGGACTCACACATGAGCAGGAGAACGCCCTCCCGACCCAGCTCGCCCAGACGGGTGATGTCCATCATGTCGCCGTCGATGGGGGTGAGATCCAGCTTGAAGTCACCCGTGTGGACGATCATGCCCAGGGGGGTACCTATGGCCAGGGCGCAGGCGTCGGCGATGGAGTGGTTGACGCGGATGAACTCCACCGTAAAGGAGGCACCCAGACGGACGGTGTCCCCCGCCTTGACACAGCGGAGATCGGGCTTCCAAGGGAGGGTATGCTCCTGGAGCTTGTTCTCGATGATACCCAGAGCCAGGCGGGTGGCGTAGACGGGCATATCCAGCTTCTGGAGAATGTAGGGGATGGCACCGATGTGATCCTCGTGGCCGTGGGTGATGACCATGCCGCGGATGCGGTCGCGGTTCTGCTCCAGGTAGGCCACGTCGGGGATGACCAGATCCACGCCGGGCATCTCGTCCTCGTCGGGGAAGCCGATGCCGCAGTCGATGATGACGATGTCGTCACCGTACTCCACCACGGTCATGTTCTTGCCCACCTCGTTGAGACCGCCCAGGGGAATGACGCGGAGCTTTGCCCCGGGGATCTTCTTCAGGGCGGAGGCGGAGGAGGCAGTCTTGCGGGAGGCGGTCTTGGGAGCCTCCACGGCCACGGTGTCGGCGGCCACCACCACCGAATCCTCGGCGGAGACGATGGAGGCCCCTCCGCGGCGGCTTCTGGAGGGAGCCTTCTTGGGAGCCTCGGCTGTCGCGGTCTCCTTCTTGGGGGTCTCGGTCTTGGCCGTCTTCTTGGCGGGAGCCTTATCGGCCTTGGCGCGGGTGGTCTTGGCCTCGGGCAGAGCGGGAGCGGGCTCCTCGGCCTTCTTCTTACTCTTACGGTTGTGGGTGGGGGCTACGGGCTTCTCCTCGGCGGGAGTCAGCTGGTTCTTTTTCCCGCGGCGGGATTTGGGGGTCTCCTCCTCGTAGTCAAAGGGGGAGAGGATCTCGGGGGTGGAGAGGATGTCTCTGGAGCCGATGCGGAAATCCCCGCCGCGGCCTCCCTTGAATTTCAGGGACTTGGTCTCCTTCTGGGCGCGGGACTGTGCCTCGCCCTTTTTCTTGCTTTGGTTGTTTGCACTCATTGGTATATCGTACCGTTATTCCTTTCTGTTCTCCCGCTTCCTATCTGTACTCTGTACCCGCTCGGGAGTGCTGCGGGCACGGAAAACCGCCGTACACCCCTTGCGGCATACGGAAACAGTCCTTACATACCAAGGACTCTATGTAATGTTAAGTTTACAACGTAAGGTTTATTCCCGTTCTCGCAAAATCCCACGGAAAAGGCTCTGCCCCCGAAAACAGGCGCAGATATCCCGTGAGCATTGCGGCAAAGGCTTGCGCGGTGGGGCAACGCGGATGGTGTGGAGCCATGCGCGAGGGTATCGGACCATAACCGACCCGTCCGATACGGATATCCCCGTTCGTAGTCCTTACGCCATGCCCCGCTATGGAGAAAGAGCGGAGCGACCGAACACAAACATCCCCTATATTATACACCATGAGACGCCGTCTGTCAACTCCTATTTTTCGGTAGCGGAAATGTTTGTCAGTTTTGCGTAGAGTGACCCCTCCCCCGCTCTCTCCTTCACAACAGAACCCACAAGAGGCCTACCGCCCCGCCTCCCGTCAGAAACCCCAGAAAAAACCAGACCAGCCCCCGCAGAAGACCCTGCCCGGGCAAGGGCACGCGAGAGGATTTGACGCCATCCCCCCTTCCTCCCGCCACACTGCTTTCCAGTATACGGTTGGCCTCCCACAGCATATCCATCTCATCCCTTCCCGCTCTGTCCGCCTCGGGACGCACCACGAAATAGGCCTCCTCAAACATACGGCTGTCACGGGTGCGCACGACGATCATTCTTTTTTCCGCGCCTCTGAGCATGGCTGTCTCCTTCCACTATATCATATACGGTGATCCTCCCGGGCACTTGGCCGCCCCTTGGAGGATCACGCAAAGGATTCCCGCCTCCTCGGTGACTTAATCATACAGACCGGCTTTCCCGCGGGATTCTTTCTTATTGAACCTTTGCCAAATGTTACCAAATGGTAAAAAATGACAAAATATCTTGACAAGGGTCGGAAAAGGGTGTATAATGACGGCATCACGAAAAAAGAAAAGGGAGGATAGAAACATGAAAATTGGCGGTGTGATCCGTACCATTGATAAGCTGGGGCGGGTGGTGATCCCCAAGAGTATGTGCAAGGCTCTGGGCATTCATGCCGATGACGAGCTGGACGTGACCATGGAAGGGGAACGCATCATTCTGCAAAAGTGCCGTAACGGCTGTGTCTTCTGCGACAGCACGGACAGGCTGGTGCTGTTCAACGGGCGCAAGGTCTGCGGCGCGTGCGTGGAGTCCCTGTCCGACATGAAATAAGGCGGTTTGGGGCATCGCGCCTGACCGCGCAACCCCAAAAACGCGGCTTTCTTCACATGAATGAAGGCCGCGTTTGGTTTTTGTGAACTTTCTGTGTAGGTTTTCGCAACGAAAGTGGTCAATTACTGAAAAATGCTAAAAGCATTTGTTTTTCCTGCATTTTTCGGGCAAAACGACTTGACAATCGAAGGGTTTCATGGTATCATATACACGTGCCTGCCGCCCGAGTGGCTGAGCTTCGCTGCATTGAGGGGGTAGGGAAAACATTAGGAGGTATTCTCATGAATCACACGACCAAGAGAAGAATCAGAACGGTCGCGTGGACGGCTCTCCTGCTTACGCTGACCGTTCTCGCGTTGACCTGTACCATGACATTGGGTATCGCCGCTGCCGACGGTGACACCTACACCCTGAAGCTGGCTGCCACCCTGTACGACGAAAACGGCGAGGAATGGCCCGTGGGTATCCAGACCGAGCTCTCCGAGGGCGACACCATCGACACAGACGCGCTGTTTGCCCAGCTGGTGACCCACTATCCCCATCTGGCCGGCACCGCGCTCAGCGACGAGGGCTTTATTGGCCTTCCCGACGACGGTAAGATGCCCGCGCAGGATCTGACCCTCTCCGCCACCTACGAGGTGCGTCCCTTCACCGTCACCTGGATCGTGGACGGCGCGGCTACCGAGCAGAAGGTGGCCTACGGTAAGGTTCCCGCCTTCAGCGGCTCCACCGACAAGGCTCCCGACGCTCAGTACACCTACACCTTCAAGGGTTGGGACACCGAGCCCGTCAAGGCTACCGCTGACGCCACCTACACCGCTACCTACACCGAGACCCTGAACAAGTACGTGATCACCTGGGTCGTGGACGGCGTGACCACCACCGACGAGGTGGAGTACGGCACCGTTCCCACCTTCAGCGGCTCCACCGATAAGGCCGCCGACGTTCAGTTCACCTACACCTTCAACGGTTGGGATACCGAGCCCGTGGCCGTGGTCGGTGACGCAACCTACACCGCTACCTACACCGAGACCCTGAACAAGTACACCGTCACCTGGGTCGTGGACGGTACCTCTACCACCACCGAGGTGGAGTACGGTAAGGTCCCCTCCTTCGACGGTACTCCCGCAAAGGCTCCCGACGATCAGTACACCTACACCTTCTCCGGCTGGACCCCCGCCGTGGTGGCCGTGACCGGTGACGCTACCTATACCGCCACCTTCACCAACACCCCCAACACCGTTTCTATCACCTTCAAGGTGGACGGTCAGGCCGATGTGACCCTGGTGGTCAAGATCGGCGAGACCCCCGTGTACCCCAACGGTACTCCCGTGAAGGCCGCCGACGCCCAGTACACCTACACCTTCAAGGGCTGGGATAAGACCGTGGCCGCCGCTACCGAGGACGCCATCTACACCGCTCAGTTTGATGCCACCGTCCGCAAGTACATGGTCACCTTCAAGTACGGTCACAACATCGTCCTGCCCATGTACGTGACCTACGGACAGGCCGCTACCGCTCCTACCAATACCGATAAGGCCCCCACCGCCCAGTACACCTACACCTTCGAGGGCTGGGACGTGGACTTCAGCAACATCACCGGCACTCTGGTGGTCACCGCCAAGTACACCGAGACCGTCCGTTCCTACACCGTCACCTTCAACTACGGCGACGGCAAGACCGAGACCGTGACCGTTGAGTACGGCAAGGGTGCCACCGCTCCCACCGATACCGACAAGGCCGCTACCGAGACCGCTACCTACACCTTCAAGGGTTGGGACGCCGACTTCTCCGAGATCACTTCCGATCTGACCGTCAACGCCATCTACGACGAGACCCCCGTCAAGGAGCCCGACACCGAGACTCCTACCGAGCCCGACACCGAGGAGCCCACCGAGCCTGACACCGAGACTCCTACCGAGCCCGATACCGACGAGCCCACCGAGGCTCCCACCGATGAGCCCGAGGATCCTACCGAGGCTCCCACCGAGACCGAGACCGAGGAGCCCGTCCCCGGCGGCTGCGGGAACGCCTGGATCTGGATCGTGCTGGTCATCGTCATCGTCGGCGCGGGTGCCGCCGTGGTGATCATCCTGCTCCGCCGCAAGAACGCCACCGATCCCGAGCCCACCGAGCCCGAGGCAGAGGCTGAGCCCGAGGTCGAGGCCGAGACCGAGCCCGAGACCCCCGCCGCTCCTCTCTTCATCCCCGTGGGTGAGGAGGTCCCCGAGGAGGAGATCCCCGAGGAGGTTGAGACAGTGGAAGAGGTCGCCGCCACCGACGTGGATAGCATGATGACCGATAAGGCTGCCGCCGCGTTCCTGGTCGCTTCTGACGAAGAAGGCGGTCAGGGCAAGATGGGCATCATCAACGTAGGCCTCATCAGCGCCGCCTACCAGGCAGGCGAGACGGTTGATCTGGCCAGCCTGCAGGAGAAGGGCATGATCGACGGCAACATCGGCCGTCTGAAGGTCCTTGCCTCCGGTACCCTGGATAAGCCTCTCATCATCAAGGCAGACGCCTTCTCGGTTCAGGCCGTCAAGATGATCACCCTCACGGGCGGTCAGGCCATCGAGCTGAAGAGCGAGTAAGCTAAATCCGCAAGCTCCCTTATCACAACAACCACCCGCGGGAAAAACTCTCGCGGGTGGAACTTTTTTGCTTGGGGGCTTGACAAAAAGGGAAGTATCTGCTATAATATATAGGTTCTCATATCGGGGTATGGGGCAGATATTTCGCTCACGGAGCGAAATGGGTAGCGCGCGTGCTTTGAGAGCACGGTGCCGCGGATCTCGGCTCCTTCACTCCGACCAATAACAATTCAATATCGGGGTGTGGCGCAGTCTGGTAGCGCGCGTGCTTTGGGAGCACGATGCCGCAGGTTCGAATCCTGTCACTCCGACCATATCGAGTGTTCATAACTGATGTTAGGAACACTCGATATTTTTTTGCCTGTATTTACTTAATATTTGATTGTTTGGAGCAGATTCGTCTGCTCTTTTTTATTTTGTGGTTATACTGCGCTGGGAAGATATTCGATAGCCACTCCCTGCCGTGAGTCAAGCTTGTAGGTGTGCTTGGGAACGATGCTCGGCAGATCAATACAACCGACAAAGCGGTAGTGGATCACAAGCCGTTGCGTTCTGTTCTTGCCCGTTCCTTCAATCGAAAAAACTTCGATCTTGTCGATCAGTTCTTGAAGGACAATGGGGGTCAGCGTTTGCATCGTCATAAACTTTCGTATTGCTCTGATGAAACTGCCCGATGAGTTTTGTGCGGTGTTAAGGCGGTCAAGCTTGTTCTTCAAGTCAAACATCTGCTTCTTGAGTTCTTCTTGCTCAACCTCGTATTTGTGAGACAGTCGCATAAACCAATCGTCTGTCACCTTGCCATTGACATTATCCTCATACACTCTCTCATATAGCCGGAGCAGTTCTTGGCTTCGTGCCGTAGCCGCTGCCAAGGCACTCTCTGCCGCTTTTCTTTCGGCCATTGAGTCTTTGTTTGTCTTATGCTCCAAAAGCTCTGCAAAGGCATTCTCGTCGTGGTCAAGATAGGTTGCGAACTTGAATAGTTCCATCTTTACCACCTGCTCCAAGGAATCCTCTCTGACGTAATGCGTTGACTCACAGGTGCCGCGAAGCCCCTTGTAGTTGGAGCAACTGTAAAAGCGAATGCTCGGATTCTGTTTGTTGATGTTAAACCACAGCTTGTGTCCGCAATCTCCACAATAAAGAAGATTTGTAAAGATGCTTTTCTTCACGTTCTCATTCTTCGGCTTGCGACGTTTGGAGTTCTTGGTTAACTCTTGAACTCTTTCCCAAGTTTCACGGTCAATGATCGGCTCGTGAACGTCCTTGAAGATTGCCCAGTTCTCTTTGGGATTTTCAACGCGGGTTTTGTTGCGGAAGGACTTGGAATAGCTCTTGAAGTTGATAATGTCTCCGCAATACTCTTGTTGCTCAAGCATCTTGGCTATTGTTGTCTTACACCACTTGTACGGGTTTGGCTGTGTTTTCTTACCGCCCCTGCTCATTCCCTTGCTCTGCCAATAAGCTTGCGGTACAAGAACCTTATCATCTTGGAGAATTCTTGCGATAGTCTCGTTTCCATTTCCCTCAATACAAAGGCGGAATATCCTTCTCACAACCTCTGCCGCATCGGGATCAATGATCCACTTCTTTTTGTTTTCGGGGTCTTTCACGTATCCATACGGCGGTGGAGATAACGGTTCACCCGCATTCCCTCTGAGACGGTGAGAGCTTCTGACCTTACGGCTGATATCTTTGGCATACATCTCGTTTATTACGTTGCGAAAGGCACTAAAATCATCCTCACCGTTCTCACTATCGATGCAATCGTTGATGGCTATGAAGCGGATATTGTGTTCGGGAAGGTAATAGTCTGTGTACTGACCTACCTCAAGGTAGTTTCTTCCGAAACGAGATGAATCCTTGACAATGACCGTTGAGATATATCCCATCTCCATATCCTCAAGCATTTGCTGAAAGCCGGGGCGGTTGAAGTTGGTTCCCGTGTATCCGTCATCCACATAGAACTTGGTGTTAGTGAATCCGTGTTCCTTAGCATATTTGGCGAGAAGTTTTTTCTGATTGGCTATTGAGTTGCTCTCACCTTCTGCTCCGTCATCACGGGACAAACGGCAATATAGCGCTGTAATGCCAATGATGGTTTCATTCTGTTTGGCTGCTGTTTTCTTCTGCATTTTGCTCCTTTCTATCCGAAATCGGATTGGCAGCCGAAACATATTCCGCCGTTATTATATCACCATCTTTCTCAGTTGACAAATCTGCGGA
>JAFULU010000344.1 GCA_017483125.1 Clostridia bacterium
ACGAAACCGAGCGGAAATGGGTACGGTGACCCTCATCCGCCTCCCGCCGCAGGGGCTGGTCGGCACCTTCCCCCAAGGGAAGGCAAGGGTATGTGGAAACCCCTCTTTTTGTTGATACCAAAAGGAAAATACAGACTTTTTAAAGAAAAAGCTCCCATTTCCTCGTGCTTGCCTTCCCCTCAGGGGAAGGTGTCGCCAGCTCCTGCGGCGGCGACGGATGAGGGTCACACAAAAGGTTTCCTCTTGATTCAAATTGTCCGATAAACTGCAATTTGTAGATCCCGCTACCCCCTCTCCGTCAATTTATCCAACGCCCTCCCTCTCACAAAATTTCTTTTGTGCAAGCAAACCAAAAATTCACAAAAACCATTGACAAGGCTCTGAAAATCGTGTAAAATAGAAAATGTATAGATATGCCAAGAATATTTCCGAAAGGAACCTTGTAAAAATATGAGAAGCATGACCGCCTTCGGCCGCGCCACCGTCGCGGGAGAGGGCTATGAGCTGACCGTGGAGCTGCGGTCGGTCAACAACCGCTACCTGGATCTGAATTTCCGTCTGCCCCGCGCCTGGGCCGCCATGGAGGAGCGCATCAAGGCCGCTCTGTCCGCCATGGGTGTCAGCCGCGGTAAGGTGGATGTCTCGGTGACCCTCACCGACACCCGCGCCCAGTCGGGTGCCGCCGTACTGGAGCCCGACCTGGAGGCCGCCCGCCGCTACGTGGAGACCGCCCGCCTGCTCTGCGAGGAGCTGAACGTGGATCACGATCTGACCACCTCCCGCCTTCTGACCCTCCCCGGGGTCATGGTCCCCGTCAAGGAGGACACGACCGAGGACGACGACGCCGTCTGGGCCAAGCTCTCCCCCGCCGTCACCGAGGCCACCGCCGCGTTCCTCGCCGCGAGAGAGCGGGAGGGTGCCCGTCTGGCCGCCGACGTGCTTGGGAAACTGGAGGGCATCCGCGCTCTGGTGGCCACCATCACCGCCCGCTCCGAGGAGAACATCGCCGCCTACCGCGTCCGCTTTGAGGAGCGTCTCCGCGCCGCTCTGGGTGAGACGGGGGCGACCTTCGACGAGAACCGCGTCATCACCGAGTGCGCCATCTACGCCGACCGCGTGGCCATCGACGAGGAGCTGGTGCGGCTTTCCTCCCACTTCGACGCCCTAGAGGGACTGTTTACGTCCGACGAGGCCGTGGGCCGTAAGATCGACTTCATGCTCCAGGAGACCAACCGCGAGATCAACACCATCGGCTCCAAGTGCTCCGACGCCGCCATGGCCCGCACCGTGGCCGAGGTCAAGAGCGAACTGGAAAAGATCCGCGAGCAGATCCAGAATATTGAATAAGTATATCCCACCCGCTCGCCGCGAGCAGATTCAGAATATTGAGTAACCCGCTTTGACAGTAAGGAAGGATACCGCTATGAAATTCATCAACATCGGCTACGGCAACATGGTCGCCGTGGACCGCATCGTGACCCTGGTCAGCCCCGATTCCGCCCCCATCAAGCGTCTCATTCAGGACGCCAAGGACGACGGCCGCGTCATCGACGTGACCTGCGGACGCAAGACCCGCGCCGTCATCGTCACCGACTCCGAGCACGTCATTCTGGCCGCCATCCAGACCGAGACCATCGCCAACCGTCTGGAGAGCGACGGCGACGTGGCTATGGAGGACGAGGAGCCTGAGGACGAGGCGGAGTCGAAGTAAAAGGTAAGAGTGAAAAGTGAAAAGGTTCGGTTCAAATCCTTCGGATTTGCTCGATCCTATTCAAAAATGAAGGAAACCGCAGGTTTCCATCCTCACCTCTTCACTATTACTTATTACCTATAACCTATTTGTTAATACAGATTGAAGGAGAATACAGACATGATCTACCCCACCATCAAGGAGCTCACCAAGGGCGGTGAGTACAACCGCTACGAGATCGCGTTGGCTACCGCCAAGTGTGCCCGTATGATCACCAACGAGTACACCCGTCAGCGTGTGGAGGCCGAGCGTCAGATGACCGGCAACAAGGAGACCGACAAGCCCCTCAACACCATGATCGACAAGGAGGTCCGCGACGAGAAGGCTGTCAAGCTGGCCATCGGCCGCATCCACAAGGGCGAGTACACCATCGTCCACAAGGATCCCCTTCTGCAGGAGCAGGAGGAGCAGGCCATTCTGGCAGGCATCAACCGTCCCTACGAGGATACCCGCGTAGACGAGGATGAGGACGAGGAGGAGATCCGCGCCGAGGAGACCGAGGAGGACGCCGAGGAAACCGACGCCGAGGATGAGGCTGAGGCCGAGGATGCCGAGACCTCCGACGAGGAATTCTGATCCCGTGACCCACCAAAACACCATAGGAGGCACCGCCATGGAACAGGCTACCGTTGCGCGCTATTGCGGCGTGCATATTCTGGATAACCCGTTCTCCATTGACGGTGCTTTCCATTACTACGTCCCCCCCTTCATGGCCGCCGCCGTAACCCCCGGGGCCTTCGTCACGGTCCCCTTCGGGCGGGGCAACCGCAAGCAGCTGGCCCTCGTGGTGGAGGCGGGTGACGAGTCGGTCCTGCCCTCGGATCTGCGCCCCGAGCAGGTCAAGCCCGTGGACGGGGTCTGCCGCGAAAAGCTCTTCCTCTCCCCCCGTCAGCTGGAGCTTTGCTTTTACCTGAAAAAGACCACCCTCTGCACCCTGGGGGAGGCGGTCCGCGCCGTGGTTCCCGCCCAGGCTCTGGCCTCCCTCACCGAGTTCTACACCGCCGCCCCCGTGGACTCCGACCGTCTGGAGAGCCGCCGCGCCGCCCTGACCGCCCCCGATCTTTTGGTGCTGGACCACATCCGCGCCCGAGGGACCCTGTCGGCGCAGGCGATCAAGAACCGCTTCGGCGGTGCCGCCGCCAGATCCCTGGACCGCCTCCGCGAAAAGGAGCTGATCACAAGAGAGCTGTCGGTGAGAGAGCCCTCGGTGCCCACCGTCACCTACTACGCCCTCGCCCGCCCCGCCGCCGAGGTCGAGGCCGCTCTGCGGGGAGACAAGGGAGCGGTGAAGGTTACCTCCGAGACCCAGAAACAGATACTGGAAGCTCTGCTTGCCACCGAGGACCGTATGAGTGCCGCCGCTCTCCGCGAGGCCTGCGGGGCGACCGCGGCCCAGCTCAAGTCCCTCACCGACAAGGGGCTTCTGTCGGCCTCCGTGGTGGAGGTCTACCGCACGTCCCCCGAATCCGAGGGCTTTGGCTTCCGCACCCCCTTTGACCTCAGCGAGGAGCAGGCCGCCGCCGTGGCTACGCTGGAGAGTCTGGCCGCCACGGGGGAGGCCAAGGCCGCCCTGCTCCACGGAGTGACGGGGAGCGGCAAGACCTGCGTCATGCTGGAGATGATCGACCGTATGCTGGACCGCGGCAAGGGTGTCGTCGTCCTGCTCCCCGAGATCGGTTTGACCCCCCAGATGCTCCACATCTTCCACAGCCGTTACGGCCGCCGCGTGGCGGTGATCCACTCGGGGCTGTCCGCGGGGGAGCGCATGGACTCCTACCGCCGCATCCGTGACGGGGAGGCCCCCATCGCCGTGGGTACCCGCTCGGCGGTCTTCGCCCCCATGCCAAACCTGGGCATGATCATCATGGACGAGGAGCAGGAGCACACCTACAAGTCAGATCAGGACCCCAAATACCACGCCCGCGACATTGCCCGCTACCGCTGTGCCACCGAAAAGGCCCTCCTGCTTCTGGCCTCGGCCACCCCCTCCCTGGAGAGCTACCAGAAGGCCGCGGAGGGTAAGTACACCCTCATCCAAATGAGACAGCGGTACGGCACCGCCCGTCTGCCCGAGGTCCGCATCGTGGATATGCGGGGAGAGACGGGCAACGGCAATCTGTCCCCTCTGGGGGAGGAGCTGGCCCGTGAGATCGCCCGTGTCAAGGACGGGGGGGATCAGTCGGTGCTCTTCCTCAACCGTCGGGGCTACAGCCATCAGACCGTCTGCCGCTCCTGCGGTAAGGCCATCGCCTGCCCCCGTTGCTCGGTGGCCATGAACTACCACGTCAAAGGTCACACCCACGAGGGAGAGCTGGTCTGCCACTGGTGCGGTGTCCGCAAGCCCGTGCCCACCACCTGTCCCGACTGCGGGTCTGTCCATCTCGTCCGCATGGGCTACGGCACCCAGCGGGTGGAGGAGGAGCTGAAGACCGCCTTCCCCACGGCCAGAGTGCTCCGCATGGACGCCGACACCACCACCACCAAGGCCGCCTACGATAACCTCTTGGGCAGCTTCCGCGCCCACGAGGGCGATATCCTGCTGGGCACCCAGATGGTCACCAAGGGCCACGACTTCCCCGACGTGACCCTGGTGGGGGTGCTCATGGCGGATATGTCCCTGTATCTGGACGATTACCGCGCAAACGAGCGCACCTTCTCCATGCTCACCCAGGTCATCGGGCGGGCGGGGCGGGGGGACAAGTCGGGTCTGGCCATCATCCAGACCATGAACCCCGACAGCGACGTCATCCGTCTGGCCTGCGAGCAGGACTACGAGCGGTTCTTCCAAAACGAGATCCGCCTCCGCCGACTGCTCCAGTTCCCGCCCTTCTGCGACATGGCCCTCCTGACCCTGACCTGCCGTGACGAGAAGGAGCTGCAGACCGCCGCGGTCCGTCTCTCCGAGCAGCTCATGGCCAAGAACACAACCGCCTACAGGGACGTGCCCATCATCGCCTTCGGCCCCTTCGAGGCCCCCGTCTACCGCGTGGACAACATCTACCGTATGCGCATGGTGGTCAAGTGCCGTCTGAACAATCGGTCCAGAGCCATGTTCGAGGAGCTTCTCGTGGCCTTCGCCTCCGAGGGACGGGGGAGCAACCGACCCGTTCTGAGCATTGATTTCAATCCAAGCAGTATATAAGGGAACAGCCGCTCGGGTAACGGGCGGCTGTTTTTTGGGGACGGTCTCGGAGCGACCGTCCCCAAGTGAAGTACGCCGTAAGCGGCGAGTGAAGAGCGGCGAAGCCGCGTGAAGTGCTCCCGTTGGTCGCGTGAAGCTTGTCGGGTGTCAGCCCGATATACCGCAAGTCAACTGTCCAAAAAATTATTTCAATTTTTTTCGCAAAATCTGTAAGGTTTTGAATTTTTCGGTGTCTTATATAGTGAATGGATCCGTTGGCGCCCCCAAAACCCCTCCGCCGCGGCTCCGATCCTACCGAAAGGAGACGTCTATGGAAGACCTTCACATCATTGAGCTCTACTTCGCCCGTGACGAAGAGGCCATCCGCCACACCGCGGACAAGTACGGCCCCTACTGCACCGCGGTGTCCATGAGCATCCTCCACTCCGAGCCCGACGCCGAGGAGTGTGTCAACGACACCTGGCTGAAGACCTGGAATTCCATCCCCCCCACGCGCCCCAATTCCCTCAAGCTCTTCCTCGCCCGCATCACCCGCAACCTTTCCATCAACCGCCACCGCGCCCTCCATTCCGAGAAGCGCAACAAGGACTTGGAGGTGTCCCTCACCGAGCTGGAGCCCTGCTTCCCCGCTCCCGAGGATCTGCCGGGCGGCGGCGGGGAGCTGGTGGAGCTTCTGAACGAGTTTCTGGAAAAGCAGAACAAGATGGATCGGGTGGTCTTCGTCCAGCGCTACTGGTACTCCCTCTCCACCGCCCGGATCGCCGAGGAGCACAGGATGAGCGAGAACGCCGTTTGGGTGAGGCTCCACCGCACCCGTGAGCGGTTACGGGCCTACCTGACCGAAAGGGGGTACAAGCTATGAGCGTCCAACAGATCAACGGCTACATCGGGGGCATCCGCGACGAGTTCGTGCTGGAGGCCGAGCCCCGCGCCCTGGCGGCTCTCACCCCCAAGGACGGGGTCATCCTGTCCTCCCCCGCGGGAAGATCCCGACGCACAGCCAAGCGGTGGATCCCCCTCATCGTGGCGGCGGCCATCGCCGTGACCGTGGGGTTGAATCTGGGCCTCACCGCGGGCATGAACGCCCTTCTGGGGCAGGGCGGCGCCGTCTTCCCCTCCGGCCCCTCCTATAATCCCTCGGAAAATCCTCTGGGCAGTCTGATCGGCGGTCTGTTCCCCTTCCTCCGGCCCGACGAGACCGACACCGACCCCGAACAGGACACCGAAACCGAGCCTCCCCGCGAGACCCGACCCGTAGAGACCCATCCCTGCGCCGCGGGTCACACCTTCACCGAGACCGAGCTCCGTCCCGTGTCCTGCTACGCCGTGTCCCGCAGTCACGGTGTCTGCTCGGTCTGCGGCCACGAGGAGGATCTGTTCGGTGAGGAGACCCTGCCCCACACCTACGTGGATGGCTTCTGCACGGTCTGCGGTCTGGTGGAGGGCTCCATCGACTGGAAGCACTGTCTGGTTCTTCCCTACCCCAGCCCCACCCAGGGCGAGGTAACGGGCTACGGTCTGGAAAACATCCATTGGAACAGCAACAGCGGCTACGAGGGTGAGGTCATTCTCCCCAACGTCTTCTTCACCGAGGAGTTCGGTCTGCTCCCCGTCACCGCCCTCTGGAGCACCGTGATGTGGCACAACGAGCTGGTCACCAAGGTGGTCATCCCCGACACCGTCACCGTCATCGGTGCGCAGGCCTTCATCGGGTGTACCGCCCTCGCCGAGGTCAACCTCCCCGAGGGGCTGACTGCCATCAACGATCGGGCCTTCGCCGAGTGCTCCTCCCTCACCGAGATCGTGATTCCCGACTCGGTCACCGAGCTGGGCGACGCCGTCTTCGGGGAATGCAGTTCCCTGACGCGGATCGTCTTCCCCGCCCAAGTGGACAGCTTCGGAAAGAATATGCTGGTGAACTGCACCTCCCTCACCGAGGCCGTCCTGCCCGAAAACCTCACAGAGCTGCCCTATTGGACCTTCGCGGGGTGCCACTCTCTGACGGGCGTGACCCTCCCCGAGACCCTGACGGCTGTGGGTGAGGGCTGCTTCCTGGAATGCCGCTCCCTGACCGCTATCTCCCTGCCCGACGGGATCACTACCATTGGTCGCGAGGCCTTCGCACTGTGCAAGAAGATGACCGAGGTCAAGCTCCCCGCGGCCCTCACCGCCATCCCCGATTCCCTACTCCGCGACTGCATCGGCATCCAGGAGCTGGTCATTCCCGAGGGGGTGACTGAGATCGGCATCCGAGCCTTGCAGGGCACGGGCATCCGCTATCTCACGATCCCCGCCGCCGTGACCGAGATCAAGCAGGCCGCCTTCTACGAGTCCAACCTGCGGGAGGTCACCTTCGCGGAGGGAAGCCGACTCCGCGCTGTGGGCAAGCAAGCCTTCTATGGCTGTCGGTTCCTGACGTATATCGACCTGCCCGAGGGGACTCTGACGGTGGAGGACGACGCCTTCAAGGGCTGTAAGGCCATGGAGTACGCCCGCATTCCCAACACGGTGACCGCCATGGGGAATTCGGTCTTCGAGTCCTGCGAAAAGCTGGAGTCGGTGGTGCTCCCCACGGGGCTGGAGAAGCTGGGCAATACGGTCTTCGACTGCTGCTACGCCCTGACCACCCTGGAAATGGACGGGGAGGGCCGCCACTTCACGGTGGAGGGCAACTGCCTCATTGAGCTGGAGACCAAGGAGCTGTGGTACGGCATCGCCACCTCGGTCATTCCCGAGGGGGCGGTGGTCTCCATCCGCAGATCCGCCTTCAAATACGTCAATGTGCGGGAGCTGGCGATCCCCGAGGGCGTGGAGCGCATCGGGATCTCCGCCTTTGAAGACTGCGATAGGCTGGTCAGCATTACCCTGCCCTCCACCCTGCGGGAGATTGGCCAAAGTGCCTTCAGCGGCTGCCGCGCCCTCATTGAGGTTGCCATCCCCGAGGGGGTGACCGTAGCGGAGTCCTTCCTCTTCTCCAACTGCACCTCCCTGCACAAGCTCACCCTGCCCGGCTCCCTGACCGAGATCTCCTCCATGATTTTCACCCACAACATGGGTGAGGCGGATGCGCTGTTTGAGATCCACTTTGGCGCCAACGTGGCCAAGTGGCAAAAGCTCACCCGAGGGCAACAGCTGAACCTGAGCGTATGGACCACAGTCTACTGTCAGGACGGCATGATCGACGGCAAGGGGAACGTGACCTACTATGACAAGGAAAGCGGCGGGGAGTGAGGACGGGAAATTGCGGTTTATCGGTCTGAAGCCCGATAAACTGCAATAGTGAAATACGCCTTGCGGCGTGTGAATCGCTCGCAAGCGAGCCTGAAATACGCGCGTTGCGCGTGTGAAATTCGCCCGTTGGGCGAGTTGAGGAAAGAAACCCTACGGGTTTCTATTAAAATATAATGGACAGAACCGAAGGTTCTGCACCTCAAC
>JAFULU010000345.1 GCA_017483125.1 Clostridia bacterium
CCCCCGAGCGGCTGATCTGAAAAGGAGCACCCGTAGGATCAGACGGCCCCCCACCGTTACAGGGCATGAGCGGGCGTGGTCTATCCATGCCAAGCAGAGTGGTACCGCGGAAATCATCCGTCTCTGTCATGCAGGGACGGCTTTTGTTTTTGTCGTTTCCGTTTCATGACAGAGACGGAATGCAAAATGCAAAATGCAAAATCAGGAACGAAGCGGAGGCTTTTGCGTTTTGCACTTCGAGGGCAGTTTGGCACCAAATTTTAGCTTACAAAAGATTACCATATGATTGTCTTTCGCCCAAGCGAAAGACTACATCAATTTTGCAGTTTGCAGTTTGCATTTTACATTTTGCATTTCCCCCCCTTCTCCTAAAAAGTAAATTATTTCTCGAAAGGATACAACCATGAAGTACGATTTTTCCGCCATTGAAAAGAAATGGCAACAGCGTTGGGACGACGCAAAGATCTTCCGCGCCGAGGATCACAGCGATAAGCCCAAGTTCTACGGTCTCGTGGAGTTCCCCTACCCCTCGGGTGTCGGTATGCACGTGGGCCACATCAAGGCCTACTCGGGTCTGGAGGTCATCGGCAGAAAGCGCCGTATGCAGGGCTACAACGTCCTGTTTCCCATCGGCTTTGACGCCTTCGGTCTGCCCACCGAGAACTCCGCCATCAAGACGGGCATCCACCCCAGAGAGCTGACCGACAGAAACATCAACAAGTTCACCTCCCAGCTCCGCCGCGTGGGCTTCTCCTTCGACTGGGATCGCGTCATTGATACCACCGAGGAGGACTACTACAAGTGGACCCAGTTCATCTTCCTCAAGATGTTCGAGAAGGGCTTGGCCTTCCGTGACACCGCCATGGTCAACTACTGCCCCCACTGTAAGGTGGTCCTGTCCAACGAGGACTCCCAGGGCGGTAAGTGCGACATCTGCCACTCCGACATCGTCCAGAAGTCCAAGGACGTCTGGTATCTCCGCATCACCGAGTACGCCGACAAGCTCCTGCAGGGTCTGGACGGGGTGGACTACCTCCCCAACATCAAGATGCAGCAGGTCAACTGGATCGGTAAGTCCCGCGGCGCCTTCGTCAACTTCGGCCTGACCGACTGTGGCGAGACCCTCCGCATCTACACCACCCGCCCCGACACCCTCTTCGGCGTGACCTTCATGGTCATCGCCCCCGAGCATCCCATCATCGAGAAGATGAAGGACCGCATTCAGAATATGGACGAGGTGGAGGCCTACCAGACCGAGTGCACCAAGAAGACCGAGTTTGAGCGCACCCAGCTGGTCAAGGACAAGACGGGTGTCTGCCTGAAGGGTCTGAAGGGAATCAACCCTGTCAACGGCAAGGAGATCCCCATCTACATCGCCGACTACGTCATGATGGGCTACGGTACGGGTGCCATCATGGCCGTCCCCGCCCACGACGAGCGCGACTACGACTTCGCCAAGAAGTTCGGCATCGACATCATCGAGGTCATCAAGGGCGGTAACATCGAAGAGGCCGCCTACACCGGCGACGGCCCCATGGTCAATTCCGACTTCCTCAACGCCTATGACAACAAGGCCGACTCCATCGCCGCCATGATCGAGTGGCTTCAGGAGAAGGGCATCGGCGAGGGCGGTGTCCAGTTCAAGATGAAGGATTGGGCCTTCAACCGCCAGCGTTACTGGGGCGAGCCGATCCCCATCGTCCACTGCCCCTGCTGCGGCATGGTGCCCGTTCCCTACGAGGAGTTGCCCCTGCGCCTGCCTCCCGTGACCGAGTTCGAGCCCGGACAGGGTGGTGAGTCCCCTCTGGCCAAGCTGGATTACTTCGTCAACTGCAAGTGCCCCAAGTGCGGCGGCGACGCCAAGCGGGAGACCGACACCATGCCCCAGTGGGCAGGCTCGTCCTGGTACTTCCTGCGCTACATCGACCCCCACAACTCCGAGGCCCTGGCCGACATGGACAAGCTCCGCTACTGGATGCCCGTTGACTGGTACAACGGCGGTATGGAGCACGTCACCCGCCACTTGATCTACTCCCGCTTCTGGCACCACTTCCTCTACGATCTTGGACTGGTTCCCACCGCCGAGCCCTACGCCAAGCGCACCGCCCAGGGTCTGATCCTTGGCCCCGACGGCGAGAAGATGTCCAAGTCCCGCGGTAACGTGGTAGACCCCAACGACGTGGTGGACGATATGGGTGCCGACGTGCTCCGCGTCTACATCCTCTTCATGGGCGACTACGGCGCGGCCGCTCCTTGGTCGGATAACTCCATGCGCGGCTGCAAGAGATTCCTTGAAAGAGTCGCCGATCTCCCCTCCCTGGTCAAGGGCGGCGAGGGTAGTGCCAAGCTGGAGTCCTCCTTCCACAAGACCCTGAAGAAGGTCACCTCCGACATCGAGGAGATGAAGTTCAACACCGCCATCGCGGCCATGATGGGTCTCTTGAACGAGGTCTTCGAGGTGGGCTCCATCACCAAGGATCAGCTCTCCATGTTCATCCGTATGCTCTGCCCCTTCGCGCCTCACCTCTGCGAGGAGATGTGGGAGAATATGGGAGGAAAGGGCTTCGCCTCCATGGCGCAGTGGCCCGAGTTCGACGAGGCCAAGACCATCGACGCCACCGTGGAGCTGGCCGTCCAGATCAACGGTAAGGTCCGCGGCAAGGTCACCCTGCCCATGAACGCCGATAAGGACACCGCTCTGGCCGCCGTCCGCGCCGACGAGAAGCTCTTCGCCCTCATCGACGGCAAGACCGTGGTCAAGGAGATCGTGGTTCCCAATAAGATCATCAACATCGTGGTCAAGTAAGACCGCGCCGAAAGGAATTGTCCCGTTTTCCACAGCGGGGCAATTCTTTTTACGTTTCATTCAAAAATACTTGACAAAATTCACATTCTGTATTATAATGAAGCCATAATCTTATGAAAGGAAGTACAACCGTATGAAAAACATTTTCCGCGTTCTTCTGCTCACTCTGGCACTGGTGCTTTGCCTGACTCCCGTGCTGATCGCCTGCGATTCCTCCTCCCAGGGCGGCGGTGAGATCGACCCCTCCGAGATCGAGGGCAAGCTCGTCGCCAAGCATCCCAGCAATGATGAATCCCTCATCATCAAGCTCTACCAGCTGGAGGAGAGCGAGGGCAAGGACACCGTGAAGTGCTCTCTGGTTCTCTACAAGGCCGCTGACAGCACCATTCTGAACTACGTGACCTTTGATCTGAAGGTCAACGGCGGCAAGGCCAACGTCCTGACCCTGGATTCTTCCATCTGGAACCCCGACAATGTCGAGGTCACCATCAAGGACGCAGACGGTAAGACCACCAAGTATACTCTGACCTTTGAAAAGTGATTCCCGATTCCCCGCTTCGGCGGGGAGCTTTCTTTTTGAGGCAGAAGCAAAGAATCAAATTTGGGTTTATCGCTCTGCGATAAACCCAAATTTGAGTGAAATACGCCTTGCGGCGTGTGAAATACCTGCGGTGTGAAATTTGCGCTACGCGCAAGTGAAATATGCCTTTCGGCATGTTAAGGTGCAAAACCTTCGGTTTTGTC
>JAFULU010000346.1 GCA_017483125.1 Clostridia bacterium
GCCCCAGGCGGCGGCTGCCCGAGTGGATGACCAGGTAGAGGGAGCCGTCCAGCCCCTGCTCCAGCTCGATGAAGTGGTTCCCTCCGCCTAATGTGCCGAAGGAGCGGGAGACCGGGAGGTGGGAGATGCTCTCGTAGCAAGAAAGATCCTCCAGGGGGACACGGTGTACCGCGCTGTTGGGAGAGGGGAATATGGCCGCGCCCGAGGGGACGCCCGCGCGGATGGCCTCGTCCAGGCGGGGAAGCTCCACCGAGGGGGCGTCCAGGCGGTAGACCTGCATCCCACAACCGATGTCGCTCCCCACGTAGGCGGGGTTGACGCGGTCGCCTACCGTCATGGAGGTGCCTACGGTACAGCCCTCGGCGGCGTGCATATCCGGCATCATGCGGATGCGGCAGTCCCCCAGCTCCTCGCGGTTGCACATACGGAGCACCTGGGCGTAAGCCTCGCTGTCCACCGTGGCGGCGTATACGGTGGCCTGATTGTACTTGCCGACGATCTCGAACACGGCGGGCTCCTTTCTTGCGGCTTTGGCGGTAGAAACAAATATACATCTTAATTATAGCACACTTTCCCTCATTTGTACAGTAGTCCGCGGAAAATAATCCTTTTTCGGGCGGAAAAAACTGAAAAACGCGGTATCATCCCCTGCGAACTTCAGTAAAAAACGGGGCAAAACCTTGACAGAACGGGGCGAGTCATGTATAATAAAGACAGAACCGCGAGGAGGTGAGGACGTGACCCCACAGCAAGACCGCGGGGGAAGCGTGTTCCCTCTGGCGGATACCCACAAGCGCTACAACACCTACGACGCCTGGCTGAAATCCACCTTCGGCGGTAAGTGCGCCAAGATCCCTCTGGACGCGGGGTTCACCTGCCCCAATATGGACGGGAAATGCGGCGTGGGCGGGTGCATCTACTGCTCGGGGCGGGGAAGCGGGGACTTCGCCGAGTCGCCCGTCGTGCCTCTGCGGGAGCAGTACGACCGCCAGCGGGAGCTTCTCGCCAAAAAGTGGCCCACCGAGCGGTGCATCCCCTACTTCCAGGCGCGAACCAACACCTACGCACCCGTGGATGTCCTGCGCCCCCTCTTTGAGGAGGCTCTGACCTGGCCCGCCGTAGTGGGTATGAGCATCGCCACCCGCGCCGACTGTCTGCCCGAGGATACTGTGGCACTCCTCCGCGAGCTGTCCGAGAGGACGGTGCTGACAGTGGAACTGGGACTCCAGACCGTCCATGACCGTACCGCCGCCCTCATCAATCGGGGCCACACCTACGCCGACTTTCTGGAGGGCTACAACCGTCTGCGAGCGGGCGCGCCCCGAGTGTTGGTCTGTGTCCATCTCATTTTCGGTCTTCCCGACGAGACCGAGGAGGATATGCTGGAGACGGTACGCCGCGTGGCGGAGCTTCGCCCCCATCAGGTCAAGCTCCATTTGCTCCACGTCCTGCGGGGGACTGTCCTCGGTGAGATGTACGGAGCGGGGAAGTATACCCCCATGGAGAAGGACGCCTACGTGGAGACCGTGGTCAAGGCCTTGGAGCTGCTGCCTCCCGATACTGTGATTGCCCGCCTGACGGGGGACGGCGCGGCACAGGATCTGCTGGCTCCCGCGTGGAGCCGCCGCAAAAGAGAGGTGCTGAACGCCATCGACAAGGGGCTGGCCGCACGGGACACGTGGCAGGGGCGGAAATATCAACGGTAGGTTTAGAAAACAACGAGTAATTTAGAATACTGGCGAAAAGCCCTCTGCGGGCAATGAATCGAACGAAAAACACCACACATAAGAAAGGAAACACCGTTATGGCACAAGCATTACAGAGAGCCTCCTGGATCTGGAGACGAGGAGAGGTCGGCAAGGACGAATTCTGCGACTTCCTGGCCACCGTAGCCGTCCCCGAGGTGGGCAAGCGCTACTTTCTCCACATCGCCGCCGATTCCAACTACACCGTCTGGATGAACGGTCAGCTCTGCGCCTTCGGGCAGTACGCCGATTATCCGGGCTACAAGGTCTACGACCGCGTGGAGATCACCGACTCCCTGCGGGCGGGGCTGAACCGCATGGTTACCGTGGTGTGGTACTACGGCATCGACTCCCAGACCTACCAAAAGGGCGAGGCGGGCCTCATCTTTGAGATCGTGGACGAGGACGACAACGTCATCACCTTCTCGGACGAGACGGTGCTCTCCCGTCCCTCCCGCGACTATATCTCGGGCAAGTGCCACCTGATCTCGGGTCAGCTGGGCCCTACCTACCACTACGATATGAAGGGCTACGACGGATTTTTGGAGCTGGGCTGTGAGGGCTTTGAGCGCAGTCACGTGGTGCCCACCATCTCCAAGGCCTTCCACATCCGCCCCAACCAAAAGCTGACTCTGGAGCCTCGCGTGAGAGGCATGATCTGCCGTACAGGCTGTTTCAAGTATACCACGAATGACGAGCGGGCCTCGGTGAATATGCAGTACGCCGCCATCTCGGGGCGTTACCCCCATGAAATGATGAAATCGGGGGATATGTACTTCGGCTCTCCTGTGAAATTCGTGTCTGATTCCGAGGAGTTTGACGGTGTCTTCTTCATCGTGGACCTCAAGGAGGAGACCGCGGGATTTTTGGACATTGACCTGGAGGTCCCCGCCGACTGCCGTCTGGACGTGGGCTTCGGCGAGCATCTGAAGGACGGCGTCTGCCGTACCTCGGTCCGCGGGTTCTTCGCCGAGATCGAGCTGAAGGCGGGGCGCAACACCTGGCTCCATACCTTCCGCCGCTTCGGTTGCCGCTATTTGCAGTTCTTCGTCCACTCCTCCGAGGTCACGGTGCACTACGCGGGCCTGCGCCCCACCCTGTACCCCCTGAAGCACAAGGAGTACAAGAGCGGAAACCTTCTGCGCGAGACCATCTACAAGGTCTGCCAGAACACCCTTCAGCAGTGTCTCCACGAGCATTACGAGGACTGCCCTTGGCGTGAGCAAGCCCTCTACACCATGGACTCCCGCAACCAGATGCTCTGCGGCTACTACGCCTTCGGGGAGACCGAGGCCGCCCGCGCCGCTCTGGAGCTGATCTCCTACGGCGTCCGCCCCGACGGTCTGCTCATGCTCTGCTACCCCGCCGGTCTGGACTTCCCCATCCCCGCCTTCTCCTGTATGTACTTCGTGCAGATGGACGAGTACATCCGCCATTCGGGTGACGTTACCCTGGCCGCCGCGGTCTTCGACAAGCTGGAGACCATCATCAAGACCTTCCACAAGAAGGTTCAGCCCGAGGGGGTCATCGAGAACTTCTACGGCAAGGCTCCCAGCGGGAAGAACGACTACTGGAACTTCTACGAGTGGTCGGCCACCATGAACGGCCACTTCGCCGAGACCGAGCGTCGGCTGGAGTGCCCCCTCAACTGCTTCTACTCCCTGGCCATGCAGTCCCTGGCCAATATCTGCGACGCTCTGGGCAAGACCGAGTACGCCATCGAGCTCCGCGCCAGAGTCAAGTCCCTCAACGCCGCCATCGCCGAGGTCTTCTACAACCCCGAGACCAGGCTCTTTGAGTCCTTCGACTGCATCCACCGCGGCTGGTACACCGTCCTGACCCAGTCCCTGGCCATGCTTTGCGGGGCTGCCGAGGGGGTGGATACCACCGTCATGCTCCAGGCTATGGCTACCAACGGCAAGACCGAGGTGGGCATTGATCTGGTGCCCAACACCCTGTCCATGAACGCCTTCCGCTTCGACGCGCTCCTGGCCGTGGACAAGGAAAAGTACGCCCCCATCATTCTGGCCGAGCTGGACCGCGACTACCTGTATATGCTCCGTGAGGGTGCCACCACCTTCTGGGAGACCATCATCGGTGCCGACGACTTCGCCGACGCGGGCTCCCTCTGCCACGGCTGGTCGGCTCTCCCCGTGTACTACTACGAGATCCTGGAGCCCAACGGCAACTGATACTATTTTGCTTTTAAAACCTTGAACTTGTTTAGCCCTCTCACCCGCTTCGCGGGAGCTCTCCCAAAGGGAGAGCCGCCGATCAAGCTCGGCAAAAAGCCTCCCACTTTGGGGGAGGTGGCACGCCGTAGGCGTGACGGAGAGGGCAAATGCAAATCAA
>JAFULU010000347.1 GCA_017483125.1 Clostridia bacterium
ACTGCCCGTGAAGCGGAAGGTGAAGTTCTCCAGGTAGGAGCAGCCCGCGATGGAACCCGTGCGCTTGCCGTTCCGATACCCCCTCCCGTAGTCGCCGCTGTTGCAGTCGGAGAGGGTACGGACGTAGCGGTCGGGGACGGTGTTGCCGTCCTTATCGGTGATCTCACAGCCGTAGGCCAAGACCGAAAGGGTGGCGTACTCAAAGCTCGACACCTGTCCCAAGCCCACCGAGAGGGTGAAGGGAGTATCAGCGGAAAATTTCTTTCGGTCGGGCATCTCCGCCGAGACGTAGATGGGGGAGGAGGGCTTGTCGAACTCCAAGTACACAAATCCCCCGTTGTCCCGCCACGAGGCCACGGTGTTGCGGGTCTCCCAGGCGTAGAGGGCGGGCTTGGTGAGGAACACACCTGCCAGCGCGACAAGGAGGAAGGTGGCGGCCAGGGCGGTGCGGGTGCGCTTTCTGCGCTTGCGGTAGAGGAGCAGGTTATAGTCCGAGGCCTCCTCGATATAGGCGGGGTCGGCCTTGTCCAGATACTTCAGTAAGTCCATGGCTTTCATACCGTGATGCCCTCCTTATCCAGATGCTTGCGGAACTTCTCGCGGGTGCGGTGGAGGGAGACCTTCACCGCCGATTCGGTCATGCCCAGAGCCTTCGCAATGTCGGCGATGCTGTCCATGTACCAGTATTTCCGCATGAAGATCATACGGGTACGGGTGGGGAGAGAAGCCAGAAAGCTATTGATGGCGTTAGACAATGCCACCTCGTCGGCCAGAGTCAGGCTTCCCGCCGAGACGCACTCGGACAGCTCGTCAAGGGAGGTCTCCATGCCCCCGTAGCGCTTGGCGGCGGTCCTTTTCTCGTAGCGGGTGAGGGCCAGACGGCGGGTCACGGTGGAGAGCCACGCCCCCAGGCGGGCGGGCTTTTCGGGGGGAATGGCATTCCAGGCGCGGAGCCAGGTATCGGAGACGCACTCCTCAGCGTCCTCGTCGGAATGGAGGATATTGTAGGCGATGGTGTGGCAGGTCTTGCCATACTTGACCTGACAGGCGGCGATGGCCTCCTCGGAGCGGTCGAAGTAGAGGGCGACAATGGCCTCGTCGGGCAGATACCCGTCACGGGTGGCGGGGGTAGGCATGATGAGCATAGAACCTCCTTTCGGGGGATCCTTGGGGACGCCCCGTTTTGGTCTTCATCCTATATGACCGAATTCCGGATGGGAAGGTTACACCTCCACCCCAAAGATTTCAAACGGCACCCCGTTATCACGGGATGCCGTGGGTGGTTGGTATCAATCCTTTTTCTTCAGCGCAACGGCGGCGGCCATGGCGGTGAGAGTAGCGGCCAGACCCATGCCGAGGGCGGACTTACAGCCCTTCCCCGCAGGCTCGGTCACGGAGTCGGTGGGAGCCTCGGTGGCGGGGGTATCGGCGGGGGGCTCGGCGGGATCGGTGGGGACTTCAGTCGGGTCCTCGGTCTCGGGGGTAACGCCGCTGTTTTCGGTGGTGGAGACAAAGGAGAACTTGAAGCGGCCGCCGGGGGCTACGTCGCCCGCGGTGTAGAAGTCCAGAATGTCACCGCTGAACGTTTCGTAGTCCCCCTCGTCGTGGACGTTGTCGGTCCAGGCGAAGTTGACGGTGTAGTCGTTCCCCGCAAGACCCAGAGCAGACTTGGGGATTTTGACCGTGAGGTACTTGCCGTCCAGCCTGTACTCCACGTCGGCTACCTTTTCGGTCTTGGAATAGTCGTTCTCGACGGTGAACCTCTCCAGAACCAGGGTATCAGCGGAGGCGGCGGTCTTGTTCACCACGAAGTCGAAGGTATTCCAGCCCTGACTTGCCTGATCGGAGTCGATGTAGAGGTTCATCCACAAAGAGTCGGTGTAGGGAGTGATATTCTCATTGCACTCCACGAGGAACCACAGATAGTCGGCATCGCGGGCGACCTTGGCACCGATGATGTCGTTACGGCCCGAGGTCTCGGTGTAGATGACACCGCCGTAGCCCTCGGCTTCTCTGTGGGCGGTGTTGCCGATGTAGGCGGCGTAGTAGGGCTCTACGGCGGTCCATTGGTCGGTGCCCGCGGTCAGGTCAATGGTGGCGTTTTGGCTGGGGGTGGGGATGGGGCTTGCGCCCTTGAACTTACGGACGTAGTTGACCAGCTGGTAGTAGTAGTGGTCCTGTAATTCACCCTTGGTAGGCTCGATGTCGCGGGAGAACTCGTCGATGAACTGATCGGGGAAGGCGTTCTGTACCCCGCCCCATTCCTGATGGCGGCCCGCCGTCCACTCGTTCCAACCCGTGACGAAAATGAGCTGGGGGTCCTGCTCCAGGGCGTAGTCGAACTGCTCGGCGAAGAAGTAGCCCCACTTGGAGGCCTCGGAGCCTTCCTTGAGATAGCGGTCGGGGTAGGCGGTGGAGTAGGAGCGGCCCGTGACGTTCTCGCCGTTCATGGCGGTTCCTTCACCCGTTACATAGTCGCGGTTCTGCGCGATGCCCACGGTGGTCTGCTCGATCTTACCATCCCGGACGTTGTACCGGGTCCCCGGGAAGGTCACTTGGGGGTAAGCCGAAAGCCAGCCCCACTGGCCTGTTCTCTGATACTCGCTGCTGGTCTTGTCACCGCCGATGAAGGGGCGGCGCCAGGTGAAGAAACGGTAGGTCTCCTTGCGCAGGTTGTCGCTCTGCTGGGCGCTGTGGTCGTCACAGCCCATGAGCAGGGGCTTGCCCTCCCAGTAGAACCAGAGGCTGTGGTACTTCCCCGGGCGGTAGATATCCATGTAGAGGCTGACGATCTGGTCCCAGCTCTCGTTGAAGGGGTAGAAGGGGAGGGTGAAGGAGACCTTGGGGGCATCCACCGCACCCTCGCTCTGGGCCTTTTCCCAGGTGGGGTAGAGGACGTCGTAGCTCTCCTTCCAGGTAAAGCCGCCGTTGGTGTTGTCGGTGAAGATGGTATCCACTCCCGCGTTGGCCAACAGCTCGGCGTGCTTGCGGAGCACCCACTCGTCGGTGGTCTTGTAGTAGCCGAAGACGGGCTCGTTCCAGAAGTAGGCTACACCGTCGGGCCACGCGGCGTGGTTATAGTCGTTCTTGGCCTCGGGGTATTTGAGCATGAACTCGGTGAGGTTCAGAGGGGTAGCACTGCCGCCTCCGTGCCAGGTCCAGTAGAACATGGCCACGGTCTTATCCTTGGGGTCGCCCACCTCGGCGTTGGTGAGGGACACGCGGCCCAGGCCGTCGGTGAAGACCCAGGTATCGGGCATGACCTTATGGGTATTCAGGAGGTGATCCTCGGCGGGGATCCACTCCTCGGGGGCGGTGTGCTTGCCGTCGATGCCGTCCAGCATACTGGAGACGGGGAGGAAGGGGGTCTCGGGCTTCTCGGTGAAGGTGACAGTCATCCACCAATCGGCGCGGGACTCCTTGCCGCTCTCGTAGCAAAAGCCTTGGGAGACCGTCATATCCTTCTGCATGATGCCCACGGTGCCCTTGATGTCGGCGATGCGGAACAGGTACTCCCCCGCGGGCTGGGGGTCGAAGGTCAGCTCGTTGGTGGCGCAGTCCACCAGAGGGGAGAACAGCTTGTAGGCGATGGGCTCGGAGGCGAGAGTGGTGTTGTAGTCCACGTCCCATTTATAGAGGGCCAGGGAGGCCTCGGCGTCGGTCTGTCCCCAGGTGGGCATGACCGCGGTCAGCTTGGTGAAGGGCGCGCCCAGGTTGACGCGAAGGCAGTAGTCCGAGGTGATCTGCTTGGGGCCCATGGCACCGCCGTTGTGGGCGTCCACTACCACGGCTCCGTCGGCCGCCAGGGCGGGGAGGGCGCAGAAGCTGCCCAGAAGCAGACAGGCGGTGAGGAGGAGGGTGAGGATACGGAGGGTTGATCTCATAGGGGGGACTCCTTTCGGGGTAGTGGTTACATTATAGCATAGCTTCGCGCCGTCGGTCAAGAAGGCTTCCGCATTTTTGGCGGAGTGAACAAAGAGAACTTCCCTTCTTTGTTTGCTTTCACAAAAGATCCCCCGCCATAGGGCGGGGGATGGGAGTATGATACGTACAGTCGGTATAACCTCTCATTCCTCGGTGAATTCCCAACCCGTCAGCTCCGGCGTTCCATCGGGCGTCCCGGCGAAGGTGACGGTGACCACACGCAGGTCGGGAAGCTCAAAGGAAATGGTCAGGCTGTCCAGCTCCGCCGCAAACTCCTCGGCGGAGGCAGGAATTTGGGGATTAAGGGAAATAGCGGTATACTTTTTCGGGTCGGTAAAACGGTACCTGATGTTCCGACCTTCCAGCGTGACGTCCTCACCGTACAGGGCGGTAAACTCTTGGTCCTGCCGCAGGAATTCCACGGCCTTGGTCTCGTAGGGCTCCAGGTAGGTCCCCATCACGTTATCACGCTCGTAGCTTTTCAGCACAACGGTCATAGTCAGGACACCAAAGGCAACGAACACAACCACGGCCCCCGCAATGAGGGGAATGAGCCATCTTTTTTCATAGATCAGTCATCCTTTCCTTTCCTGAGAGCCACAGCGGCGGCCGCGGC
>JAFULU010000348.1 GCA_017483125.1 Clostridia bacterium
AGTCCTCCCTGTCCCACTACAACAACATGAACGTCCTCTCCATGTACGCCCTCATCGGCGGCTACAGCGACGAGGGCGCGGAGTGGGTGGACGAGCTCTGCTCGGTGCTGACCGAAAACGTTTACTACGCCATGGACTACATCAACACCCACTTCAAGGGTGTCAAGGCCGCCCACCCCCAGGGCACCTACATGATCTTCCTCGACTGCAAGGAGTGGCTGGAGGCCCACGGCAAGGCCCTCCCCGAGCTGGTGAAGATGGGCCACGATGTAGGCGTCGCCTGGCAGGATGGCACGGGCCACGGCGGCACCACCCACATCCGGCTGAACGTGGCGTTGCCCCTTGAGCGGGTCAGGGAGGCGTTCGGGCGGATGGATGAGTTTGTGTTTAACGGCGTAGGTGATTGATGATAAATTGGGGTTTTCGGTGAGATACAAGTTACAAGATACACGCCGAGCAAGCTCGGCCGATACAAGATATGTAAAACCCTTACGACGACTCCCGTTTCCATATCTTGTATCTTGTATCTCTGTATCTTGTATCTGTTCGATAAACCCAAATTTGAATCCCCAAAAATACGACCCACCGAAAGGAGGAGTGCTCATGAGACCCATCACGAAAGCCTTGTGTCTGTGTCTGTCGGTACTCCTCCTGTTTTTCTCCCTGGCCGCCTGCCGCAATAAGGACTTTAATCCCGCCGTCCCCCCCTCCGACGAAGCGCATGGCAACGGTGACCTTCCCGCCGACCTGCAATGCTGGGTCAAGCTCCCCGACGGCACCGAGTATCCCCTCGCGGGAGACAAGGCCGCCGAGCTGTACACCGCCGTCAAGAAGATCTACGAGTCCTCGGACACGGTGGAAGCCATCCCCGACCGCGGGGGGTGTCTGCGGCTCATCTTCTGCATGGGCGGCACCGCGCCCGAGTCCTCCATCCCCGCCTACCAGCTCCCCAACGCCACCCTCTACGGGGTCTACACCGTCTTCCCCGACGACACGGGGTGGTACGGTGACAACCTCGTCACCGCCCACGTCCACAGCTTTCAGCTGAAGGAGGGGAGCTTTTCGTCTCTCCTTGCCCGGGCGGATCAACCTTGAAATCTTTTTTCACAGAAAGGAAATATCACTATGAACAAGTTCATGCTCAACGAGACCTCCTACCACGGCGCGGGTGCCATCACCGCCGTTGTCGATGAGATCAAGGCCCGCGGCTTTGCCAAGGCCTTCGTCGCCACCGACCCCGACCTCATCAAGTTCGGTGTGGCCGCCAAGGTCACCGACCTTCTGGATGCCGCCGCCATCCCCTACGCCGTCTTCTCGGACATCAAGCCCAACCCCACCATCGAGAACGTCCAGAGCGGTGTCGCGGCCTTCAAGGCAGCCGAGGCTGACTGCATCGTGGCCATCGGCGGCGGTTCCTCCATGGACACCGCCAAGGCCATCGGCATCATCATCACCAACCCCGAGTTCGCCGACGTCCGCTCCCTGGAGGGCGTAGCTCCCACCAAGAACCCCTGCGTGCCCATCATCGCCGTTCCCACCACCGCCGGCACCGCCGCCGAGGTCACCATCAACTACGTCATCACCGACGTGGAGAAGAAGCGCAAGTTCGTTTGCGTGGACGCCCACGATATTCCCGTCGTCGCCGTGGTGGATCCCGACATGATGGCCTCCATGCCCGCCTCCCTCACCGCCGCCACGGGTATGGACGCTCTGACCCACGCCATTGAGGGCTACATCACCAAGGGCGCCTGGGCTCTGTCGGACATGTTCCACATCGAGGCCATCCGCATCATCGCCGCCTCCCTGCGCGGGGCCGTGGCCAACACCCCCGAAGGCCGCGAGGGCATGGCTCTGGGTCAGTACGTGGCCGGTATGGGCTTCTCCAACGTGGGTCTGGGCGTGGACCACTCCATGGCGCACACCCTTTCCGCTTACTACGATATGCCTCACGGTAAGGCCTGCGCCACCCTCCTGCCCGCCGTCATGGCCTACAACGCCGAGGCTACGGGGGAGAAGTACCGCGAGATCGCCCGCGCCATGGGTGTCGAGGGCGTGGACAGCATGACCCAGGCCGAGTACCGCGCCGCCGCCGTGGAGGCCGTCCGCCAGCTGGCCGAGGACGTGGGCATCGTCACCTCCCTGAAGGGTATCGCCCGCGAGGAGGACGTCCACCAGATGTCGGTGGACGCCTACAACGACGCCTGCCGCCCCGGCAACCCCCGCGAGACCTCCGTGGAGGATATCGAGGCTCTGTATCGCAGTCTGATGTAATTACGGATTGATATAGGAACGCCACCCCTGACCGTGAATGGTGAGGGGTGGCGGTTTTTATTTGATCTCCTGCTCCAAATTGTCGAACAGGGGTGAATTGAAGAAGTCCTGGATGGTGATCTCCAAGCCGTCGCAGATCTTTTTAATGGTATTGATCTGGGTATTCATGCTTTTGCCCGTCACAATATTGCTCAATGTGGATTGCGTAATCCCACAAATGTAAGATAGTCCATTGACCGTGATCAGTCTTTCTCGGCAGAGTTCCAATATGCGTAAGCGAACGGCTTCACCAATCGTCACAGCCTTACTCCTTCTTCTTCGGGTCTGCGTACTCCACGAACAGATCGTTGGGTGTACACTCCAGAATGTCGCAAAGTGCCCGCAAATTCTCAAATTTGATCCCGTTTGTCTGATTGTTGACCATCTTGTTGAAGTTCTGGTAGCTGAGTCCCAGCTGAATGTACAGCCAGTATTTGGTCTTTCCCTTCTCTTCAAGCAGTTCCAATACCCTCAACTTCATTCTGTATTCCTTTCTTATTTGATCTCCTGATCCAAATTCTCAAACAGGGGTGAGTTGAAAAAGTCTTGGATGGTAATTTCCAATCCGTCGCAGATCTTTTTGATGGTGGAAACCGTGGCTTGGTTGCGGCCGCGGACAAGGTTACTCAAGGTCGATTGGGTGATTCCACATAGATATGACAGGCCGTTGACGGTTATCAAGCGCTCGCGGCAGAGTTCCAAAATTCTTTGGCGGACGGCTTCACCAATGGTCATCTTTTATCTCCTAACTCTTTTTGGTTAATCTTATTTTACAGCAATTAACCGTAAAGAGTTAATTCATATGAGTTGACAGAATAGCATTCCTATGATATAATGGCATTATAACCCTTTTGGGTTAATCCAAACCTTATAAGGAGAAACAATATGTCACTCAAAAAATGCACCGAATGTGGAAAGGTGGTCTCCACCCAAGCCCGATTCTGCGTTCATTGCGGAAACGAGCCTGCGGGGCGGTGCAGTACCTGCATCGACTACTGCACCGAGGATATGGCCACCTCGGATCGCCCTGCCTGCTATACCCATCATCCCGCCTGCCCCGCTTACATCTACGATGACCCCGAGGCGGTGGAGAGGTACAAAAAGAAAAAGAAAAAGGTTGTTAAGCGGGTATTTCCAAATTACGGTTGATCCGTCCATACAAGCAGGGGAGCCCCCAGCGGACTCCCCTTTTTCCTTGCTTTCAAGCGTTTTTTCGGAAAACCTGTTTACAAATTCCCCGATCTATGCTATACTGAATAGGATCGAAAACATAAACGGAGAACCGACATGAACAAAAAAACTACGAAGCTCACCGCACTGGCCCTGGCCGCGCTGATGCTCCTGTCCTCCTTCTGGGTCGTCGTCACCGCCGCGCCCGTGGAGTATTCCACCGAGTCCAACTCGGGCAAGCGGGGGGAGGTCTGCCTCTCTCTGGAGGGCACGGGGGCGGAGTCCTACTACACGGGGGGCTACACCTTCGACAGTCTGGCGGCCAAGACGCCGAGTGGGTTGAAGTCCTCCCTGCACGACCTCATGACCGACACCCACAAAAAGATCACCTCCTACGCAGACTGCCGCGACTACGTCTTCCGCGTGGACTGCGAGGAGAACGACACCACCCACGCCACCACCCTGTACACAAGCTACAGCATGACCTCCGCCGATTGGTCCCCCTCCTGGGCCTGCAACCGCGAGCACGTCTGGCCCCAGAGCCTGGGCGGCAACAACACCAGCGGCGGCGGCGCCGATCTCCACCACATCCGTCCCGCCGAGGCAGGGGTAAACTCCTCTCGAGGCAACAAGCCCTACGGCGAGTCCACCTCCCGGGGCTACTACGAGCCCGCCGATCACGTCAAGGGCGACGTGGCCCGCATCATCCTCTACGTCTACGTCCGCTGGGACGCCAGCTGGGGCGCCACCGACGTGACTAAGGTCTTCGAGAGCGTGGATATCCTCTTGGCCTGGTGCGAGATGGACCCCGTGGACACCTGGGAGATGGGGCGCAACGAGGTGGTAGAGAGCATCCAGGGCAACCGCAATACCTTCATCGACTACCCCGAGCTGGCCTGGCTCATGTTCGGCCGCGAGGTCCCCGAGGACATGATTACTCCCTCCGGCTCGGCCATGGACGGCGAGATCCCCACCGATCCCCCCGAGACCGAGACGAGCCCCGCCGATCCCGACGAGACCGAGACCGATGCCCCCGCAGGCCCCACCGACACCGTGGCCACCTTCACCTTCGGCGACAACGGCGGCGCGGCCCACAACGACGGCACCGAGATCACCGGCACCAAGTCCTACACCGACGGGGACTACACCTTGACTCTGACCAGCCCCACCAAGCTCTACGGGAACGCCCGAGACGCCAAGGGCAACTCCTGCCTCAAGCTGGGCTCCAGCAAGGCCACGGGCGGGTTCAGCTTCACCGTCCCCGAG
>JAFULU010000349.1 GCA_017483125.1 Clostridia bacterium
GGGACGTGCTGGCCATCATCGGCTCCTCGGGCAGCGGAAAGACCACCCTGCTCCGCTGTCTCAACTTCCTGGAGACCCCCGACGAGGGCACCATCTCGGTGGGCGGTGAGCTTCTGCTGGACGCCGCCGACAAGCACTCCCTCTCGGACGCCCAGATCCGCCGCAACCGCCTGCGCTTCGGTCTGGTCTTCCAGTCCTTCAACCTCTTCCCCCAGTACACCGTCCTGCAGAACCTCATGCTGGCACCTACCCTGGCCCTGAAGGATGAGATCAAGGCCATCCGCAAGGAGAAGGGCCGCCACGCCGCCCACTCCTTCAAGGTAGAACAGCACACCGCCATAAGGGAAAAGGCCGAGGCGCTTCTCTCCCGCGTGGGGCTTGCCGAGAAGCGGGACGCCTACCCCTGCCAGCTCTCGGGCGGTCAGCAGCAGCGCGTGGCCATCGCCCGCGCCCTGTGTATGTCCCCCGACATCCTCTGCTTCGACGAGCCCACCTCCGCCCTGGATCCCGAGCTGACGGGGGAGGTGCTGGCGGTCATCCGCGGCCTGAAATCCTCCGACAGCACCATGATCGTGGTGACTCATGAGATGGAGTTTGCGCGGAGTGTGGCCGACAGAGTTATTTTCATGGCCAACGGTGTGATCGAGGAGGAGGGGACCCCCGAGGAGGTCTTTGGGAATCCCAAGTCCGAGATCTTGCAGGGATTCTTGCATAAGTCCTTGGAAATGTAACCCCCAAGCCCCGCTTTCCGTCTGTGAGCGGGGCTGTTTTGAAAGGAGTGGCTATGCTACGTATTGTCGAGCCGCAACTGCGGATCCATGAGGTGCCCCTGGAGAATGTTCAACTGGTCAATTCCTGTGTCACCGTTGAATTGGATGACGAAAGCGAAAACCGCTGGCGATTGCGTTTTGTTTTCGCCACTCTCCGCTTAACCACCATGGACTGTGCCGAGGCAACCGCGATCATGGCCGAGATGGACGGGGACGTATGCTACCCCGACGGTCATGATCCCGACACATGGGGCGGATGGGTTCGATTCCTATTGGAGAAGACGGATTCCTCGCTCGTTCCGCAAGCAACCGCAAATCTGCGGAAGTACGATGATGATGAAAAAGATCTTCACCATTACGTAATGGCCGTAGGAGACAATCTGTGGGAGATCATTTCAGAGCCCGTAGAAATCACGAAACTGACCACATCAGAAAAGGAGTAGCCCATGGACACCACCAAACTCAACAAATCCGCCAACCCCGCCATCCACATGATCGGCCATCAGGGCATCCACCATCTGGAGGTGGGCAACACCTGCTCGGGCTTCGTGGCCGCGGGCAACCGCACCTACTGGGCATCGAGACCGACGTCCACGTAACCGCCGACGGGCAGTATATCATCATCCACGATGACAACACCCTGAACACCACGGGGGACGACTACGTGGTGGAGGAGACCGACTGCGCCACCCTGCGGAGCCTGACCATGCTGGACTACACCGACGGGGGCGGTCACACCCGCGCCGATCTGCGCCTGCCCCTGCTCTCCGAGTACATCCGCATCTGCCGCAAGTACGGCAAGAAGGCGGTACTGGAGATCAAGAACCCAGTGGCACCCGAGCACATCAAGGGCATCGCGGAGGAGATCGCCTCCCTCGGCTGGCTGGAGAATACGGTCTTCATCTCCTTCTCCCACGATAACATGGTGGAGCTGCGAAAGCTCCTCCCCGAGGCCAAGCTCATGTTCCTCACCACTCACCCCGCCAACGGGGAGCTTCTGGATCTGCTTCTGCCCTGGAGGCTGGATCTGGACATCGCGTGGCCGGTTCTGACCCGCGAGGGCGTGGAGCTGATGCACGAAAACGGCATTGAGGTCAACGTCTGGAACGTGGACGAGGCGGAGCTGGTCGAGAGACTGCTGTCTTGGGGAGTGGATTATCTGACTACGGATATTTTGGAGTGATAATGGGGGTTTGGCGGGCTGTTCGGCACGATGGCTCGGTTTCCAATGACCCATTGTAGGGAGCGACGCCCTCGTCGCTCCGCAACCTGAAAATTGCCTATTTCTATTGTCAGATATACATGTTTCACCTTTACACCCGAAACATATCGGTATGTTCTATGTGGCGGAGCGACGAGGGCGTCGCTCCCTACAGGTGTATGTGCCAACCAAAACACACCATAGACCCAGGTTTGACCGATTCTCCCCCTATCACCCAACAAAAACTCCCTTTCCGTTACGCTCCTTCTCATAAGGATGTTTTCGGAACACGGTAGGGGCGAACTGTGTTCGCCCGCGGGAGACCGCAGGTCTCCCCTACGGATACACATATAAATATCGGCAGAGGACTTGTTTTCTCTGCCGATTTGTGTTATAATGGAACTAACAAAAAGCCTCCCTCCGAGAGGGAGGTGGACGGCGTAGCCGTGACGGAAGGAGCCTGCGTGACTTTAGGTTTGCGCTAACTTCATTGTAACGCACTCTCCCTCAGTCGCCTACGGCGCCAGCTCCCTCCCGGAGGGAGCCTTTGGGTGCTCGCAACCTTAGGGGTATGGGCTTTGCCATGTGCCTTTGTAATACAAAGGTGAAACTGGCGATAAAGCAGAACGGTAAATAAGAACTTTATAAACAATTGAGGTGATATTATTGGCAACTTTTTATCTTGTACGACATGGTGAAGCAGATTACAGCGAAATGTTAGAAAAGGGATTTTATGGCTTTGGACGTTCGTTTGCACCATTATCAGAAAAAGGAATAAAGCAAGCAGAAATGACAGCAATTGATGATCGATTAAAGTCAGCAGAATTAATTGTATCATCGCCTTACACAAGGGCATTACAGACCGCATCTATAATTTCGAGAGAAACAGGATTGAAATTATGCGTTGAAGTCGATATGCACGAATGGGAACCAGATAAAACCAATCAATATACTACCTCGGAAGAAGCATTTACGCTGACACAAGAGTTTAACTTATATAGAGGTGAATATCCAAAGGGGCAGCAGTTGAGATGGGAAACATTAGGTGAGGTCAGAAAAAGAATGCGAAGAGTTGCTGATAAATATGCAAACTACGACAAAGTAATTCTTGTTGGTCACGGTATGGCGTTCAGAACACTTACATATATAGAGCAGATGAGACCTGCCGAAATCGTAGAATGCATTTATCATTTGGGTCAAGATGATTGTTTATATTCATTTCACTAAATTTGACTTATTGAATAGCGAACGCCGACAGACCTAAATCTGTCGGCGTTCATTATTTGTTTATTGCGGTTCAAATAAGGCGAGATGTTTTTATCAATTCTCCGATAAGGACATCACGCCTTTCGGAGAGGGAGTTTTCATTTGGTTCGATCTCAATGGAAGATCAGCCACCCCACCGTAAAGGACACGAGGCAGGTGAGGGTACCGAAAACAAACTCGCGGAAGGTATGCCGCTTCATGGCCAGGGACGCCCAGAGGATGGTTCCCCAGCAGGCAACGCCCACGACAATGCCCCAGATGCCCAGGAAGTAGCCGGAATAGACCAGAGGCCCCGACACGGAGCAGGCATGGCCGCTGATGCGCACCTTGAAGACCTTGTTGCCGATGAGGATGATAACCACCGAGAAGAGGTAGCCCGCGTAGATGTGCATGAGTCCCGTACCCACCTGCGCGATGAGGCCGTACACGAACACCGCCACGTAGCCCACGGTGGAGAAGTACATGGCCAGAGTGCGTTGACCCTCTCTTCCCTTTTTGCGGAGGGCGGGGATGATGGCCGACACGGGGTAAGCCAGCACGGGGAGGACGGTCAGACCGCAGAGGGAGACGATAAACTCCACGGGGGTGGCGAAGACGTCGTCGCGGAGGGTAAAGAGCAGAATCAGAAGGCCGCCCACCATCACGGGGGGGACGGAAATTATGCGGATGACATGGGCGAGGATGAGGTGAAAGGGCTTTTTGCTCACGGGGGTACCTTCTTTTCTATGGATTGGAAAACGGCGGGGCACTTCTATAGGATACAGCGGGTCTGTGAACCCAGCATGAACCGAAA
>JAFULU010000350.1 GCA_017483125.1 Clostridia bacterium
GAAGGGCCTTGGCACCCACCATAGCCTCCAGCTCGGCCTTGGAGTTCACCTCGCGGATCATGGAAACGTCACCCACGAGGTTGGTTTGGGGCTGGGCTACAGTGATATTGCTCTTGGGCTTGTCGGCGGGGGCTACCACGGTGGCGCCGTCCACCTTCGCGTTGTTTGCTACCTCCTCGGGGGTGAGGGCGCGGTCATAGAAACGGATGGACTTGTAGACGGTGGAGAATTTCTTGGAGGCTTGGGCGTGACCGATGAAGAGGTTGTCGGCGCCCATGGCGGTGTCGCAGGACACCTTGGCCACAATGGTGCCGTCCACGTAGATACAGCAGGAGCCGCCCACCTCGAAGGTGACGGAAATGACACCGTTGTCGATGAGGTCCAGGCCGTCGCCCACCATGGGACGGCTGGTGCCGGGCTTGCCTGCCCACTTGAACTCCAGGTTGTCGTTGGAGTTGCGGCGGAACAGGGCGAAGTTATCGTTTTGGGAGTTCATGAAGGTGTTGAAGTCCCCGCCGATGGAGGTGAAATCCCCGAAGGCGATCTCCACGGTGAAGGCCTTGCCGTTGACCAGATCCACAATGGCCTGGGGGAAGTAGTGCTGGGCGCCCTCGGCGGCGAGACCTGTTTCGGTGAAGTGGTTCTTGCTGTCTTTGGCGATGGGAAGATGGTTGTCACCCACAGAGTCCTCCCAAACGGTGGCGTCGGGGGAGTTGCCCTCGCCCTTGTAGAGGGAGACCAGGCCGTCGGTGACGTAGGTGGCGGGGGCATTCTCCTCGGCGGCGGGGAGGATCACGCCCGAGAGCAGAGTGGCGGCCAGCAGCAGAGCGGCCAGCAGGACGGAGAGGAAGCGTTTGGTGTTCATGGTGCGTTCCTTTCTGGATGGGATTGTATACATTATATCTTATCGCGGATCATTTGTCAAGGGAATTTGTGGAAAATACAAAAGGCATCCGCGCGGGATGCCTTTGGGGTGTGTCAATCAAGTGGTTCCAGCGAATACCCGCAGTAGATGAAATGCAGGTTCTCATCCAGCTCGTAGGGATGAAGGAACAGATTCAACAGGATCGTGGCGGGAAGAACGTCCACGGTCAGCTCGGGGACTCGATCAAGGACCTCTTGCAGCTGTTCTCCCGTGAACCGAGGGGGCAGGGTGGCCAGCTCCTCCTCAAGCTGTGGGATGCGTTCTTTGGGGAGGGTGATCCAGCAGTTCTGGATACCGGGGCGGGGCTCACTCGTGGCGGCCTCGAATTTCCCCGCCTTGGCGGGCTCGGCCTCGAAGGCTTGCTCAATGGCGGCCTTTTCCTCGGGGGAGACGGGGGCGCACCAGTACCCGTCCACGCACTCGCAGGCGTTGCTCCATTTCATCTTGGGGGTAAAGCCCTTTTTGAGAACCACCCAGTAGCTGATGTGGTCCCCCTTACGGTAGGTCGGCGGATTCCGCCAGTCGTCCTCGTCGGCGTACTTGTCATAGATGGCCACCACCTTCCAGTAGCCCGCGCTGTATTGGGTAACCCAATCCCCCACGGCGAAGGGGAGGGAGCCTGCGGTGTGATCCATGTTTGTTCCTTTCTTGGGAAGGACGGCTCAGACCATCTTCTCCTGCTTGACCTTGTGGTCGATGACGTGGCGGGAGGCCAGCTCGCGGTGGACATCCTCCACCGAAATGCCCATCTGGGTCATGAGCACCATGACGTGGTAGGCCAGATCCGCGATCTCGTAGACCGTCTCGCGCTTGTCGCCGTTCTTGGCGCCGATGATGACCTCGGTGCACTCCTCGCCCACCTTCTTGAGGATCTTGTCCAGACCCTTGTCAAAGAGGTAGGTGGTGTAGGAGCCCTCGGGGCGCTCCTCCATACGGCCTTGAAGCAGATTGGCCAGACCCTGGAGGGTGAATTCATGCAGCTCCTCGGACTGGTACACGGGCTTGGTAAAGCAGGAATCGGTGCCCAGATGGCAGGCGGGGCCGTCCTTCTCGACCACCACCACCAGAGCGTCGTTGTCGCAATCGGCGGTGATGGAGACGATGTGCTGGTAGTTGCCGCTGGTCTCCCCCTTGAGCCACAGCTCCTGACGGGAGCGGCTCCAGAAGCAGGTCTTGCCCTTCTCCATGGAAATTTGCAGGCTCTCGCGGTTCATGTAGGCCACGGTCAGCACTTTCTTGGTGATGGAGTCCACCACCACGGCGGGGATGAGGCCCTTTTCGTCGAATTTCAGTTCATCAATATTCAGCATAGTTTTAACTCCTTAGATCAGTCTCATGTTGATTCCCTCGGCAGACAGCGTCCGCTTCAGGTCGGGGATGGCGATCTCACCGAAGTGGAACACCGAGGCGGCCAGACCCGCGTCGATATCGGGGACCTGATGGAACAGGTCGATGAAGTCCTGTACACATCCCGCGCCGCCCGAGGCGATGACGGGGACGTTCACCGCGTCGCAGACCGCGCGGAGCATTTCAACATCAAAGCCCTTCTTGACGCCGTCGGTGTCGATGGAGTTCACCACCACCTCGCCCGCGCCGTTGCCGACACAGCGCTTGATCCACTCGATGGCCTCCATGCCCGTGTCCTCGCGGCCGCCCTTGGCGAACACGCGGAACTCACCGTTCACCCGTTTGATGTCGGCGGAAAGGACCACACATTGGTCGCCGTAGCGCTGGGCGGCCTCGTAGACCAGGTTGGGGTTGCGGATGGCTCCCGAGTTGACCGAGACCTTGTCGGCACCGCACTTCAGCACGCGGTCGAAGTCCTCCAGGGTGTTGATGCCGCCCCCCACGGTCAGGGGGATGAAGATGGTGGAGGCCACCTCGCGGAGAATGTCGGTGAACAGGGCGCGGCCCTCCACCGAGGCGGTGATATCGTAGAACACCAGCTCGTCGGCTCCGCTGTCGGAGTAGAATTTGCCCAGCTCCACGGGGGAGGACACGTCCCGTACTCCCTCAAAGTTGACGCCCTTGACCACGCGGCCGTTGCGGACGTCCAGACAGGGGATGATTCTCTTTGTGATCATTTGCTTGCCTCCTTGATGGCCTCGGCCAGGTCAATGGCCCCTGTGTAGTAGGCCTTACCGATGATGGCCCCGTAGAGGTCCATGGCGGTCAGGGCGCGGATGTCCTCCATGTCGGAGACGCCCCCCGAGGCCACGATATCCATGTGGAATCTGGCGGACAGCTCACGGTACAGCTGGCGGTTGGTGCCCTTCATGGCGCCGTCCTTGGAGATATCGGTGCAGATGACGGTCTTGACACCGATGCTCTGCATCTTCTCCATGAAGGCCTCCAGGGTGAAGACCGACTGCACAAGCCAACCCTTGATGGCGATGTAGCCGTCCTTGACGTCAGCACCCACGGCGATCTTCTCGCCGTACTTCTCCACGGCCTCGCGGAGAAATGCCTCGTTATTGACGGCGGCGGTGCCCAGGATGACACGGGACACGCCGACGGACAGGTACTTTTCAACCGTCTCCATGTCGCGGATGCCGCCCCCGATCTCTACGAACAGGGAGGTATTCCGCGCCATGTCGGCCACGGTGGAGAGATTGGGGGTGGAGCCGTCGCGGGCGCCCTCCAGATCCACCATGTGGATGAATTTCGCCCCCTTGGCTTCAAAGTCACGGGCGATCTCAATGGGGTTTTCGCTGTAGACGGTCATCTGGGCGTAGTCCCCCTTGAAGAGGCGGACGGCCTTGCCGTCGTACAGGTCGATTGCGGGGAAAATATACATAGGAATGGAACCTCTTGGATTAGTCTTCGTCCTCGTCATCGGCGGGGACGGGGGTAACGATGGGCTTGCCCTCGGCGTCCACAAGGACGGTCAGACCGCCCGCGTAGCCGCTTGCGGTCCACAGGTAGTTGACACCGGTCTTGCGGTCCACAAGGACACGGCTCTGGGGGCTGTCAAAGGCACCGCCGGAAATCTCGGTGCAGACGAAACGCTTGGATTTGATGGGCTTCATGATGGGAAACTCCTTTTTGAGAGATTTGGGAAAGATACAAAGATACAAGATACGAGATACAAGATATAGAACACGGGGAGGTCTATCTTGTATCTTTGTATCGGCCGAGCTTGCTCGGCGTGTATCTTGTATCTGAAAATCACATTTCGCAGAACGCCTTCAGGATATTCAGCCCCACGCGCCCGCTCTTCTCGGGATGGAACTGGCAACCCATGACGTTGCCTTTTGCCACGGCGGCGGTCAGCTCCTTACCGTACTCGGCGGTGGCGATTACCGCATCGGTGTCGGTGGCGAAGTAGGAATGAACGAAGTACACGCAATCGCCCTCGTTCACATATTTGAGCAGGGGGTGCTTGCTCTCGCCCTTGAGGATGAGGGGATTCCAGCCGATGTGGGGGATCTTCAGCCCCTCGGGGATGTACCCCGCCATGGGCACCACCCGCCCGGGGATGAGCCCCAGGCCCTTGTGGATGCCGTACTCGTGGCTCTCCTCAAAGAGCATCTGCATACCGAGGCAGATACCCATGATCTTCTTGCCGTTGGCGGCCTCCTCCAGCAGGACCCGATCCAGCCCCGTGGCGCGGAGCTTTTCGGCGGCGTCGGCAAAGGCCCCCACACCGGGGAGGATGATGCGATCGGCGGCGCGGATGACAGCGGGATCGGGGGTCACCACCGCCTCGGCACCGATGCTTTTCAGGGAGGAGCAGAGGGAGAAGAGATTGCCCACTCCGTAGTCGATAATAGCGATCATTCCAGCAGTCCTTTCGTGGAGGGGATCTTGTCGGCGTTCTTCTCGTCGATGGAGACGGCCTCGGAGAGGCTTCTGGCCACCGACTTGAAGGTACCCTCGATGATGTGGTGGCTGTTGCGGCCCGCCAGCTGACGGATATGGAGGGTCAGCCCGCCGTTCTGGGCGAGAGCGATGAAGAACTCCTCGCAGAGCTGGGTGTCGAAGGTGCCGACCTTTTCGGTGGGGATGCTCATATCCATATAGCACCCGCCGCGGCCCGAAATGTCCACCGCCGAGAGGATGAGGGTCTCGTCCATGGGGAGGATACGGTCGCCGTAGCGCTTGATGCCCCGCTTGTCCCCCAGGGCTTCGGTGAGGGCTTTGCCGAGACAAATGCCGATGTCCTCCACGGTGTGGTGGTCGTCCACGTAGGTGTCACCCTTGCAGGTGAGGGTCAGATCGAACCCGCCGTGACGGGCGAAGAGGGTGAGCATATGGTCGAGAAAGCCACAGCCCGAATCAATGGCGGAGGTGCCCGACCCGTCCAGATTCAGGGTCAGGGAGATATCGGTCTCGGCGGTCTTTCTGTTGATGGTTGAGGTTCTCATGAATAAACTCCTTTAGGGGATATTGCGGGAAGGGGTGCCCTCTCACCCGCTTCGCGGGAGCTCCCCCAGAGGGGGAGCCTTGTGGGTAGTTATTCCGAAAGCCTCCCCCTCTGGGGGAGGTGTCACGCTTGCGTGACGGAGAGGGCAAATTGTTGGGGTCAAAGTTCTCTCAGAATATCCGAAACGGTGGCGATAAACGCCTCCATTTGTTCTTTGGTACCAATGGTAATCCGGTTGTAGTCGGTGATCTCTGCCTTGCCGAAATGGCGCACCAGGATGCCTCTTCGCTTCAGCTCCAGATACAACGCCTCGCCGCTGATCTTATCGGTCTTGGCGAAGACGAAGTTGGTGAGAGAGGGAAGCACCTCAAAGCCCATGGCGCGGAGAGCCTCGGTGGTGTATGCCCGATTCTCCGTGATCGTGCGGCAGTTGGCCATGTAATAGTCGTTGTCGCAGAGTGCGGCGTAGCCCGCGGCGGCGGTCATGCGGTTGACGTTGTAGGGGTTGGTGGAGTAGCGCACCGTGTGGAGGTCGGCGATCAGAGCCTTGCCTCCGATACCGAAGCCCAGCCGTGCCCCCGCCAGGGAGCGGGACTTGGAGAAGGTCTGGGTGACCAGGAGGTTATCGTACTTATCCACCAACTTCACCGCGCTCTCGGCGCCGAAGTCCACGTAGGCCTCGTCAATCACCACCACGCCGTCGGGGTTGGTCTGGACGATCTCCTCAATTTCCGCGAGGGTCAGACACAGTCCCGTGGGGGCGTTGGGGTTGGCGATCACGATAGTTTTCCCGCCCAAATTCAGATAGTCGCGGTAGTCCACTGAGAAATCCGCCTTCAGGGGGATCTCCTCGTAGGGGATGCGGTTCAGCTCGGCGAAGACGGGGTAGAAGCCGTAGGTGATGGCGGGGAAGACCAGGGGGTGGTCCTCATCGGCGAAGGCCATGAAGGCGAAGTTCAGCACCTCGTCGGAGCCGTTGGTGAGGATGACCTGCTCGGGGGATACCCCGTAGAGGGAGGCCAGCTTGTCGGTTATTTCTCGGCAGGTGGGGTCGGAGTAGAGCTGGAGCCGCCCCGCCTCGGCCTTGGCCGCCTCCACGACGGCGGGGGAGGGAGGGAAGGGGGACTCGTTGGTGTTGAGCTTGATGTACTGCATATCCCGAGGCTGCTCGCCGGGGGTGTAGGGGGTCAGCCTTTCAAGCCGTTTGGTGAAGAAGCGGCTCATTCGGCGTCCCCCTCAAAGCGCACCGTGGCACTTCTGGCGTGGGCGGACAGACCCTCTCTCTCGGCAAAGTAGGCCACCTTGTCGGCTACCTTGGACAGGGCGTCGCGGGTGTAGTAGGTGAACTGGGACTTCTTGACGAAGTCGTCCAC
>JAFULU010000351.1 GCA_017483125.1 Clostridia bacterium
GGATGCGCTGGGTGATGCCGCGGGCGGCGGCGTGGGACTCCACCGACAGAAGCTCGTCGGTATTGTCCACCACAAAGGTACCCACGCCCATGTCCATGGCGTCGTCGATATCCCGTTCGGTCTTGTTGTTGCCGTGGAAGTAGATGCGCTCGGCAGGGAAGCCCGCTCTCTTGGCGGTGTACAGCTCGCCTCCCGACACGCAGTCCACCCCCATGCCCTCCTCGGCGGCGATCTGATAGATCCCCGTGAAGCACAGAGCCTTGGAGGCATAGAGAGGCAGAGCGTCGGCACCGAAATAGGTGTGAGCGGCGTCCAGATAGGTGCGCATCATGGCGCGGATGGCATCCTCGTCCATGATATAGGCGGGGGTGCCGAACTCGCGGGCCAGCTCAATGGTATCCAGCCCGCCGATGGCGAGATGGCCGTCTTTAGTGACGGAAAGATGGTTATACAGAAGATTCATGGTTATGTCCTTGGTGATCGGCCCTCTCCGTCACGCCCGTTGGGCGGCTGAGCTTGCTCAGCGGACACCATCTCCCGTGGGGAGAGGCTTGGGATATCTGCGTTCTGAAGGCTCCCCCTATGGGGGAGCTCCCGCCGCAGGCGGGTGAGAGGGCAGACCGAATTGATCTTTGGGGTTACTTGCTCATACGGATACCCGTCATCATACCGATCTGGCGAAGCACCTCGTCCCGCCCCTCGTTCTTCAAGGAGGAGAAGGGAATGATCACGGTGTCCTCGTCCAGGGCGGGATCGGCGGCGATGGCGGCCAGGTTATTCTTGCGCTCGGTGGCGTTGAGCTTGTCCACCTTGGTGGCGATGACGAAGTAGGGGATCCCCGCGGCGCGGAGGTAGTCCACCATGGCGCGGTCGTCGTCGGTGAGCCCGATGCGGCTGTCCACCAGCTGGGCTACGGCGGCGAGACGGTCGATGTTGGGGTTCTTGGTGAAGAACCCGTCGGTCAGCATCTGCCACTTGACCTGATCCTCCTTGGGACGCTTGGCAAAGCCGTAGCCGGGGAGGTCAACGAGGAAGATCTTCTTGTCGATCTCGTAGAAGTTGATGGTGATGGTCTTGCCGGGGGCCGAGCTGACCCGCGCCAGGGACTTGCGCCCCAGGAGCGTGTTGATGAGGGAGCTTTTGCCCACGTTGGAGCGGCCCGACAGAGCGATCTGGGGGATGGGATCAGAGGGGAACTGACGGATCTCCCCCGCGGTCATGCGGAGGCTGACGTTCTGAAGATTGATGGGGGATGCCATGAAAAGGCCCTCCTTAGTATAGTAGAGAGTGGAACAGGGGAGCAAAGGCCTCTTTTCAGATACAAGATACGCGCCGAGCAAGGTCGGCAGATACAAGATACAAGATATGGGTCAGACTTATCTTGTATCTTTGTATCTTGTATCTTTGTATCTCACAAGGGTCAGATACTCGATGCCGTTTTACAGATTGGCCGTGGGTCGTACCGTCACCTCGGGGGTCATCACGACCTCGGGGGTATCGGCGGCGGGAGCCTTCCCGGAAGACTTGGCATCGGGGAGCACAAGCGCGGCGGCCAGTACCTCGCTTGCCTTGCGGCAGGGGATGAAGGTCAGATGCTCACGGACGATGGGGTCGATCTCATCGAGATCCCCGACGTTGTCGGCGGGAATGCAGACGGTGGTGATCCCCGCGGCGTAGGCGGCCATGGTCTTCTCCTTCAGACCGCCGATGGCGAGGACGTTACCGCGGAGGGTGACCTCACCCGTCATGGCGACGTCGCGGCGGACGGGAATATTCGCCAGAGCCGACACCAGAGCGGTGGTCATGGTGACACCCGCCGAGGGGCCGTCCTTGGGCACCGCGCCCTCGGGCACGTGAATGTGGATATCCTTCTTCTGGTAGAAGTCGGTGGGGATGTTGTACTGAGTGGCGATGCTCCTCACAAAGGTCAGAGCGGCATGGGCCGACTCCTTCATGACGTCGCCCAGGGAGCCGGTCAGCTCCAGCTTGCCGGTGCCGTCCAGCACGGCCACCTCCACGCGGAGCATATCGCCCCCTACCTCGGTGTAGGCCAGTCCGTTGACCACGCCCACCTCGTCCTCCACGGCAATGCGCTCGGGCAGGAGCTTGCGGGCGCCCAGATAGGTCCTCACGTCGGCGGCATCCACCGTGATCCGCTTGGTCTCGGTCTCCTCCACCAGCCGCTTGGCGGCCTTACGGCAGAGGGACGCGATGGAGCGCTCCAGGTTACGCACGCCTGCCTCTCGGGTGTAGTAGTCGATGATCTCACCTACAGCCCCCTCGGTGATCTTCAGGGTGCGCTTGGTCAGACCGTGCTTTTTGAGCTGCTTGGGAACCAGATGGTTCAGGGCGATGGAGATCTTCTCGTTCTTGGTGTAGGAGGGAAGCTGGATGACCTCCATTCTGTCCAGAAGAGGCTTGGGGATGGTATCCAGACTGTTGGCGGTGCAGATGAAGAGGGTGTCGGAGAGATCGAAGGGCATCTCCACGAAATGGTCGCGGAAGAACTTGTTCTGCTCGGGATCCAGCACCTCCAGAAGGGCGGAGGAGGGATCCCCGTGGCTGTCGCGGGTCAGCTTGTCGATCTCGTCCAGGAGCATGAGAGGGTTACGCACACCCACCTGGGTCAGAGCCGTGACGATACGGCCGGGCATGGCACCGATGTAGGTCTTTCTGTGACCGCGGATATCGCTTTCGTCCCGCACACCGCCCAGAGACACGCGGACGTACTTGCGCTTCATGGCGCGGGCGATGGAGGAGGCGATGGAGGTCTTACCCACACCGGGAGGGCCGACGAGGCAGATGATCTGGTTCTTCAGCTCGGGAGCGATCTGCTTCACCGCCAGGAACTCCAGAATGCGCTCCTTGACCTTCTCCATGCCGTCGTGGTCGGCGTCCAGCACTTTTCTGGCGGCGGCCACGTCCACGCGGTCGCGGGTGGACTTGGTCCAGGGCAGCTCCAGGCAGGTCTCAAGATAGTTGGTAATGACCGAGGACTCGGCGGAGCCGAAGGGGAGTCTGGCCAGCTTGGCATTCTCCTTCAGAAGCTTCTCCTCGATCTCGGTGGGGAGGTGGGCTTCCAGGATCTTGGCGTAGAACTCGTCGGGATCTCCCCCGCCCTCGCCCAGCTCGTCCTGAATGACCTTCATCTCCTCGCGGAGGTAGTACTCTCTTTGGTTGCGGTTGATGCGGGCGCGGACACGGCGGTTGATCTCGTTTTCGGTGGCCAGCAGATCCCCCTCGTGCTTCATGAGCAGAATGAGGGTGTCGATGCGGACCATAGGCTCAAAGCATTCCAGAATGGCCTGCTTGTCCTCGTAGCGGGTGAGGATATTGGCGGCCACGAAATCGGCGTAGAGACCGGGGTTCTTGATGGTGGAGACGTGGGTCATGATGTCGTCGGCCACGGCGGGGATGAAGCGCACCACACCCTGCAGGACCTTGTTTGCCTCGCGGATGTAGGCCTCTCCCTCAATACCGCCGTTGTCGTCGGTGATGACGGTCTTGGAGATGACGTTGGCGATGCAGAACTTGCCCAGCTCGATGACGGTGTTCAGCTGAGCGCGGCAGAGACCCTCGGCAATGAGACGGGTATCGCCGTCGGGGGTGCGGATGAGCTGCTTGATGCGGGCCACGGTGCCCACGGGGCAGAGCTTCTTGATGTCGGGCTCACCCGTGTCGGGCTCGGAGATGTCGAGCAGGGAAGCCAGCACCACAAGCTCACCGCCCGTAGCCGCGGACTGGGCGGCGGCGGCAGACTTGAAGCTGTCCTTCTGGACGTCGCAGTTGACGGTCATGCCGGGGAAGGCCACCACACCGCGGAGAACCACCAGAGGCAGGGTCTGGTTTTCGGCTTTTTCAATATACTTGGACATAACGATGGGGAATCCTTTCAAAAGTACGGTCAGCGGAGGTAAAAGCTGACAGAATATGGTAAAACTCGGTGATTTTTCAGATGATACTGGTACCCGAGTATAGTTTTCTATTCATTATATCATACTTTTACGGAAATTTCCATAGGTATAGCAGAAATTTTACAAAATTATTTCTTGTTCATAATTGGGGGAGCGATCGGCATCGGAGTTGTCGGCCTGTGTCTGCTCAACCGCAATCAAAAAGGAGGCGCCGAACCGACGCCCCCAAGGGATCCTCACGAATACATATTGTTGGCCTTCATATACTTGTAGATCATGTCCCCGTGCTCCTGCTCCTCGGTCTGGATGTGACCCAGCACCTGCCGCAGCTCGGTCTGGCCGAACTCGAACACGCAGGTGTTGTACAGCCCCGAGGCGTGCTTCTCGGTGGTGAGGAGATCGGTGCAGAGGTAGCAGTCCTGCTGCTTTTCGGGGGTCTCAGCGGAGTGGTAGGCTGTGAAGGTGGGGATCTGGGTCTTGGACTGACCGCCCACAGCGGGGGCCGACCCCTGCTCGATCTGGTTCAGGGTGTTCAGATGCCCCCGCTCTACGTCGGCGATGCGGGTAAAGAGCTGCTTGAGCTGGGGGTCGGCGGCACACTCTGCGTGCTTGGTGTACTTGTCGATGCAGAGCTTCTCCTGCCCCTTGAGGTCCTTGATGAGGGTGGCTTCTTTCTGGGTGAGTACCATAATGTCCTCCGTTTTTATGGATTGGAAATCCGGATTCCCTTGCGGGTAGGAGGAGTATGGGCGGGGGAGAGGGCGTTTATGCGGGAATTTGAAAATTGCGGTTTTTCGGTGTGTTCACGCCCGAAGGGCATATCGCGCCCAACGGGCATATCGCGCCCAGCGGGCATATCTCGCGCGAAGCGCATATCGCTCGCCGTCAGGCGAAATCAGCCTTTTTGTGAGTTTGCGAGATGCCCTTCGGGCACGA